>JASHQA010000425.1 GCA_030037785.1 Streptosporangiaceae bacterium
GCGATGCCTGGTGCTCGATGACCTCGGGGACCGGCTGCACATCGGCTATCTGGGCCACGACGGATTCAAGGCCGAGCAGCTCGGCTACTGGCAGGTTGACCGCGGCGTGTTCGAGCTCATCGCGCCCCGCAGCGACGTCACCAGCATCATGGAGGAACGGGTCGAACTGGCCGCGCCGGCCAGTCAAGCGACCGCGCCGGGATCCGTCGGCTGCGAGCCGGCGGATCCCGGCGCGCCCACCCGCCCGGACCAGCCCGCCCCGCCGGTCCCGATCTACGTGCCGGTTCCTGACGACAGGACGGGCGTGACGTTGCCCACACCCGCTGAGACCCCGCTGCCACTCGAGGCCGAGGCCATGCGGGCCGCGTCCGCGTCGCGGCTCCGGGAGGACACCGGCCCGGTTGCCGGCCCGCATCTAGAGCCAGCGCCGGCAGCCGACCACGGCCCGTCCGCCGGCGCCGTGCTGATACCGCCGGAGCCGCTGACCACGCCAGCGGGGTCCCGGCAGCGTCGCGCTGCCCAGAAGCGACTGGCCACCGAGGCCCTTTTCGCCGACATGGCCAGCCTCGCAGGAATCCCGGCCGAGTCGTACTCGGTCGGCGCGGAAGCCGAGGGCGCGCTGTGCCTCACGCAGACCGACAACGGGTTCGAGGTTTTCCTGTACGCCGACGGGGCGCGGCACGAGCTGCAGTTCTTCGGCACCGAGGAAGGGGCCTGCTTCTACCTGTTCGGGGTGCTCGCCGCCGAAGCCGTGCGCACCGGAGCGCTCGCGCGCGTCCCCGACGAGGAGCCGGACTGGCGGGCCCGGACCGCCTGAACCGCACCTGCTGGCGGCCGGTGTTCGAAAACCTCACACCCGGGGACAGCCGCGACAGCTAGGGTGCATTAGTGCCGGCGGGGCTGAAGGTCCCCCGCTCCCCAAGCAGCCCCGCCGGCATCTCGCGGCGGTGGCGCCGGCCCGGGCCGTGCCGAGCGGACCAGACACAGATCGCGTGCGTCCCGCCACCATCCGGCCGCGCCTGACGGGCAGGATTGACCCATGACCCTGTCGACAACGCGTCCGGTCACCGGCGCCCAGTACGACATCGCGGCGGGTGAGTACCAGGCCACCATCACCGAGCTCGGGGCCGGCCTGCGCCAGCTCAGCCGCGGTGGCCAGCCGCTGATCGCCAGCTACGCCGCCGACGAACTGCCACCCGCGGGCCGGGGGCAGCTACTCGCCCCCTGGCCCAATCGGATCGACGGCGGCCGGTACTCCTTCGGCGGTGAGAGCTTCCAGCTCGACCTGTCCGAGCCCGCGCGCGGAACGGCCATCCACGGCCTCACCCGATGGGCGAACTGGCGGGTGACGGCGCACGCGGCCAACGCGGCTGAACTGGCCCTCGACCTGCTCGGGCACGCTGGCTATCCGTTCTGCCTGGAGCTACGCGCCGGCTTCCGGCTGACTCCGGAAGCCGGGCTCGAGGTGAGCGTGACCGCGCGCAACCCCGGCAGCCGACCAGCCCCGTTCGGCACCGGATCTCACCCCTACCTGCTGGCCGGCAACGACGGCATCGACGACTGGCAGTTGCAGCTGCCAGCAACCCGGTGGCTGCCATGCGACGACCGGGGCATCCCGGTGGGCGAGCCGCGGGATGTCTCGGGCACGCCGGCTGACTTCCGGGCGCGGCGCAGCATCGGCGCGGCGACCCTCGACCACCCGCTCACCGGGCTGAAGGCCGACGCCGACGGGCACGCCCGTGCCCGGCTCGCGGGCCCAGCCGCCGACGTCGAGCTCTGGGCCGGACCCGGTTACGGCTGGCTGCAGGTCTTCACCGGCGACACCCTCGGCCCCGACGCGCGCCGCCGGGCGGTCGCGATCGAGCCGATGAGCTGTCCGCCGAACGCGTTCGTCTCCGGCACCGACCTGCTGGTGGTCGAGCCGGGCGACGCCGTCACGCTGCGCTGGGGAATCCGGGCGACGCTCAGGTAGCCAGCAGCCGTTCGGCTCTGGCGAGGTCCTCCGGCGAGTCGATGTCGTCAGGGCTGCCCACGTCCCCGCACTCCACGTGCGTCACCAGGTCCGGATGCGCCCGCAGGAATGGCCGCGCCCCAACATCCCCGGTGGCCAGCGCCACGACGGCCGGCCAGTGCTCCCGGCCTATCAGCACCGGGTTGCGGGGCCGACCCTCGTAACAGGCCACCGCCACGCGCGCCCCGCCGCCGTACGCCGTGACCAGCCTGCGGACCGACTCGGGTCCGACCAGCGGCTGGTCGGCGAGCGCGATCACCACCGCCGCGCTGTCTGGCGGCACAGCCGTCAGACCCGCCGCGAGCGACGAGCCCATGCCAGTCGCCCAGTCCTGGTTGCGCACCGCGACCACGCCGTCTGGCCAGCCGTCCGGCTCCGCCGCCCCGGTGACCACCACCACCGGGTGGGTGCCGCCGTCCCGGAGCAGCGCGACGCCGCGCGCGATCAGCGACTGGCCGCCCACCACCACGAGCGCCTTGGGTCGGCCAAGCCTGCTTCCGCTGCCCGCGGCGAGCAGCAGTCCGGCCACGTTCCCCATCTCGGTCAGGCGCTCCGCTCCTCGGCTAGGTCGTGCGCCTCTCCGTCACCCGGCAGCTGGCCGTGGTGAATGCGGCCGGTGGTGGCCGTGAGCGGCCGTCCGGTGCCACCCCACCGCAGCTGGATGAGCTCGGCCGCGATCGCGATCGCGGTCTCCTCGGGCGTGCGCGCGCCAAGGTCGAGGCCGATCGGCGAGCGGAGCCTGGCAAGCTCGGCGTCGGTGAGGCCGACCTCGCGTAGTCGGGCGATCCGGTCGTCGTGCGTGCGCCTGCTGCCCATCGCGCCGATGTAGGCGGCCGGGCGGCGCAGCGCCACCTCGAGCAGCGGCACGTCGAACTTGGGGTCGTGGGTCAGCACGCAGATCACCGTGCGCTCGTCGGTGGTCGTGGCGGACAGGTAGCGGTGCGGCCAGTCCGTGATCACCTCGTCCGCGTCCGGGAACCGTGACTTGGTGGCGAACACGGGCCGCGCGTCGCACACGGTCACCTGGTAGCCGAGGAACTTACCCGCCTTGGCCACTGCAGCGGCGAAGTCGATCGCGCCGAACACGAGCATCCGCGGCGCCGGTGCGAACGACTGGACGAAGACCGCCAGATCGTCCAGGCGGCGCTCGCCTTCCGGCCCGTACCTGCGCACGGCCGTCACGCCCTGGGCCAGCATGCCACGCGCGTCGTCGTCGACCGCCTGGTCCAGCCGGTCGCCAGCACCGAGCGTGCCGTCGGCGCGGTCGCTCGGCCAGATGATCCGGCGCGCACCGATCCGGCCCGGTCCCTCGATCACGGTGGCGACCGCGACTGGCGTGCCGGTGCGGACCGCCGTTGCGACCTCGCCCAGCGCGCTGTAACGCTGCTGGCTGGCCGGCTCCACGAAGACGTCGATGATGCCACCGCAGGTCAGGCCCACCGCGAACGCGTCGTCGTCGCTGATCCCGTAGCGCTGCAGCACCGGCTGGCCGGTGCGCAGGACCGCAGTGGCGAGCTCGTACACGGCGCCCTCGACGCAGCCCCCGGACACGCTGCCGACCGCCTCGCCGGAAGCCGATACGGCCATCGCCGCGCCGGGCTCGCGAGGCGCGCTGCTGAACGTCTGGACGACCGTGGCCAGCCCGAATGCCTCGTTCGAGTCCCACCACTTGGTAATGGGGTCAAGGATGTCCCGCACCGCATTCACCTCAGCCCCATCAACCAGCCAGCAGGCTGGTCTATGCCCGGCGCGACCATTCCGGGCGCGACTATGCCCGGCGCCGCGCCGCGGCCGGGCCTCCTGGCCCGCCGTGATCTTTGCCACCCTCGCGGGCGGCGCAGGTTAGGTTAGCCTAAGCTAACTAGAGCGAGGCGAGCGTGACTCCAGAAGGCGAGGGGTGCATGACGGCTGACCACCGCGGTCTGCGCGCGGCCGGGCTCGGCGTGGCCGTCGCGGCCCTCACGGTGCCGCTGCTGACAGCCTGCGGGTCAGCGTCGGGTCATACCGGTACCGGCGGAGCCGCGATCTCGGCGACCTGCACGGCGGTCGGTGCTGTGCTGTCGGACGGGCCCGATCCAGCGGCTGACCCGGTGGGCTACGCGGAGGCCCAAATCAGGCCGTTGCGCGCGATTCAGACGTCAGATCACGCGCTCCGCGCGGCCATCGGCGCTCTGGCCGAAGCCTACGACAGGGTGTTCGTCAGCAACGACACGAGCGCCGCGGCAAGCCGGGCCGTCACCGCGGCCGCCCGCCAGGTCAACGCCACCTGCCCGGGAGCAGCGTCGTGAGGCGGCGGGTCGCACGGGTCACCACTGCCCTCGCGGTCGCGGCGCTGACGGCGGGCGCCGCGCTGGCCGGGTGCGGCGGGACAGCCACGTCGAGCGCCAACACGATCACGCTGTACAACGGCCAGCACGAGCAGACAGCCGACAACCTCATTACCGCGTTCGAGCGCAAGACCGGCATCAATGTGGTGGTCCGCAGCGACGACGAGGACGTGCTCGCCGACCAGATCGCCACCGAGGGCGCCAAGTCGCCCGCCGACGTCTTCTACACCGAGAACTCTGCTCCGCTGGAGAGCCTCCAGGAGAAGGGGCTGCTCGCTACTGTCGACGCCAGCACCCTCGCGAGCACGCCGAGCACGTTCAACTCACCGCAGGGAGACTGGGTCGGCGTGTCTGCCCGGGTCAGCGTGCTGATCTACAACCCGAGCCTGATCTCAGCCAGCCAACTGCCCACGCATGTCAGTCAGCTCGCGAACCCGCAGTACAGGGGCAAGCTGGCGCTCGCTCCCGGCGAGACCGACTTTCAGCCGATCGTCACCGCCTACCAGCACGCCTACGGCACGGCCGCCACGCTGACCTGGCTGCGGGCCATCTACGCAAACGCCCAGGCCGGCAACCACATTTATGCCGACAATGAGACTATCGCCGACGAGGTCAACCGCGGCGAAGCCGCCTTTGGGATTGTCAACCAGTACTACTGGTACCGGCTGCGTGCCGAAATCGGCTCGTCTAACGTTCACTCGAAGATCACTTATTTCGCGTCCGGCGACCCTGGCTACGTTCTCGACGTCTCCGGCGCAGCCGTGCTGAAGTCGAGCAAGCACCAAGCGGCCGCCCAGAAGTTCCTCGCGTTCCTGGTCAGCAAGCAGGCCCAGGAGATCATCGCGACGCCGGGCACCGGCGCTGGCCAGTCGCTCAGCTTCGAG
>JASHQA010000426.1 GCA_030037785.1 Streptosporangiaceae bacterium
CTGAGCCGCGGCTGCGACCCGGCGGGTCGGGGGTCAGGCCCCCCAGGCGCGCAGCGCCGCGAGCAGGCCCCTGGTCACCTCGCCCCGCTCATCCATCGCCGCGGCCTCGGCGTCGCTGACCCAGCGTGCGTCGGCGGCGTCGTCGCCCGCGGTCATGACCGCCGCGACGCCCGGAACTAGGTGCGCGAGGTAGTCGCGAATGTCGACGACCGCGCCCGCCAGGCCGGGCAGCTCCGCGGTACCGAGCAGCGGACCGCACGACACCTCGAGCCCGGTCTCTTCCCTGACCTCGCGTACCACGGCCGCCTCGGCGGTCTCGCCGGGCTCGATCCGGCCGCCGGGGATCGACCACAGGCCCAGGCCAGGATCATGGCCGCGCAAGATCATCAGGAGCCGTCCCGTCTCGTCCCTGATCACCGCGCCGACGCACGGGATACGCGTCGGCGCGGCTTCGCCGCCGCCAGGGTCCGAGCTTGTCTGCGCCACCGTTGGCGTCCCGTCGGCCGGTCCCGGCGCACTGGCCCGCGTCACCCCGCCATTATCCGGCCGCGGAGCCCGCCAGCGGGCCGCGCAAGCCGGGCTGCGTGCCGTCAAGCGGCTGTCGGCCCGTCGGTGCCATCCGTGGGAGTGACTTTGCTATGTCTCCGCCCATAGCAACCCCACTCCCACGGGTCACGTTTCCCGGCAGCGCCGCCCGCCCGGAGCAGCAGCGGATGGAATGAATCGGGCAGAACAGGTGAACCGGGGCGAGTCCACCGACGGTAGGCCATTACTCGCCAGTAGGTATTTGACGTAGAGGGACTGGGGGATAACTCTAAGTGACATGAGACCCGCACTCAGTTGTCCGCGCTGCACCTTTGCGGTGCGTGAGCCGAGCGTCTGGTCGAGCGCGTACCACTGTGATCAGCACGGCGAGGTGCTGCCGCTGCGGTCGGCGCTCAGCCCGTCGAAGGATGGACTCGAAGCCGTGTTGCACGGCGCCAGGGTGCCGGTCTGGCTGCCGTGGCCGCTGCCGCAGGGCTGGATCGTCACTGGCTTTGCCAGTGCCGGGGATGAGCGAACCGGCACGCGGGGCTGCGCGGTCGCGCTCTCGGGGCCGAACCCGGTCGGCGGGCCAGCCGAGATGCTGCTCGTCTCCGAGGAGCCGGGTGTCGGCCTCGGGGCCAGGTTCGCGGGCCTGCACGGGCCGGATCCCGGCGCGCAGTTCGCGGCCGGGCCGGCCGCGGCGGTGATCGAGTACGGCAATCACGAGTTCCCGCTGTGGAACGTCGACACGATCGACCGCGCCGCGTTCGCCGGCGAGGCGAGCGGGAACTGGCTGTGGCTGGTGCTGTGGCCGCAGACGGCCGGGCTGCTCATGCTCGAGCCACTGGAGCTGCGCGACCTCCGCGATCCGGGCCAGAACCTGGACTTGCCGTTCGGAGCCCGATCGCCGCTGCTGCCCGGTTAGTCTCGGCACGTGGTGCGCGCCGATCTGCACAGCCACAGCAGCGCTTCTGACGGTACGGAGCCGCCCGCTGCCGTGATGCGGCGCGCCGCGGACGCCGGCCTCGACGTCATCGCGCTCACCGATCACGACACGGTGGTCGGCCATCGCGCGGCCACGCGCGCGCTGCCTGCCGGGATAACGCTGCTGCCGGGAGCGGAACTGTCGTGCCGGCTCGAGGGCCACAGCGTGCACCTGCTGGCGTATCTGTTCGATGCCGGGAACGACGCGTTGGCCGGGGAAATGGCAGAGATCAGGGAGAGCAGGCTGTTTCGCGCCAAGGCCATGGTCGACAAGCTGGTGGCCCTGGACGTGCCGGTGACCTGGGAACAGGTGAGCGAGGTCGCCGACGGCGGGGTGGTAGGTCGGCCGCACCTCGCCAGGGCCATGCTCGATGCCGGTGTGATCGCTAGCTTCGAGGAGGCGTTCACGCCGGACTGGCTCGGACCAGGCGGGCCCGCGTACGTCTCCAGGTACGCGCTCGATCCGGCCCGCGCGGTCCGGCTGGTCCGCGCGGCTGGCGGGGTCACGGTGCTGGCCCACCCGCGCGGCAGCGGGCGCGGCTGGCAGCTGCCCGATGCCGTGATCGCCGACCTCAGCCGGGCCGGACTGACCGGCATCGAGGTGAACCATCCGCAGCACGATGAGCGGGACCGGGGCCGGCTTGGCGAGCTCGCGCGCACCCTGGGGCTGATAGCGTCGGGCGGCAGCGACGATCATGGGGCGCTGACCGATTTTCGTCTCGGCTCGCAGCTCGCACCCGAGGGCAGCTACGAAGCGCTGATTGAGCAGGCAACCGGCGCCCAGCCGATCACCGGGCCCGCGGGAGGGCAGGAGCAGCGATGAGCAGTCCAGACGGCGCCCGAATCGAGCTGGTCGCGGGGGGACCGGCCAACACCTGGCTCGTGGGCGATGACGACGAGGTCATCGTGATCGACCCGGGCACGCCAGCGCCGGTGCTGGCCGCGGCCGGCGAGCGCGAGATCCTCGCGGTGATCTGTACCCATGGTCATCACGGTCACGTTGCCGGGGCGCCAGAAGTGGCACACCGCGACGAGTCGCCGATCGCGCTGCATCCGCTGGATCGACGGGACTGGCGCGAGGTGCACGCGACCGACCCGACGATCGACATGGAAGACGAGGGCGTGTTCGGCGTGTCCGACGTCACCTTGGAGGTCGTGCACGCTCCCGGCCACAGCCGCGGCTCGGTCCTGCTGTACTGCGAGGCGCTGGGCGCAGCCTTCACCGGGGACGTGGTGGGCGAACGCGGCCCGGTGCCGCACGGGGCTGGCTTCCCGGACTGGACCAAGCAGATGGACGCGATCGGCGCCCGCGTGCTGACGCTGCCGAGCCAGACCAGGCTGCTGACCGGGCATGGCGAGGAGTTCACGGTCGCGACCGCGGATCGCAGCTTCAGCTCGTGGTATTCGGCCGGCCCGGACCTGTCGGGCCGGGATTAGCCGTAGCCGCCGGGCGGCGCGGCTGCTGGTGGCTGTCGGTGGCCGGCGCGAGCATGGTCAGGTGGAACAGCTCAGCCTCGAGGGCATGCCGCGGCGGCTGTATGCCTGCACCCCGACCCGGCTGAGCACGTGGCTCGATTGCCCGCGCCGGTACCGGATGACATACCTGGACCGGCCCGCGCCGCCCAAGGGCCCGCCGTGGGCGCACAACAGCCTCGGCGCCAGCGTGCACAACGCACTGGCCGGATGGTGGCGGCTGCCGCGGGCGAACCGGACCGTGGCAGCCGCAGGTGACCTGCTCGAGCAGGGCTGGCTGACCGACGGCTTTGCCGACCCCGACCAGTCGCAGGCGCACCGCCAGCGCTGCCGCCAGCAGGTCCAGCAGTACGTCGCGGCGCTCGACCCGGCGATCGAGCCCGCGGGGGTGGAGCGGACGGTGTCGACGCGCACCGAGCTGATCGCGGTGTCCGGTCGGATCGACCGGCTGGACGACCGCCGGGCCGACCAGGGCGGGAGCGGCCAGCCGTCCGACCTGGTGGTGGTCGACTACAAGACCGGACGGCACGAGCCGACGGTCGACGACGCCCGGTCCTCGCTGGCGCTCGCCCTGTACGCGCTGGCCGCCGGGTGGGTGCTACGGCGCCCGTGCCGCCGGGTTGAGCTGCACCACGTGCCGACCGGCAGGGTGGCGGCGTGGGAGCACACGCCGGAGTCGCTGGACCGGCAGCTGCGCCGCGCTGAGCTGATCGCGGCCGAGTGCGCCGACGCCGATGAGCGGTACCACGCAGCTGCGACTGGCGGTGCGCCAGCCGATGACGCGTTCCCGCCGCGTCCCGGACCTGGCTGCGGCTGGTGCGACTACCGGGCGCGGTGCCCCGAGGGCAGCGCCGCGGCCCCGCGCCGGGCTGCCTGGGACGCCCTCGGCCCCGCGGACGACGACGCCAGTGCACCAGGGCCTGGCGTCGATCAGCTCGCCTGAGCCGTCCGCGTGCCGTCGATCAGCTCGCCTGAGCCGTCCGCGTGCCGTCGGTGTCGCGGTGGCCACGGCCACAGGTGTGCACGGTTGGCCGACGGCCCTCCGCCGCGTTCCAGAACTGGGTCAGCGCGGCCGCGGTGGTGACCGGCGCCTCGATGGCGGGTGAATGCGCTGCGCCGGGGATGCAGGTCCGTTCGGCTCCGAGCTGGTGGGCCATGCGGTCCTGCTCGGCGGGCGGCCAGGCGTCGTCGTTCTCGCCGTAGATCACCGCGGCAGGCAGCCCGGCCGCGACCACGCCGGCGAGCTCGGCAGTGCGGTCCGGGCAGTTCAGCAGGTATTCAGCCAGCACGATGAGGCTGACCGGACAGGTGCGCAGCGTCCGCTCGCGCAAGAAGGCGATGATGTGCTCGTCGACGCCGTCGGCCCGCGCCTGGGGCTCGTGCTCGGATTGCCAGGCGTGCCGCACCAGCTCGGCGAGCAGGGCCGGGTCGTCGGGCCCGGAACCGGTCGGATCGAGCCGGGCCAGCAACTCGCGCAGCGCCGCCGCGCGCTCGCCCGCGATGCTCGCCGGACCAGAGCCGAGCAACGTGAGCGACAGCAGCGCTTCCGGCCGCAGCAACGCGGCCTCGCGCGCGATGAGACCGCCCAGCGAGTGTCCAACCAGGTGCACGGCGGCTGCCTCGCCGGCCACCACGGCGGCCATGGCCAGCACGTCGGTGCTGAGTGCCGCCGGGGAGTAGCCCGCTCGGTCCGGCGCGTGCGGGCTCTGGTACTGACCGCGAAGATCGACGGCGATCACCGTGCGGCCCGCCGCTGCCAGCGGCTCCAGCACCGGCAGGAAGTTCTCCTTGCTGCCGGTATAGCCGTGGATGAGCAGCGCCGGGCTGCGGTGCGCGACCCCCCTGGCAGGTTGAGCCTCCAGCATCGCGAACCTGCCGCGGCCGGTGGTCAGCCAGCCAGACCTGACGCGCTCGGGCAACTGCAACGACCTGAGAGTGCTCACGGGGTGGCAGCCTACCGATAATTGACTGAAAGATAACAGGCTAATAACAGAGCATTCGCTGAGACTGATCCGGACCGCGCTCGGCGCGGGCTCCGTCGCTATTCGGCGGGCAGGCTGGAAGCCTGGCCGGGCTTCCGCGTGCCGCGCCGCCGTGGCCGCCGCCGAGGCGCCGGGTCAGCAGTGCCCGCCGCGATCGTGTCGGCGGCAGTGGCGTGCGCGGCAACGGTGTCCGCGGCAACGGTCTCGGCCGTGGCGGCGGGCGCTGCGGCATGGCCGACGGGCCTGCCACCTCTGGTCCGATGCCGGGTCCGCTGGCGGTCTGCCGCCGCGCGCTGGCCCCTGCCGGGTGCCTCGCGGTCGGGCCCGGCAGCCGTCGATCGGCCACCCTTGGCCTTCGACCGTGTCTTGCCGGTCTCGCCGATGTCCTCGAGCGTCTCGGCCTCGAGCCCGAGCCGGCCGCGCTGCCCGCGGGGCAGCACGCCCGTCGCGCCGACCGGGATGTCCAGGGCGGCGAACAGGTGACCTGACGTGGAGTACGTCTCCAGCGGCTCGTCGATGCCCAGGTGCAGCGCGTCGTTGATCGCCTTCCAGCGCGACAGGTCGCTCCAGTCCACGAACGTGACCGCCACGCCCTCTCGGCCCGCACGGCCGGTGCGGCCGATGCGGTGCAGGTAGGCCTTATCGTCCTCCGGGCACTCGTAGTTGATCACATGCGTGACGTCTTCGACGTCGAGGCCGCGAGCTGCCACGTCGGTGGCGGCGAGCACATCGACCTTGCCGGACCGGAAGGCACGCATCGCGCGCTCGCGCTGGCTCTGGCCCAGGTCACCGTGGACCGCTGCCGCCGCGAAGCCGCGGCTAGTGAGCGCGCTCGCCACCTGGTCCACCGACCGCTTCGTCCGGCTGAACACGATGGTCAGGCCGCGGCCTTCCGCCTGCAGGATGCGGGCGAGCACTTCGATCTTGTCGAGCTGGTGGGCGCGGAACACGTGCTGCTCGGTCGTCGGCACGTGGACAGGCTCATCGTGCTGCTCGGCCCTGATGTGCGTCGGGCGGCTCAAGTGCCGCCGCGCGAGCGTCACGACCTCGCCGGGCATCGTCGCAGAGAACAGCATGGTCTGCCTGACCGGCGGGGTGAGCTGCAGAATTCGCTCGACGTCGGGCAAGAAGCCGAGGTCCAGCATCTTGTCCGCCTCGTCCAGCACGAGCTGGCGAACAGCGGAGAGCTTCAGGTGCGCTTGCCGGGCCAGGTCGAGCAGCCGGCCGGGCGTGCTCACCACCACGTCAACGCTGGCCAGCGCCTCGATCTGGGGCTCGTACGCGCGGCCCCCGTACAGCGTCACCACGTTGACGCCGACCCGAGCACCGGCGATGCGCAGGTCGTCGGCCACCTGGATGGCCAGCTCCCTGGTCGGGACCACGACCAGCGCGCGCGGCGCGTTGGGCTCGCTGGTGCCAACGCGCAGCCGCTCCAAAATCGGGATGCCGAAGGCCAGTGTCTTGCCGGTGCCGGTCCTCGCCTGGCCGATCAGGTCGTGGCCGTCGAGGGCGATGGGCAGCGTCAGCGCCTGGATGGGAAACGTGGTGGTGATACCGTGCGCCTCCAGGGCGGCACAGATGGGCTCGGCGATGCCGAAATCACGAAAAGTCTTGGCGGTGCTGGCGAGGCTCACGTCGTCCGGGCCGGGGTGCGGCAGCTCGGCCGCCGGGCTAGAGTCCACGCTCGGTGTGTAGGTGCTCAGGGTCACGCCTCCAGTAAGGCCGACGTCGGCTGGCAGTCACTCAGTCCAGCGCCATCGGCGGCATATCACTTCTCCAGCGGGCTGGTTTGCCGACGCGGGCTTTGTACTCTGACGGGCACAACGCCGCGCGTGCGCAAGAGAAGGGGCGGCGACTTATGTCGGCGCACAGGTCGCACTCGACAAGCCACCCGCCCAACACACGTAACAACAACGGCCGGGGGTGTCCGCATTCCAGCTGCGGATCGGTAGCTAGCTTAGCAACCGCACGCCGGTACGCCGGCGCAGCGGGTCGGCGAGTCGGCCTCGTGGCCGCGACGACCGCGAGCGTGTTGTTACGCTGCGCGTGTGAGCAGCGGGTCACAGGGCGGGTCGGCGGAGCCGGACGGCGTGGTCGATCTGCTCGGGCTGCTGGCTTATGCGTCCCTGACCGCGTTCTTCCGGCTCGCTGATGACGCCGCACTGGCCCTCGCGCTGGCGGACAAGACCGCGCTGGCCGAGATGGCCGTCGCCGAGTTCGGGCACTACCAGCTGCTGCGCTCTCGGCTCGAGGAGTCCGCGGCCGACCCGGAGGCGGCGATGCAGCCGTTCGTCGCCCCGGTGGACGCCTTCCACGCCAGGACGGCACCGTCCGACTGGCTGGAAGGACTGGTAAAGGCCTACGTCGGTGACGGGATCGCGGCCGACTTCTATCGGACCGTGGCGCACGTACTCGAGCCGAAGACCAGAGACCTCGTGCTCACGGTGCTGGCTGATACCGGCCACGCCGAGTTCGTCATCGTCCGGGTGCGCGCGGCCGTCGAGGCCGATCCGCGGGTTGCCGGCCGGCTGGCGCTGTGGGCCAGGCGGCTCGTCGGCGAGGCACTCGGGCAGGCGCAGCGGGTTGCCGCCGAGCGGGAGCCGCTCGCCCGGCTGCTAGTCGGTGGCGACGCGGACCAGCTCGGCAACATCGGCCGGATGTTCGCCAGGCTGACCGACGAGCACGCGGCCCGGATGGCTGCGCTCGGCCTCGCGAGCTCGTAGCGCTACAGGACGTTGCCGAAGCCAACCCGGCGAGGCTCGGTACTGCCGAACTCGACGTAGCCGATCTTGTCGGCCGGCACCAGTACCTTGCCGCCCTTGACGTTGGTCAGGACAAAGACGCCCGCCTCGGCCGCCACCGCTGCGGCCAGCGCGCTCTCCACCTCCTCCGGGGTGGAGGCGGTCTCGATCACCAGCTCACGCGGCACAGACGGGATCCCGATCTTGACTTCCACGGCTCTCCTCGATCGACCAGGCGGCTCACGAGCCGCCTGGTTCGGCCGTCATCGGCCAGTCGCTGATACCGCGCCAGGCCAGCCGCGCGATGAGCAACTCGGCCGCGCCCTTGGGGATTTCCCTGCCGGTGCTGAGCCAGTACCGGGCGCTGACCTGCGCCATCCCGACCAGCGCCATCCCGAGCAGGTGCGCCTCGGAGTCGCCGACGCCGGCGTCTTCGCGGATGAACTGGGCGACCATGTCCGCACAGTCATACATCAGCTTGTCCAGGCGGCCCCGGACGGCGGGCTCGTTGCTGAGGTCCGACTCGAACACCAGGCGGAACGCCTCCCCGGCGCCAGCGACGAAGTCGTAGAACGCCCTGAACGTGGCCGGCACGCGCGCTGCGTTGTCGGTCGTCGACGACAGTGCCTCGCTCACCATCCGGATGAGGTCGGTTGCGCTCTCGTCCAGCAGCGCCAGGTAGAGCTCGAGCTTGCCAGGGAAGTGCTGGTACAGGACCGGCTTGCTGACGCCAGCCCGCTCGGCGATCTCGTCCATGGCCGCTGCGTGATAGCCCTGTGCGACAAACACGTCACGGGCAGCCCCCAGCAACTGCAGTCGGCGGGCTGGGCGAGGCAGTCGCGAGCTACCCGACTTGGCCTGTGGCGAAAGGGTCAACGATGGCTCCGGGTGGTGTCTATCAGGCTCCGACCGTGCGGGCTGGCCCTGATCCGCGCTGCTTGCTGCCGCGGGTAGATCTCCCAGGGCAACTGTGCCGGCGGTGTGGCAATTGTACGACCGGCGGCGCTGCCAGGCTGGCAGCCGGCCAGGAGCGGCTGCCAGCGGTCAGCGGTACTCGTCCTCGCCGGTGTCGAGTGCCTGATCCTGCTCGGCCGCGTCGGCCTCGTTGGCTTCGAGCGGCGACTCGGTCAGCCCAGCGGTCTCGTCGTCCTCGTCAGGCTCGACGACTGCATCCTGCTTCTGCTCCGCCGAGTCGGCGTCTGGTGCTTCAAGGCCCATGTCGCTCATTACGGTGCCTCCCCGCAAAAATCGTCACTCGAACATATTGCCGAAGGTCAGAATGCGGTCAACACTGCTGGTAAGGCGGTGCTTACCGGGCAACCCTGGTTGTATCAGTACCCGAGGAGCCAACACAGTCCCGCTCAGCTGCGTCAGTATTGCTACCACGGCGGCCGCGGGGTAGGGAGAGTGCATGCGCAGCATGTGGAAGGGGGCAGTGTCTTTCGGGCTGGTCATGATCCCGGTCAAGCTCTACACCGCCACCGAGACCAAGGACATAGCGTTCCGGCAGGTCCACCGCGAGGACGGGGGCCGAATCAGGTTCCGCCGGTTCTGCACCGTCGACGACCAGGAGGTGCCGTACGAGGACGTCGCCAAGGGATATGAGCTCCCCGACGGCGACATCGTCATCCTCACCGACGAGGACATGGCCGAGCTGCCGCTGCCCACCACCAAGAGCATCGAGGTCGTGCAGTTCTGCCCGGCCGAGCAGCTGGATCCCATCCTGCTGAACCGCAGCTACTACCTGGAGCCGGAAGCAGCGGGCGCCCGCGCCTACAGCCTGTTGCGCGAGGCGCTCGAGCAGTCCGGCCGGGTCGCCATCGCGAAGGTGGCGCTGCGACAGCGCGAGTCGCTCGCAACCCTGCGGGCGCGTGACGGCGTGCTGGTGCTGGAGACGCTGCTGTGGCCGGACGAGATCCGGGAGCCCGACTTTTCGTTCCTCGGCGACAACATCGAGGTACGGCCGCAGGAATTGCGGATGGCCAGCTCGCTGATCGAGTCGATGACGCTGGACTTCGACCCGGACGAGTATCACGACAGCTACCGCGAGGCGCTGCAGGAGGTCGTCGCCGCGAAGGTGGAGGGCCGACAGGTCGTGGCGCGCCCGGAGCCCGAAGCGGGGGAGCAGCCGTCGAGCCTCGCAGACGCGCTGCGCGCCAGCCTGGCCGCAGCCAAGAGCGGTCGCCTCGGCGCCGTTCCCGATCTTGCCGACGAGCCAGCGGCCAGGGGCCGTACCCGCAAGACCGCGGCTGCGGCGGACGGCGCGAAAGAGGTCCGCCCCGCGAAGGACCGCGCTGACGGCCCCGCGAAGGGCAAGGCCACCGCCCGGAAGGGCGGCAAGGCCGCAGCCGACGTAGCAGCAGGCGAGGAAAAGCCGGCGCAGCGGCGGGCGCGCAAGGCGAGCTGACCGGCTGCCGGCCGCCGGCGGCCCGCGGACCGGTCGGCGGGGCAGCCCACCTGACGCGTGGCCAGCCGCTGGCCGCGGGGTTACCGGCGTGCTGCTGACAGTGGGCCGGGCGATGTACCGGCGGGTAGTCTGCTGACTTATGACCGATCCGGTTGTCGCTGCCGAGAGTCTTGCCGCCGAGGATGCCTCGGTGGCAGTGGGAGCGGGCACGGCGCCGAGCAGTCCCGCGGGTGCCGCCCCTATCCTGCCGTGGCCCGGCGAGCTTGTCAGGCTGGATATCGGCGACGTGTTCGTGCGCAGCGCCCCCGTCGCGCCAGGCTCCGAGCGCGCGCTGTTCGTGCACGGACTCGGCGGTTCGGCACTGAACTGGACTGACCTCATGGGCCTGCTCAGCGAGCCGGTACCGGCGAACGGGGCCGAACCAGACGTGCCGTCGTTCGCGGGCGAAGCGCTCGACCTGCCGGGCTTCGGGTTCTCGCCGCCGCCGGCGGACGGCGACTACTCCATGCAGGCCAGGGCCGCGGCCGTCATCTCGCTGCTGGACAGCCGTGGCTACGGGCCGGTCCACCTCGTCGGCAACTCGCTGGGCGGCGCCATCAGTACCAGGGTGGCGGCACGCCGCCCCGACCTGGTCAGGACGCTGACGCTGATCTCACCCGCGCTGCCCGACCTGCGGCCGAGGCCGCTGCCGCTGCGGCTCGCCGTCGTCGCGATGCCCGGCCTCGGCCGGTGGCTGCTGACAAGGCTGCAGAGCATCCCGCCGGAACAGCGCGCGGACTTCTCGATCGCGGAGCTGTTCGTCGACCCCGCGCGGCAACTGCCGGAACGCCGGGCCCAGGCGATAGCCGAAGTCGTCCGCCGAGACGCGCTTGAGTATGCGGTTGACGCCTTGCACGGCTCGGCGCGCTCGCTGCTCACCGAGTACACCCGGCCCGGACCCGGCTCGCTGTGGGCCGACGCCGGCCGGGTGACCGCCCCCACGCTGCTGATCCACGGCAGCCACGACCGGCTGGTCAATCCCGGCACGTCGGGACGGGCCGCGCGCACGTTCCCGAACTGCCGGGTCATCGTGCTGCCGAGGGTCGGGCACGTCGCCATGATGGAGCGGCCGGACTTGACGGCAGCCGAGATCAGAGAGTTCCTGCGGCGGACCGCGGTGTCGGACCGCGACTACCGCGCCGCGCTCGGCGCGGTCGGCCGCTGACGCTGTCGATGCTGATCGCTGCCGCGCACCTCGTCACGGCCGAGGATGCGCCCGAGCCCGTTCCCGCCGCGGGCTTTGTCGACATAACCGACGGCACGATCAGCGGTGTCGGGTCCGGCGCGCCGCCCCGCCCCGCCGACGTCACGCTTGATGTCGGCTACCTGCTGCCCGGGTTTGTGGACCTCCAGGTCAACGGCTACTTCGGCGCCGAGTTCCAGACCGCCGACGCGGGCCGCTGGGCCACGGTGGCGGCGCGGCTGCCCTCGACCGGGACGACCTCCTTCGCGCCGACGCTGATCACTGCGCCCATCGATCGGCTCGCGGCGACGCTGCGGGGCGCCAGGGCAATCGTGGCCGCGCTGCCGCCGGGCGGCGCGCGGGTGCTCGGTGTGCACGTCGAGGGGCCGTTCATCGCGCCGCAACGGCGTGGCGCGCACAACCCGGCCTGGATCACCGAGCCGACGCCGGCGGCGGTCCGCGTGCTGGTCGAGGCCGGCGACGGGATGCTGCGGCTGGTGACGCTGGCGCCCGAGGTGGCTGGCGCGCTCGCCGCGATCGACCGGCTGACCGGCGCTGGCGTGCTCGTCAGCGTCGGGCACAGCGACGCAACCGCCGGGCAGGTCGCGCTGGCGGCGGATCACGGCGCTCGGATGGTGACGCACCTGTTCAACGCCCAGCGGCCCCTCGGGCACAAGGAGCCTGGCGTCGTCGGGCAGGCGCTGACCGACGAGCGCCTGACCAGCGGCCTCATCGCGGACCTGCACCACGTCGCGGGGTCGGTCTGCGGCCTGGCGTTCCGCGCGGCGCCGGGCCGGATCGCGCTGGTGACCGACGCGGCCGCGCCGGCCGGAATGCCGCCGGGTGAGTACCTGCTCGGTGGCGAGCCGGTGCTGCTGCCGCCGGGCGAGGGCGCGCCGCCGGTGCGTGCCGACGGCACCCTGGCGGGCTCGGCGCTGCGGATGGACGGGGCCGTCGGCAACGCGGTGGCGTGCGGCGCTTCGTTGCCGGCCGCCGTGGCCGCGGCCACCCGGATCCCCGCGGACTTGATCGGCCGGCCTGACCTCGGCCGGCTCGCGGCGGGCGCGGCGGCTGATCTGGTCTGGCTGGGCCCCGACCTGCGCACCAGGGCGACGTGGGTGGCCGGCCGGCTGGTATACACCGATGGCACGGCGGCCACCGTGACGTCCGGGTGCGGGTGAGACGAAGGGAGCGGGGTTTGGGCGGGAACGGCGCGGGCCTGTCGCTGATGCGCCAGGAAATCGCGCAGCAGCCGGCGGCACTGCGGGCCACGATTGGGGCCCTGCTGCCGCGCCGGGCCGAGGTGACCGCGCTGGCGGCGAGGACCGGGTCGGTGCTGTTCATCGCCCGTGGCACGTCGGACAACGCTGCCGTGTACGGCAGCTACCTGATCCAGGCGCACGCCGGGCGGCTGACTGCGCTGGCGGCGCCGTCGATCGCGACGACCTACCGGGCGCGGGTCGACCTGGACGGCGTGCTCGCCGTGGCGCTGTCCCAGTCCGGCCGCACCGCGGAGATCGTCGAGACGCTGCAGTGGGCCGGGGCGTGCGGGGCCCGCACGCTGGCGATCACCAACGGCGGGGAGTCGTCGCCGCTGGCGCAGGCGGCCTCCGTCACCCTCTGCACGCAGGCCGGCGTTGAGCGGGCGGTGCCCGCGACCAAGACGTTCACCACCCAGCTTGCGGCGCTGGCGGTGCTGGTCCTCGCGCTCGGTGCGCAGCTGGATGCCGGGGAGTTGCGCGCCGTACCGGACACGGTGGAGTCGCTGCTGGCCGAGCCGGCCGGGCTGGAGCCGATCGTCAGTGCGCTCGCCGAGGTGGGCGGCGTGGTCGTGTCCGGTCGCGGCATGGCCTACGCGGCCGCGCTCGAGCTGGCGCTGAAGCTGAAGGAAGCGTGTTACCTGCGCGCGATGGGGCTGTCGTACGCGGACCTGCTGCACGGGCCGATCGCGGTCGTGGACGCGGACACACCCGCCATCCTGGTCGCGGCCGACTCCGGTCCGACGCTGGCCGGGACCGTCGATCTGGCCCGGCGGGTCACGGGCGCGGGCGCTCGGGCGTTCGGCATCGGTGGCGGCGCGGCGCTCGCGGGAGCGTGCACGGCCGCGCTGGCCGGCCCGGCCCTGCCGGAGTGGCTGGCCCCGATCGGCCTGATCGTACCCGGCCAGCTGGTCAGCGAGGCGCTAGCCCGCCGGCTCGGCATCAACCCCGACAGCCCGCGCGGCCTGACCAAGGTCACCCAGACGGACTGATGCCGCGGGCGACCATGCTCCGGCGCAGCACCTCGCGCCGCTCGACGAGAACGGCTCGGGTCGGGTCGGCCGGCGGCGTGCTGGCGAGCGCGTCATCGGTGGCCGCGAGCGTCGCCTGGTCCGCCAGCGTCGCCGGGTAGAGCGCCCGAGCCAGCCGCTGAGCGGTCCTCGCGTCGTGGCCGCGGCGCAGCGCTGGCAACGCCTCGGTGAAGTACCTGGCCCGGAATGCGCTGGTCAGCCGCTCCTGGCCGGGCACCCAGAAGCCTTCGGCGTGGGCGAGCGCCAACCGGGGCGACTGACTCGGACCTGGTGCCAGCGCCGCGGCCCACGCGGCTTCCTTGGCGGCCGGATCGGGCCGCCGCGCGGCGCACCGCGCCACGACGGTGTCGCCGCTGACCGGGTCGGCGGCCGCATAGCCGGCGAGGTCGTCGGCGTCGATGAGATCGCCGCTCGCCAGCGTGGCGAGGATCCTGGCCCGCACGTCGAGGTCGAGCACCAGTCCCTCCGGCAGCGACCGGGTACCGAGCCACAGCCGGAGCAGTTCAAGCTGAGCGGCGCTGTCGGCGGCGGTCGCGAAGCCGCGCGCGAGCATCCGCTGTCGGCGGCTGCCTGGCCGGGCCCGTTCGGCCGTGGCCAGGGCGGCGGCCGCGACGTGTCGGCGGGCCGCGGCCCGGTCGTCATCCGGGGCGAGGAAGTCCGCCATGCTGGTCGCCCGGTCGAGCAGCTGATCGAGGCCGACTACCGGGCCGCCCGCGGAGATTCGCCGGGCAACCAGGGCGGCGTACTCGGCGGCGGCGAGCTCGGCGTGCCGGACCATGTCGGCGGCCATCGTCCAGCAGACCGACTCGGCCAGCGGGTCGGATACGTCCATCGCGGCGCTGACGAGCGCGTGCCAGGAGACCGGGTCGAGCCGGGTGGTCGCGTACGTCAGATCGGCGTCGTTGAGTATGAGGGCGGCGGGCCGTTGGCTGCCAGTCAGCTCGGGCACGTGCGTCCAGGCGCCGCGCACCGTGACGCTGACGCGCCGACCCCGGACCAGCCGGCCCTCGGCCACCTGATAGCTGCCGATCGTCAGCCGGTGCGTGCGCAACGGGCCATCGGGGTCGGTCACCGGCGCCCGCTGCACAATGGCCAGCGACGTGATGGTGCCGTCCGGGTCGACGATGACCTCGGGCCGCAGCACGTTGACGCCGGGCTGCTCGAGCCACTCGGCCGTCCACCGCGTGAGGTCCCGGCCGCTGGCCCGCGACCAGCAGTCGGCGAGGTCAGCCAGGCGGGTCGCCGACCACGCGTGCCGGGTCAGGTAGTCGTGCAGCCCGGCGTGCACCAGGTCCGCACCGAGCCGGGCGCCGAGCTGCCGGATGACGCTCGTGCCCTTGGCGTAGGTGATCGCCGCAGGTCTGGTCAGTGCGTCCGCTGCCGTCGCTATCGGAGCGGACACCGGCTGTGTGCTCGGCAGGCCGTCTGCCTCGTAGGCGCTGGCCTGGCCGGTCATTCCGAACGTGGCCCACGAGTGCGGCTGGCCGAGCACTGCGGTCGCGGCGGTGACGCTGAGGTAGGACGCGATCGCCTCAGCGAGCCAGAGGTCATCCCACCAGCGGCTCTCGACGAGGCAGCCGAACCACAGGTGCGCGACCTCGTGTGCCAGGACCGTCGGAACGAAATCGTCGTCGGGGTCCGCCGCCCGCTGCAGCAGCGTCTCGCTCACGTACATGATCGCGGGCAACTGCATCGCAGCTGTGGTGAGTTCGGGCGCGAACACGACGTCGAGCTTGCGGTAGGGGCAGGGTACCCCGAGCAGCTGTTCGTAGTAGCGCAGCGTCGCCGTGACGATCCCGGCGATCCGGGTCAGCGCGTCGGACTCGGCGAAGACCGGGCGGCAGCGGACCGCCAGCGCGGCCGCCCCGGTGTCGTCGCTCGCGGCCGGACTGACGTCCTGGGTGGTAGCGGTCGCGTCGTCGGCACTGCTGGGACGCGCTGGGCCGCGCCCGCGGCCGGAGTGCGCGGTGACGTACGGGCCGGCGGCCAGCGTGAACTCATGCGGCTTGAGAGCCGGCACCGCGGCGAACCGCCAGACGCCGGCCGCTCCGTCGCCGGGGCGGTGCAGTGGCTCGCCGCTGGCGACGCACTCCCACCCCGCTGGGAGCGTCACGATCAGGCTCATAGCCGCCCGCAGGTCGGGCTGGTCGAAACAGCAGAAGACACGCGGCGCGGCGGTGGGGAAGCAATTGGCGAGCACATACCGCTGCCCGTCGGCGGGGTCGGTGTACCGAGTCAGGCCGCGACCGCTGGTGGTGATCGGCACGATCGCCTCGACGGTCAGTGCGTTGCGAGCCGCGAGGCCGGTCAGCTGCAGACGTCCCTGTGACAGCTCGGCCGGACGCAGCGGCTCGCCGTTGAGCACCGCGGTGAGCAGCGCGTCAGGTTCCAGGTCGGCGAAGGTGGCCGCGCCGGGCTCATGACAGGTGAACGTGACCTCGGTGCGGGAGCGTGCGGTGTCACCAGGAACGGTCAGGTCCAGGAAGACCGCGTAGGAGTCGACCGTGATCAGCCTGGACCGGGCGGCGGCTTCGGCCGCTGTCGTCGCGGTCGCCACTAGTCGAATACCCGGTGCACCTTGTACTGGGCGGCTTGCGCGCGCGGCCGGATCACCATCAGGTCGACGTTGACGTGCGGTGGCCTCGTGACCGACCAGACGACCGCGTCGGCGACGTCGGCGTCGGTCAGCGGTTCGGCGACTCCGGCATACACGGCGTCCGCCTTGCTGGCGTCGCCGTGGTACCTGTTCAGCGCGAACTCGGCCGTCTTGACCATGCCGGGCGCGATCTCGATGATCCGGACGGGCTGCTCGTACAGCTCCAGCCGCAGCGTCTCGGCGATCGCGTGCGTGCCATGCTTGGCGACCACATACCCGCCGCCACCCTCATAGCTGATCAGTCCGGCCGTGGACGACATCAGCACGATGGTGCCCGCTCCGGTCGCGATCAACAGGGGCAGCAGCGCCTGGGTGGCGTGCAGTGTGCCCAGCACGTTGACGTCGTACATCGCCTGCCAGTCCGCGGGCACGCTGTCAGCCACCGGGTCGGCGCCGATCGCCCCGCCGGCGTTCGCGACCAGCACGTCGCAGCGATCAAGCCTGGTGGCCAGCGCGCGGACGGCGGCGCGGTCGGTGACGTCGAGCTGATGGACCTCCGCGCTGCCACCGCTGTCCATGATCTGGGCCGCGAGCTGCTCGAGCCGCTCCCGCCTGCGGGCGGTCAGCACCACGTGATACCCCGCGGCGGCGAGGCCGGCCGCCGAAGCCGCCCCGATCCCGCTGCTCGCCCCGGTAATCACCGCTACCCGATCGGTCGCCACATCGTCCATGACCGAGATTGTGTCAGCAGTTGCGGCGTTGGTGGCTCGCGTGGTCCTGGCACGCGCACGCCAGAGCGGCGCATGCGGCTCGACTGGCGGGTGCGTGCGGCTAGCCTTGTCGGCTGTGGCCGACTACCCACGTCCGCTCAATCCCGGCCGTTCGGCCAACATGCGCGCCAACCGTCGCACCGACACCAAGCCCGAACTGGCACTGCGACACGCGCTCCACAAGCAGGGGTACCGCTATCGGAAGGACCTTCGGCTCGATCTGACGGCCGCGCGGGTCCGGCCGGACATCGCTTTCACCGCGTGGCGGGTCGCGGTCTTCGTGGACGGCTGCTTCTGGCACTGCTGCCCGGAGCACGGCACCCAGCCCGCCAACAACACGTGGTACTGGGAACCCAAGCTCGCCCGCAACGTCGCCCGAGATCGAGCCGCGGACGCCGCACTCGACGCGGCGGGCTGGAGCGTCGTGCGGATCTGGGAACACGAGCCGGTCGAGGCCGCGGTCGCCGCGGTGGTGGCCGCGCTCGCGGCTACCGGACGGCCGTCGCCGCGGCCGCGGCTGGCGACAGACCCTGGCGATCCGGGTCAGGAAGACCCGCTGGCTCCACGCGATCGGGTCACCTGAGCAGGTTTTGGCTGGCACACTCGTGGTCAACGTCGGTGATCGCTTTCGGGGCCTGATGTGCGCGTCTATCTGCCGGCTACGTTGCCGGTCGTGGCCGGGCTACTGCGCGCTCAGGAGATTCTGCTGCCCTCGGCGCGCGGCTACGCTGTCACCCCGGCGCTCCGGGAGTGGTACGCCAGCGGGGACCTCGAGGAGCTGGAGTACGCCGCCCTGACGCACGCGGCCAGGCATGCCCTCCGATTGCTGGCCGCCGATCCGCAAGCGCCGCGCCGTCGCGTCGTCCTGGCCGCGGAGATCCCAGCGGAGCGGGTTCGGACCAACGTGGCCGGGACCGACGCCGCTCAGGTCGCCATCATCGGGCCGGTGCTCGTCCGGGAGCTGGTATCCGGCCACGTGGACGCCGCCAGCGCCAGCAGCGACATCGCGGCCGCTGTTGCGGCGCTCGCAGCCGCCGACGCCGGGGACGACGACGCCCGGTTCGCCGTCGACGCGGCGGAGGCCCACGAGCTGGCCTGGTATGCCACCCAGGAACTGGCCGAACTGGCCCGCGACGCTGGCTAGCGGGCGCGGCTGGTTCGCGCGGCGGGTGCGGCGGTGCGACCGCCCGGGGCGTGGCACGATGGAGGCCTCGCCATCGTCGTCGAGGTAGCAGCGGAGCGCAGCGTTGTTGGACGCAGTCACAAAGGTCCCGGTTCCCGCGAACGAGCCAATCAGGACGTATGCCCCCGGCAGTCCGGAGCGTGCCGCGCTGGAAGAGCAGCTCAAGGCGCAGGTGGGCCACCGCGCCGAGCTGACCATGACGATCGGCGGGCGGCAGCACGCCGGCCGCGGGGAGCGCGTCGACGTCGTCCAGCCGCACCACCACCGGCACATCCTCGGTGAGCTGCGCAACGCGACCGACGCCGATGTCAGCGCCGCCATCGAGACCGCGCTGGCGGCGGCGCCTGGCTGGCGGGCCCTGTCGTTCGACGACCGGGCGGCCATCTTCCTGAAGGCGGCTGACCTGCTCGCGGGGCCGTGGCGGCAGGTCATCAACGCGGCCACGATCCTCGGCCAGTCGAAGTCTGTGTTCCAGGCCGAGATCGACGCTGCGTGCGAGCTCATCGACTTCTGGCGCTACAACGTGCACTACGCGCGGCGGCTGCTGGCCGAGCAGCCCGGCAGCGGTCCCGGTACCTGGAACCGGCTCGAGTACCGGCCGCTCGAGGGGTTCGTGCTGGCGATCACGCCGTTCAACTTCACCTCGATCGCCGGGAATCTGCCGACCGCGCCGGCCCTGATGGGCGACGTCGTGGTGTGGAAGCCGTCCCCGACCCAGCAGCTATCAGCGCACCACCTGATGCGGCTGCTCGAAGCGGCCGGGCTGCCGCCCGGCGTCATCAACATGGTCACCGGCGACGGGTCGGCGGTCTCGCGGGTCGCGGTGCCGCACCGGGACCTGGCAGGCATCCACTTCACCGGGTCGACGGGCACCTTCCAGCACCTGTGGCGGACCGTCGGCGAAAACATCTCCGGCTACGCGGGTTACCCGCGGCTGGTCGGGGAGACCGGCGGCAAGGACTTCGTGATCGCCCATCCGTCGGCCGACCCCGACGTGCTCGTCACCGCGCTGATCCGCGGCGCGTTCGAGTACCAGGGGCAGAAGTGCTCGGCCGCGTCCCGCGGCTACATCGCCCGCAGCACGTGGGCCGCGATGAAAGACCAGCTTCTCGGCACCGCGCAGGCGCTGACCATGGGCGACGTGGCGGCCGACCTTTCGTTGTTCATGGGCGCGGTCATCGACGCCAGGGCGTTCGCCAGGCACGTGGCGGCGCTGGAGCGGGCGCACGAGCAGCCCGGCATCACGGTGCTGACCGGGGGTGGCACGGACGGCACCGAGGGGTACTTCGTGCAGCCGACCGTGCTGGAGTCCGCCGACCCCACCGACGAGATCTTCACCCGCGAGTACTTCGGCCCGATCCTGGCCATCCACGTGTACCCGGACGCCGAGTTCGACGCCGTCGTCGCGCACGCGGCCGACGTGGCGCGGTACGCCCTCACCGGGTCGATCATCGCGCAGGATCGGGCCGCCATCGCGCGCGCCACCGACGCGCTGCGGTACTCGGCCGGCAACTTCTACATCAACGACAAGCCGACCGGCGCCGTCGTCGGCCAGCAGCCGTTCGGCGGCGCGCGGGCGAGCGGCACCAACGACAAGGCCGGGTCTGTCTTCAACCTGACCCGCTGGGTCAACGCCCGGGCGATCAAGGAGGCCTTCGTGCCGCCCGTCGACTACCGCTACCCGCACATGGGTTAGCGGCAGGTCGCTGCGGACTGCTGCCGGGACCCCGGGTCCGTCCTAGGATGGGCGTTATGGCCGTTGATGTCGCCCACCCCATCCCGACACCGGTCGACCCGACCGGGCTGGAGGAGCACCGGCGAGAGCTGACCGGATACTGCTACCGGATGCTCGGGTCGGCCTTCGATGCCGAGGACGCCGTGCAGGAGGTCATGCTCCGGGCGCTGCGGGCCGCCGACAGCTTTGCGGGCCGGTCCAGCCTGCGGTCGTGGCTGTACCGGATCGCGACCAACGTGTGCCTCGACATGCTGCGCGGCCGCAAGCGGCGAGCGTGGCCCGTCACGCTCGGCGCGCCGTCGCCGCCCGACGGCGACCTGCTCGGCCCGATGCTGCCCGAGCACACGTGGGTATCGCCGGTCGCCGACGTCGCGGTGCTGCCCGAGAGCGGTGACCCCGCCGAGATCGCGGTGGCCAGGGAGACGGTCAGGCTCGCGTTCGTGACCGCCTTGCAGCACCTGACCGGCCGGCAGCGCGCCGTCCTACTGCTGAACCAGGTCCTGCGCTTCGACGCGGCCGAGATCGCGGACCAACTCGACACCACGGCGGGGGCTGTCTACGCCGCGCTGCAGCGGGCCCGGGCCGCGCTCGGCGCGCTGCCGGCGCAGCAGCGCCCGACCGAAGCCACCGCCGAGCACGCCGAGTTGCTGGCTCGCTACGTGGCTGCGTTCGAGCGATACGACATCGCCGCGCTTGTCGACCTGCTGCACGCTGACGCGATCCAGTCGATGCCGCCGTTCGCGATGTGGCTGCGTGGTGCCCCCGACATCGGCGCCTGGATGACCGGGCCTGGTGCGGGCTGCCGGGGGTCGGTCCTCGTTCCGACCGCAGCGAACGGCTCGCCCGCGTTCGGTCAGTACCGTGTCGACCCGGCGGGGGGACACGCGCCCTGGGCGCTGCAGGTGATCGAGCCTTCCGGCGGGCGGATCGCGGAGCTGCACTACTTCCTCGACACCGCGCGCTTGTTCCCGTTGTTCGGACTGCCCGCTCACCTGCCCGAGCCTGCTTCCGCGCGCTGACCCCCTGTTCGCCTGCGGTGATCGCGGGCACGTGCATGGTTGGCCGAGCGTTGGGCACTGTACGGGGTCGAGCGGGTCCTGCGCGGGCCTGCGCGTGGGTGGCGGAGGGAAGAATGACCGACTACGCGACGGGCTCACGGCTGGCCAAGTTCGGGCAGCGGGAGGTGGCCGGTCCGCAAGACGCGGAGGTCGATCCCGACGGCCAGCGCGACGCGGAGGTCGACTCGCGGCGTGCCGAACTCATCGCGGTCGCGCAGGCGGGCTGGATCGACGCGCTGACCGACCTCGGCGGCCGGAACACGCTGCTGTACTACAAGGACCGCAGGACCGGAACGCTCGACCTCGCTGCCGCTGATCCGGCGGCGCTTGACCGATTCCTGCGCACCGGTTCGGCGCGGCTCACCCGGCTGTTCCAGGACGTCGACATCCGCGCCGACGCCATCCGCCGGGTCCAGGTCATCTACCGGAAGGCGCGGGAGCTGGAGGAGGAGCGCGGCATCCGCGTCGGCTACCTCGCGACCGGCATGGCCCGCTGGGACGAGCTGTTCCTCGAGCCGTGCGCGCCGGTGCTGCTGCGTGGCGTTACCATCAGCCCGACGCGGGCCAGGCACGACGACTTCGACTTCACTCTCGATGACGACGACGAAGTCAACCCCGTGCTGCTGCACAAGCTGGCCAGCGTCTTCGGCGCTGCGACGGCGGACGTGGCGACGGCGTCCGCCGACAAGGTCGGCGAACTGCTGGCGCGCGTCGCAGCTGACGCCGAGGTGCCGGGCTTCGAGATCGTCGACCGGCTCGTCATCGGCACGTTCACCTACGCCAAGCTGCCCATGGTGCAGGACCTGCAGGCGGCCGGCGAGCTACTCGCCGACAGCGACGTCGTCGCGGCGATCGCCGGCGACCAGGAGGCGCAGGAACTGCTCGGCGCCGACGACGCCAGCGAGCCGGGCCCGGAGTCGCCCGAGCAGGACCTGTCCGTGCTGGACGCTGACTCATCCCAGCGCAATGCCATTGACACCGTGCTCGCTGGCCGCAGCCTGGTGATCCACGGCCCGCCGGGAACCGGCAAGAGCCAGACGATCGCCAACCTCATCGCCGCCCTCGTCGCGAGGGGCCGAAAGGTGTTGTTCGTGGCGGAGAAGCGCGCCGCCATCGACGCGGTGCTCTCTCGGCTCAAGGGTGCCAGTCTTGGCGAGGTCGTGCTCGACATCCACGAGGGCACCAAGGACCGCGTGCGCATCGCGCGCGAACTGAGTGACGCCATGGCGGAGGCGGAGCAGGTGCAAGACCCCGACGTTGGTGACCTGCACCGGCGGCTGGTCGACCGGCACCGCCGGCTGACGCGGCACGCGGCCGCGTTGCACCAGCGCCACCAGCCGTGGGGACTCACGCCGTTCGAGGTGCAGTCCGCGTTGCTCGGGGTGCCGGCTGACGCGCGCGTCGGGGTCCGGCTCGAGAATCCGGAGCTGATCAGCAGCGAGCGCGCCGACCGCATCCGAGACGAGTTGCGGGAGTTTGCCTACCTGGGCGGGTTTTCACTCCGGCCCGACAGCACGCCCTGGTTCACGGCGGCGGTCCGCAGCCCTGAGGATGCACGCAAAGCCTCCGAGCTTGCCGCCCGGCTGTCGAGCCGCGGTCTGCCGCTGCTGCTCGACCGCGCAACGCGGGCGACCGCGGAGGTCGGGTTGCGGCTGCCGCGCGGTTACCCGGACGTGGCGGTCGTCATGCGGTTGTTCGCGGGGATCGAGTCGAGTGTGCGACGGCTGGGGTCCGGGGTGTACGCGGCGGACCCAGCCAGACTCGCGGCTGCCACCGGTGCTGGCAGCGGACTCGGTTTCCGGGACCGGCGCGCGCTGCGCAAGCAGGCGCGCGCACTCGCGGCGGCGGCCGGCTGGAGTCGCGAGCTGACCGACGCAGAACTTACCGCGGCACTGGCAGAGGCGGCCGCCGAGCTCAGCCGGTGGCGGGAGCTGCGCACCGACGACGACCTGCCGCGGCTCCCTGGCCAGATAGCCGAGCTGACCGCGCTGTGGGCTGACTGCGAGGCGCAGCTCGGCCGCCTGCGGGCGGTCGTTACCCTGCCTGCCGACCCGCAGCAGACGCTCGCCGACCTGGCCGCCGACACCGAGACCGTCTGGAAGCTGCCCCGGCTGCACGAGCTGGCCGGGCGCTTCGACGAGCTCAGCCTGGGCCCGCTGCTTGACGAGCTGGCGCTTCGTGAGTCTGGCCCCAGCCTGGCCGCGCACGCGTTCGACCACGCGTGGTACACGGCGATCCTCGATCAGATGCGGGTGCGTGATCCGCGCTACGCAGCCGAACACGGTGCAGCGCTCGACGAGATCGCGAGCGACTTCCGGGACCACGACGTCCGGCACCTGACCGCCAATCGCGCCCGAGTCCGGCGGGCCTGGGCGCGAGCACTGCTCGATTCGTGCGACAAGCACCCGCTTCAGGCGCGGGTCATCCGCAAGCAGGCAGCACTGCGCCGTCGCCAGATGCCGCTGAGGCGGCTGCTCGACCAGGCCAGCGACGTGCTGTTCGCGATCAAGCCCTGCTGGGCGATGTCCCCGCTCATGGTGAGTCAGGTGCTGCCAGCTGCGCGGCTGTTCGACGTGGTGATCTTCGACGAGGCCAGCCAGATCGTGCCGGCCGACGCGATCCCGGCGATCATGCGCGGGCACCAGATCGTGGTGGCCGGAGACGACCGGCAGCTACCGCCGACGAATTTCTTCCGCCAGGTCGGCGGGGACGAGGATGTGGTCGAGGACGACGAGAACCTCGTTTCGTTTGGAGCGGGGTTTGAATCGGTGCTGGACGCGCTCCGGCCGCTGCTGCCTACCGCGGCGCTGGCCTGGCACTATCGCAGCCGGGACGAGCGGCTCGTCGCGTTCTCCAACTCGCGGATCTACGGCGGCGCGCTCACGACGTTTCCCGGTGTGGCGCGGGATGACTGCCTGCGGCATGTGGTGGTGGCCCAGGGTTCAGGCGGCGGCCAGGAGGCTTCAGTGGACGCTGAAGTCCGCAAGGTGGTCGAGCTCATCCTCGGGCACGCCCGCGAACACCCGACCGAGTCCCTCGGTGTCATCGCGCTCGGCATCAAGCACGCCGAGCGGATCGACGCCGCGCTGCGCACCGCGCTCGCTCAACTCGGTGAGGCCGGAGGCGAGCGGAGCCTCGAGGCGTTCTTCGCCGAGGACACGCCCGAGCCGTTCTTTGTCAAGAATCTGGAACGGGTCCAGGGCGACGAGCGCGACGCCATCATCTTGACGATCGGCTACGGTAAGCACCCGGACGGCCGCATGCGGTATCAGTGGGGCCCGCTGCTCCGAGATGGCGGCGAGCGGCGGCTCAACGTGGCCGCTACCAGGGCCAAGCACCGGCTGACGCTGGTGAGCTCGTTCTCCGGGCACGACGTCGACCCGGATCGGGTCACCAAGGCGGGCGCGCGGATGCTCGCGGAGTACCTGGAGTACGCAAGCTCGGGCGGCTCCGCGCAGCCGGCTAGTGGCGCGGCCGAACTGGACGCGTTCGAGGCAGACGTGCGGGAACGGCTCGCCGCGGCCGGCATCACGGTGGTGCCGCAGTACGGCGTCGGCGGCTACCGGGTCGACTTCGCGGCCACGCACCCGCACGACCCGAGCCGGATGGTGCTCGCCATCGAGGCGGACGGCGCGTCCTACTGGCAATCGGGCAGCGTGCGAGACCGCGATCGGCTACGCGGCGAGCACCTGCAGCGGCTCGGCTGGCGATACCACCGGCTCTGGTCGACGAACTGGTTCCGGCACCCGGACGTCGAGGTCGCCAAGCTGCAAGAGGCGTACCAGCGAGCCGTCGCCGAGTCCGAGCCAGCCGAGCCAGCATCCGCCGACCAGGCTGGTCCGGCCGCGTCGCCAGGTCCGGCCGCGTCGCCAGGTCCGGCCGCGTCGCCAGGTCAGGCTGGCCCGCCGCCGGTTCGCCCGGCGCTCGGCAGCGGCAGTCCGCCGGTTCGCCCGGCCATCGATGCCAGCCGAGCCCCGGCTGGTCTTGGGCCGGCTGGCCCTGCCCCGGCTGGCCCGGCCCCGGCTGGTCCGGCCCCGGCCGAGCCGCCGCCGGAGCCGAGCGAATCTTGAGTTAATTGCGTTAGTTGTCCGTTACGGCGGGTACGCTCAGAGCACCTCACTGTGCCGGAGGTGTGCCATCGACCGCCTGGTCCTCTGGAACATCGATCTCACTCTGGTTGACGTCGGCATCGTCGCCCGAGATGCGGTCGCCGACGCCTTCCGCCGGGTGACCGGCCGACCGCTGACGGCGCTGCCGCAGCTAGCCGGTCGCAGCGACACCGAGATCTTCTTCGAGTCGCTGTACCTGAACGACGTTCCTGCTGGTGCGGCCGAGGACGCCGAGCTGCTGGGGCGGTACTGTGACGCGCTTGCGGCCGCGTTCGCACGGCGGCAGGACGACCTGGTTCGGCAGGGTCGGCTGCTCCCCGGCGCGCGCGACGCCGTGCTCACCGTGGCCGAGCTGCCCGGCGTGGTGCAGACCGTGCTGACCGGCACGATCAAACCCAACGCCGCGCGCAAGCTGGCGGCGTTCGACCTCGACCACGCGCTCGACCTGGAAATCGGTGGATACGGCTCGGACGCCTACCCGCGCGGTTCGCTGCTGCTGGAGGTCCGCCGTCAGGCGAGCGAGAAGTACGGTACGCCGGTGGAGCAGGCGCCCGCGGTCTACGTCGCCGACACCACGCGGGACATCGAGGCAGCCGCCATCGGTGGCGTCCGGTGCATCGCGGTCGCGAGCGGCAGGGAAACGGCCGCCGAGCTGCACGACGCCGGCGCCGATGTGGTGGTCACGGACCTGTCCGACACCGGCCAGGTGCTGGCCGCCGTCGACCGGCTCACCCGGCCGATGGGTGCACACGCCGGCCGGTAGCGCCCAGCCGCGCCGCCACCTACCAACTGGACGTGGCCGCCCGCTCCCGCATACTGGTATATAACAGTCCGGTCAACGACGACCGATCTGCAGAAGTGGGGGCGCGGGCGTGGGCGGCGACGAGACGTCGACAACGGGCCCCGGTCGCGACTACGGTGCGGTGCTGTGGGCGCCGACGGCGCGGTCGGCGGAGGACGCTGAGGTCACTCGGTACGCCCGCTGGCTGGCTGCCCACGGCGGACCGGACGTGGCCGGCGTCGCGGACGGCGGGCTCGTTTCCTACTCCGAACTGTGGCAGTGGTCGGTGCGCGATCCGGCGGCGTTCTGGTCGTCGGTCTGGGACTTCTTCGGCGTGCTCGGCAGCCGCGCCGACGGCCCGGTGCTCGCTGGTGAGATGCCCGGCACGACGTGGTTCGAAGGCAGCACGCTGAACTACGCGCGGAACGCGCTGCAGCGGCCCAGCGTACCGGCTGAGCACACGGCGGTGATCTACTGCGCCGAGACCGGCCGCGAAGGCCGGCTGAGCTACGGCGAGCTGCGGGCCGAAGTGGCCCGCGTCCGCGCCGGGCTGCAGCAACTCGGCGTCGGTCGCGGCGATCGGGTCGCCGCCTACCTGCCGAACTCCCCGGAGGCGCTGATCGCGATGCTCGCCACCGCGAGCCTGGGCGCGATCTGGACGTCGTGCTCGCCGGACTTCGGTGCGCACAGCGTGATCGACCGGTTCGCGCAGATCACGCCCAGGGTGCTGATCGGCGTCGACGGCTACGTCTACAACGGGAAGGCCTTCGACCGGCGGACCGAGCTCGCCGCCATCGCAGCGGGGCTGGCTGGCCTGCAGGCCGTCATCCTGGTGGACTACCTCGGCACTGCTGGCGAGATCAGCGGGCTGCCAGTCGGCGTCGCCACGGCGGGCTGGGCCGGTTTCGGGCCGGCCGACGCAACCGACCTGGAGTTCACCGAGGTGCCGTTTGCCCATCCGCTGTGGGTGCTCTACTCCTCGGGCACCACCGGCCTGCCGAAGCCGATCGTGCACGGGCACGGCGGCGTGACCCTCGAGCACCTCAAGGCGCTGGCCCTGCACCAGGACCTGACGAGCGCTGACACCTTCTTCTGGTACACCACGACCGGCTGGATGATGTGGAACTACGTGGTCAGCGGGCTGCTGGTCGGCGCCTCCGTGGTGTTGTACGACGGCAGCGCGAGCCACCCGCAGCCGGACGAGTTGTGGGCGCTGGCGGCGCGAACCGGGGTCAGCTACGTCGGCGTCGGCGCGCCATACCTGCTCGCGTGCATGAAGGCCGGCCTCCACCCCGCCAGGGACCACGACCTGACGGCGGTGCGGGGGATCGGCTCCACCGGATCACCGCTCCCGCCCGAAGGATTCCGCTGGGTGTATGAAGAGTGGGGAACGGGCCCGACGGGGCTCATTCTTGGTTCGTTCGCTGGCGGTACCGACGTGTGCACCGGGTTCGTCGGGCCATCTCCGCTGCTGCCGGTGCGCGCCGGCGTGATCAGCGGGCCCTGCCTCGGCGCGAAGGTCGAGTCGTTCGATCCGGCCGGCCGGCCGCTCATCGGCGAGGTTGGCGAGCTGGTGCTGACCGCGCCGATGCCGTCGATGCCGGTGGGCTTCTGGAACGACCCGGCTGGCGAGCGGTACCGGGCCAGCTACTTCAGCGAGTACCCGGGCGTGTGGCGGCACGGAGACTGGATCACGATGCTGCCCGACGGCGGCTGCGTCATCTACGGCCGGTCCGACGCCACGCTCAACCGCGGCGGCGTGCGGATGGGCACCAGCGAGTTCTATCGCGTCATCGAGTCGCTGCCGGAAGTTGTCGACAGCCTCGTCGTCGACACCGGCCAGCTCGGCCAGGACGGGCGGCTGATTCTGTATCTGGTGCTGGCCGACGGCCAGGTACTGGACGGCGCGCTGACCGCGACGATCCGGTCGCGGTTGCGCACCGAGCTGTCGCCCCGGCACGTGCCCGACGAGATCCATCAGGTGCCTGGCATCCCGCGGACGCTGTCTGGCAAGAAACTCGAGGTCCCGGTCCGCAAGATCCTGCAGGGCACGCCGGTGGCGGCGGCCGCCGATCCGGACGCGCTGGCCAACCCGGAGGTGCTCAGGTACTTCGCGCCGGGAGCCCGGGCATGACGCAAGCAGCGGGTCGCAGCTTCGGCGAGGAGGGCGGGCTGCTGACCTACGGCAGCTATCTGCGGCTGCCCGAACTGCTCGCGCAGCAGGTGCTGCTGTCCGATCCGCCGGTGCACGACGAGCTGTTGTTCATCGTCGTGCACCAGGCCTACGAGCTGTGGTTCAAGGAGCTGCTGCACGAGCTGACCGCGGTCAGGGACACCATGCTGGCCGCGACGGAGCCAACCCCTGGCCAGGATCCGCTGTGGCCCGCCCGGCAGTTGCTGCGCCGGGTGCACGTCATCGAGCGGCTGCTCGTCAGCCAGATCGACGTGCTGGAGACGATGACGCCGCAGGACTTCGGCGAGTTCCGGTCGGCGCTGGCCCCGGCCAGCGGCTTCCAGTCCGTGCAGTTCCGCGAGCTCGAGTTCTTGTCGGGCGCGCGGGATCCCGGCTTCCTTCGCCGGTTCCGGTCGCTCACCGACGACGAGCAGTCGCGGCTGGCGCGCCGGCTGGCCGAGCCGACGCTGTGGGACGCCTACGTGGACCTGCTCGCGTCGCGGGGCCTGCCGGTCGGAACCGACGGCGAGATCCTCGCCACGCTCGCCGGCGTGGCCAGGGACCGTCCTCATCACGACGATCTCTGGGAGCTCGCCGAGGACCTGCTGACCCACGACGAGCTGGCGGCGCTGTGGCGAGGCAGGCACGTGCAGATGGTGGAACGACAGATCGGCACGCGGTCAGGCACTGGCGGCTCGACCGGTGCACCGTATCTGCATAGCCGAGTACCGCTGCGGTACTACCCGCTGCTGTGGGAGCTCCGGGACTCGCTCTAGCGGCGTGGCCGCGATAGGGAGTTAGACATGCCAGACCTCAGAGACGACCAGCTCGTCGCGGCGGCAGGCGCGGCCCGCCCGGTGCCCGGTGCTCGCGACCTCGTGTCGTGCCTGCAGGCGTATTACCGGCATGTGGCCGACGACGACGTGATCGCGGCCGGCCCGGAGCGGCTGGCTGCGGTCTTCGCGCGGCACGCCGAGTTCGCGGCGCAGCGGCCGCAGGGCCGGGCGCTGGTCGATATCCGGCCGGGCGGTGACGTCGTGCTCCGCCCGCCAGCCGAGGCCGTCGACATCGTCACCGACGACATGCCGTTCCTGGTCGACTCCATCACCATGGAGCTCGCCAACCACGGACTGTCGGCGCGCGTGATCGTGCACCCGCAGCTGCGGGTGCGCCGGGACCTGGCCGGTGCGCTGCGCGAGATCGTCGGTGCGGTGAGCGGTCCCGCGCCGGCGGCCGGTGCCGTCCACGGTGTCGACAGTGAGTACGGCCACGACGAGCTGGCTGAGTCGTGGACGCACATCGAGATCCCGCCGCTGGCGGCGGGCGAGGCGCAGGCGCTGGCCGCCGACCTCGAGCGGGTGCTCGGCGACGTCCGGGTCGCGGTCGAGGACTACCCCCGGATGCGGGCCAGGGCGCTGTGGCTCGCCGACGAGGTACTCCACTCGTCCGGCGAGGCCCCGGACGCGGAATCCCCGGACGAGGTCGCCGCGCTGCTGCGCTGGCTCGTCGATGGCCGGTTCACCTTCCTGGGCTACCGGGAGTACGACCTGATCCGCGACCAGGACGGGATGGCGCTGCGGGGCGTGCCAGGCACCGGTCTTGGCATCCTGCGGCACGACCGCAGGGGGCCAGGCTCGTTCGAGACGCTGCCGGAGGCGGTCAAGGCTCGCGCGCTCGACGAGCACCGGCTGATCCTGACCACAGCCAACTCGCGGTCGACCGTGCACCGGCCAAGCTACCTGGACTATGTGGCGGTGAAGCGGCTGTCGCCGACCGGCGCGGTGGACGGGGAGTACCGCATTCTCGGCCTGTACACCCACGCGGCGGTCGCCGAGCGGGTCAAGGACATCCCCGTGCTGCGGCGCAGGCTGGCCGAGGTGCTGGAGCTGTCTGGCCTGTCCGCCGACAGCCACGACGGCAAGGACGTCGCCGAGGTACTGGACTTCTATCCGCGCGAAGAGCTGTTCATGACCCCGGCCGCCGACCTCGCGGCCATCGCGGCCGGGGTGCACCTGGCCCGCGAGCGCCGCCAGACCAGGCTGTTCGTGCGCCGGGACGGCTATGGCCGGTACGTGTCGTGCCTGATCTACCTGCCGCGGGACCGGTACACGACGCAGGTCCGGCTGCGGGCCATGGAGGTGCTGCAGCGCGCCTTCGGGGGCCTGCCGGCCGACTACAGCGTGCTGGTGGGTGAGTCGCCGGTGGCCAGGCTGCACCTGGTGGTCCGCGCCGAGCGGGGCCGCCAGCTGCCGGACGCCGACCCGGCAGAGCTCGAGCGTGCCATCCTGGCGGCGGTCCGGTCCTGGGACGACGACCTGGTGGCCGAGGCGACGGCTGCCTTCGGCCCGCAGCGCGGCCGGGAGCTGGTCAACCAGCTCGGCGACTCGATCCCGGCCACCTACAAGACCGACGTGCCGGCGTCGGCCGCGATCACGGACTTCGCCCGCATCCTGCGGCTGCGGGAGTCTGGTCGGGACATCGACTTCGAGCTGTGGGAGTCAGCGGACTACGTCGGCGGCGTGCCGATCGACGACGACGACGTGATACCGGACGCCCGCAAGCGGGTGTGGCGGCTGACCATCTACCGGACCGGCGGACCGATCACGCTGACCGACGTGCTGCCGAGGTTGCAGCACATGGGCGTGGACGTGGTCGACGAGCACCCCTACGAGTTTCCCGGAGCCGAGCCGTTCTGGGTCTACGACTTCGGGCTGCGCCGCACCGAGGCGCGCGACGGCGACGGCGAGCGGGACCTGATCGCAGATCAGCGCGTCCGGGAACAGATTGAGCGGGCGCTGGCGGCGTTGTGGGACGACCGGATCTCCGACGACGGCTTCAACGCGCTGGTCCTGGACGCGCAGCTGACCTGGCAGCAGGTGTTCATGCTGCGGGCCTACGCCAAGTACCTGCGGCAGGTCAAGTTCAGCTTCAGCCTCGAATACATGGCCAGGGCGTTGCGGGTGCACGCCGCGATCGCGCGCCTGCTGGTCCGGCTGTTCGAGTCCCGGTTCGATCCGGGCAGGCAGGCCGGCCGGGCCGAGCGAGACGAGGCGATCGCCGAGGAGATCCGCGGTGCGCTCGACGGGGTCGCCAGTCTGGATGAGGACCGGATCCTGCGCTCCTACCTGGGCCTGATCCTGGCCACGTTGCGGACGAACTACTTCAGCACCGCCTTCGGGCCCGTTCCCTTCCTGGTCGTCAAGCTGAACTCACGGGAGGTGCCGGGGCTGCCCCCGCCCTGGCCGCAGTTCGAGATGTTCGTGTACTCACCCCGGTTCGAGGGCGTGCACCTGCGGTTCACGCCGGTGGCGCGCGGCGGGCTGCGCTGGTCGGACCGGCCAGAGGACTTCCGCACCGAGGTCAGCGACCTGGCCAAGGCGCAGGAGGTGAAGAACTCCGTCATCGTGCCGTCCGGAGCCAAGGGCGGCTTCGTCTGCAAGCGGCTGCCGGACCCCGCCGACCGCGACGGCTACGCCGCCGAGGTGCTTGCCTGCTACCGGCTGTTCATCACGGCGATGCTCGACGTGACCGACAACCTCTCCGCGGGCCGGGTGGTGCCGCCGCCCCACGTGGTGCGGCACGACGCTGACGACCCGTACCTGGTCGTGGCCGCCGACAAGGGCACCGCGACGTTCTCCGACTTCGCCAACGAGATCGCGCTGGCGCGCGGGTTCTGGCTGGGCGACGCGTTCGCGTCCGGCGGGTCGGCGGGTTACGACCACAAGAAGATGGGCATCACCGCGCGCGGCGCCTGGGAGTCGGTCCGTTACCATTTCCGCACCCTGGGCGTGGACGTCGACGCCGACGCCTTCACCGTGGTGGGCGTCGGCGACATGTCAGGCGACGTGTTCGGGAACGGGATGCTGCTGTCGCCGCACATCCGCCTGGTCGCGGCCTTCGACCACCGGCACGTGTTCCTTGATCCCGATCCTGACCCGGCGGCGAGCTTGTTCGAGCGGCGTCGGCTGTTCGACCTGCCGCGGTCGTCGTGGGCCGACTACGACACCCGGCAGATCTCGGCGGGCGGCGGGGTGTGGCCGCGGTCGGCGAAGTCCATCCCGCTGTCGCAGCAGGCCAGGTCCGCGCTCGGGATCGACGCCGCGGAAGCCGCCATGTCGCCGGACGAGGTGATCTCGGCGATCCTGACCGCGCCGGTGGACCTGCTCTGGAACGGCGGCATCGGCACCTACGTCAAGGCGTCCCATCAGTCCAACGCCGACGTCGGTGACCGCGCCAACGACGCGGTGCGGGTCGACGCCGCCGCGCTGCGCGCGAGGGTGGTCGCCGAGGGCGGCAACCTGGGCCTGACCCAGCAGGCCCGGATCGAGTACGCGCTGGCCGGCGGGCTGGTGTGCACCGACTTCATCGACAACTCGGCCGGGGTCGACACGTCCGACCATGAGGTCAACATCAAGATCCTGCTCGACCAGGAGGTAGCGGCCGGGACGCTGACCGTCGCCGGGCGGAACGGCCTGCTCGAGGAGATGACCGACGACGTCGCGCGGCAAGTTCTGCTGCACAACTACCACCAGAACCGGGTGCTGGCCGCCGCCAGGGCGCAGGCGCCGCAGATGCTGCACGTGCACGACCGCTACATCCACAAGCTGGAGCGCGACGGCCGGGTCCGGCGCAAGCTGGACGTGCTGCCGACCGATCGCGAGATCGCCGAGCGACGGATTGCTCATAACGGCCTGGTGGTGCCGGAGTTCGCGGTGCTGCTCGCCCAGACCAAGATCGAGACCGCGGAAGAGGTGCTGGCCTCGGACCTGCCGGACGATCCGTACCTGCGTCGGGTGCTCGCGGACTATTTCCCGCCCGCGCTGCGGGAGCGGTACGCCGCGCGGATCGACGTGCATCCGCTGCGCCGCGAGATCATCACGACCGTCGTGGCGGGCGACATGGTCGACCGCTGCGGCATCACCTTCGCGTTCCGGCTGGCCGAGGAGACTGGGGCGTCGGTCCCCGACATCACCGCGGCGTGGCTCGTGGCCAGAGCCGTCTTCGACATGCCGGGCTTCTGGGCGGGTGTCGAGGCGCTCGACGGCGACGTCGACCCCGCCGTGCAGGTCCGCGCGATGCTGGAGGGTCGCAAGCTGACCGAGCGGGCGGCCCGGTGGCTGCTGGCGTTCCGCCGGCCGCCGTTCGACGTGCGGGCCACCTGCGACTTCTTCGCGGCCGGCGTGCTCACGGTGGCCGCCGGGCTGCCGAAGCTGCTGGCGGGCCTGGATCTCATCGGTTTCGACGAGCGCCGGGAAGAGTACGTGGCAGGCGGCGTGCCCCTGGCCCTCGCCGACCGCATCGCCGCGATGGTGCCCGCCTACTCGGCGTTCGACATCGTCGACATCGCGCACGGCACCGGGCGGTCGGTCGACGAGACCGCCGACGTGTACTTCGATCTCGCGGACCGGCTGCAGATCGCCAGGCTGCGGGACCTCATCACCGCGCTGCCCAGACAGGACCGGTGGAACACGATGGCGCGGGGCGCCATCAGGGACGACCTGTACGCGGCGCACGCGGCGCTGGCCAGGGACGTGCTGACGGTTACCGAGCCGGGCAGCCCGGAACAGCGACTCGCCGCGTGGGTCGAGCGGAACGCACCCGCCGTGCGGCGGGCGAACCAGACCCTCACCGAGATCTGGGAGAGCAACGACTTCGGCGTCGCGACGCTGTCGGTGGCTGTCCGGGCGGTACGCTCGCTGGTCACGGTTGCGACGCTGCCTGGCTGATGACCCGACGGCCCAGCGCCTGCTGTCTGTTGGTTCAGTCAGCGGGTCATAGCTGGCAGCGGCGTCAGGTCGCGTAGGCTGCAGTCATGGCAACCGACCCAGCGAGCGAGATCTCTGAACTGATCGCGACGCTCGCCAGCGTGGAGGCTGTCCTCAACCCGGACGCGATGCGGAAGGAGGCCGAGGGCCTCCGCGAGCGGTCGGCCGACCCGGGCCTGTGGAGCGACCAGGACCAGGCGCAGGAGGTGACCAGGCGGCTGTCCTACCTGGACGCCGAGCTGGCCAGGCTTGCGGCGCTGCACCGCAGGCTGGACGATACCGCGGTCATGTTCGAGCTGGCTGACAGCGAGCAGGACGAGCCCACCAGGCAGGAGGCCGAGCGGGAGCTGGCGGCGCTGCGCAAGGAGATGGAGCAGCTAGAGATCAGGACGCTGCTCAGCGGTGAGTACGACGCGAGGGAAGCGCTGATCAGCATCAACGCGGGGGCGGGCGGCGCGGACGCCGCGGACTGGACCGAGGGCCTGCGCCGCATTTACCTGCGCTGGGCCGAGCGGCACGGGTACTCGACGGAGATCTACGACACCTCGTACGCCGAGGAGGCGGGGATCAAGTCGACGACGTTCACCATCAGGGCGCCGTATGCCTACGGCACCCTGCGCGGCGAGCACGGCACGCATCGGATGGTGCGGATCTCCAAGTACGACAACCAGGGACGCCGCCAGACCTCGTTCGCCATGGTGGACGTGCTCCCCGTGGTTCAGCAGGTCGATCACATCGACATTCCCGAGGACGAGATCCGCGTCGACGTGTTCCGGTCCAGCGGGCCTGGCGGGCAGGGCGTCAACACCACCGACTCCGCCGTCCGGATCACGCACCTGCCGACCGGCATCGTGGTGTCGTGTCAGAACGAGCGGAGCCAGATCCAGAACAAGGCCACTGCGATGGCGGTGCTGCAGTCAAAGCTGCTAGAGCGCAAGCGCGAGGAGCAGGCGGCCAAGCTCAACGAGCTGCGCGGCGACGGCGGGCGGAGCTGGGGCACCCAGATTCGCAACTACGTCCTGCATCCCTACCAGAACGTGAAGGACCTGCGCACCGGAGTCGAGACCGGCAACACGGCCGCCGTCATGGACGGCGAGATCGACGACTTCATCGAAGCCGAGATCCGGTGGCTGCGCAGCCGGGGCCTGTAGCCCCGGGCCGGTAGCCCAGGGCCGGTAGCGGCGGCAAACACCCCTGGCCG
>JASHQA010000427.1 GCA_030037785.1 Streptosporangiaceae bacterium
AGACCGTCAGACCCAAATGTGAACATGAAACCTGGTGAAGTGTGAATACCTCTTGGTGGAGCTAGGGGGACTCGAACCCCCGGCCCCCTGCTTGCAAAGCAGGTGCTCTTCCAGCTGAGCTATAGCCCCAAGAAACTGCAGGTCACGCGGCCGATACGAGATCCTAGCAGCCGTCGACAGCCCGTCCTCCGACTTGCCGCCCGGCCCGCTCGCAAAGTACCAGGTCAGCGCGACGGCAGCTGCCTGTCGGCCACTTGCACCCTGGCTCACCCCGAATACCGCCGGGATCGGGTAGCAGGCCGCATCAGCAGCTTGCCAGGACCTCCGCGATCATCCGCTGGCCTTGCTCATCGAACGACTCGTCGCCAACTTGATGGGCCCAGCAGGCGGTGCCAATCGCCTTGCGGATCCGGGTGCGGTTCCACGCATCCCGCTCTCGCGGGTCACTGCCATAACCGTCGAGGAAGGCTGACTCAAGGTTCGAGTCGCGGCGGAACTCCTGGGCTGCCAGCCGGGTGAAGTCCGTGAACGCGGGCCGCATCGCCGCCTTGTCGTTCTCACGCCGTTCGTAATCATCGTCGGTAACCACGGCCTGGGCGTGGAACTGCGCCAGCCCACTGGCGCGGCGACAGGCTACCGAGCTCGGAACGCACTGCTAACTACCCAGACGGCGCCGTTCCCCCAGCGCCTGCGGTGGAACGCCATTCGTCGCTGACAGGCCTGCTGGTTCGGTACCGGCCGAGCCGTCCGCAGCTGTGCCGTTCTCGGTTCCGCCGACCTGGCTGTCGCGCGGCTGGAGATCGTCGAGCAGCCCGCGCAGGTCGGTAACACTGCGGATGACGTGAGTAGCCCCAGCAGTCCGAAGCCGGGCAGCCGAATGCGCCCCCGTCAGCACGCCGACTACCACCCCCGCGCCCGACCTGCGACCGCACTCCATCCCGGCCCCAGTGCCGTGCACCACCGCCACGTCCTGCACGCCGCCGACGCCAGCCTGCAGCATCGCTGTCAGCGCCAGGTCTGGCGCCGGGAAGCCGCGGGGCGCGTCGTCCATGCTCAGCGCCAGGTCGATGTGCCCGTTCAGGCTCGCGGCCGCCACCACCAGATTGAGCACGCGTCTCGACAGGCTGGTTATGACGCAGACGCGTCGTCCGGAGGCGCGGAGACCGTCCAGCGTCTCGATCGCGTCAGGCAGCAGCGTGATCGGCGTCCTGCTCAGCGCGTCCGGCAGCGCCCGGTCGAAGGCAAGCGCCGCTGCCTGGGCGCGGGGTTCGTTGTCCGGGAACAGCACCTGCAACACGTCCCGAGGAGCCCTGCCGCGGGCCTGGTGGACCTGCGACATCCGTCGCGCGAACGCGCTGGTACCCGCCACCACTCCCTGGGTGGCGATGGCCTCGGCAAACGAGCGCTCGATCAGCCCGTCATCGGCCACGAGCGTGCCGATCAGCCCGCAGCACACCAGGCTGATGCCGACCGAGTTAAGCGCGCTGTCCATCGACGAGCCAGCGGCAGCCTAGTCGTCCGCCGTCGTCGCCTCGGTTCACAGGTTGAGCTCGGCTCGGTCCGCCTGAACCTTGCGCCACAGCGCAAAGGCACCGATTCCCAGCACAACGACAACGAGCAACTTCTTTACCACGGTGTGTGAATCCCTCCGGCTCCAGCTTCCAGAAGAGGCTGCCCGTCCGACCGGAGCCCCTTCAGACCACTGAACTCTAGCAAGCCCGCTGCTAGCGCGGCCTGCGCACGCGACTCTCGTCCCAGATCGGCCCGGCTGATTCGTACACCTCGCCATCGGCACCGAAGATCAGGAACCGGTCAAACGACTTTGCGAACCACCGGTCGTGCGTGACGGCCAGGACCGTCCCCGCATAGGACTCCAAGCCGGCCTGCAGGGCCTCGGCACTGGCCAGGTCCAGGTTGTCGGTCGGCTCATCGAGCAGCAGCAGCGTCGACCCGGCGAGCTCGAGCAGCAGGATCTGCAGCCGCGCCTGCTGGCCGCCGGACAGCGTGTCGAACGGCTGCCGGGCGCAGCCGGCCAGCTCGTAGCGAGCCAGTGCCGACATCGCCTCGTTGATCAGCAGCGCGTGCTCGGCCATGAGGATCTCGGCCGGTGTGCGTCCGGCCAGGTCCGGGCGCACGTGTGTCTGTGCGAACAAGCCCGCCGACACCCGCGCCCCAAGCCGCGCGACGCCCTGGTGGTCGATGGGGTCTCCGGCCAGCAGCCGCAGGAAGTGTGACTTGCCCGACCCGTTGGAGCCGAGAATCGTCACCCGCTCGCCGTACCAGACCTCGAGGTCAAACGGCTGCATCAGGCCGACAAGCTCGAGTTGCTCGCAGACGACGACACGCTTGCCGGTGCGGCTGCCCCGGAGTCGCACCCGCACATTCTGCTCGCGCGGCGCCAATTCGGGCGGCCCGACGTCCTCGAACTTGCGCAGCCTGGTCACGGCCGCCTGGTACCGCGACGCCATGTCAGCGTTGTACGACGCCTTCTGCTTGTACATCAGCATCAGCTGGCGGAGCTTCTCGTGCTCCTCGTCCCACCGCCGCCGCAGCTCGTCGAGTCGCTCGATGCGGTCCCTCCTGGCCTGCGCGTAGGTCGGGAATCCGGCTCCGTGGATCCACACGTGCCCGTCCTCGACGGTGATGATCCGCTCGGCGCAGGCGGCGAGGAGCTCGCGGTCGTGGCTGACGATCAGCACGGTCTTATTCGTGGCCGCGAGCTGCTGCTCGAGCCACACCTTGCCGGGCACGTCGAGGTAGTTGTCCGGCTCATCCAGCAGCAGCACCTCGTCCGGCCCGCGCAGCAGCGACTCCAGCACGAGGCGCTTCTGCTCGCCGCCCGACAGCGTCGCGACTCCCCGCCACCGGCACCGTTCGTAGCCGACATCGAGGGCCGCCACGCAGCAGGCGTCGAAGTGCACCTCGGCCTCGTAGCCGCCGGCGTCGCCCCAGTCCGCGAGCGCCGCGGCGTAACGGAGCTGCGTCGGCTCGTCGTCGCGTTCCATCATGGCCAGCTCGGCGGCGTCCAGCCGCTTCGCGGCGGTCCGCACGCGCGGCGGCGCTACCGACAGCAGCAGGTCACTGACCGTGCGGTCGTCCCGGATACCGCCCACGAACTGCCGCATGACGCCGACCCCCCCGGAGGCGCTCACTGTCCCGGATTGGGGCCTTATATCTCCGGTAACGAGGCCGATGAGGGTGCTCTTGCCTGCACCGTTCGGGCCGACGAGGGCAGCCACGACCCCGTCGCCGACCCGGAACGAGACGTCGTCAAGCAGCAGCCGTCCGTCGGGCAGCACGTGGCTCACGTGCGCGGCCTCTACGTGGCCCATCAAATTCTCCCGGTTCGCCGCCGGTGTTCCGTCTGCCGGCGGGCATGGCCGACAATAACTGCATGGACGTCCACGGCTTCAACGAGAATTCTGGCCTGCGCGCGTCGGACGCCGACCGGGATGCGGCGGCCGCGGTCATCAACAGCGCTCTGGCCGAGGGCCGGCTGACGGCTGACGAGCACGGGCAGCGGCTCGACGCCATCTACGCCGCCAAGACGCACGGCGAGCTCGCGCCGCTGCTCGCGGACCTCCCCGGCCAGCAGGCGATGGCGCCGGTCACGGCGACGTCAGATCAGCTCGCCAGGTCCAGGCGGGGCGGCCGGATTGTCGCGATCTTCGGCGGCGCTACCCGCAAGGGCGCCTGGCACGCCGAGCCGGTCATCGACGTCCTGACCGTTTTCGGTGGGGCGGAGCTTGACTTCCGCGAGGCAGTGCTGCCCGGCAAGGAGGTCACGCTGCGGGCCACCTCGGTCCTGGGCGGCGTGGAGGTCACGGTGCCGCCGGAGATGCGGGTTATCGACAACGGAAGCGCCATTCTGGGTGGCCGCGAGATCAAAGGCGGGCCGGAGTCTGTGGGCCCTGACTCGCCGGTGCTGCGGATCGAGGGCATCTGCGTGCTCGGTGGCATCGAGGTACGACGGAAGGAACGCAAGGGCGCCAGGGCGAGCGGTCGCGGCGCCCTCGGCCAGCGCGGCGACCTCATGCTCGAGGACGTGATCGGCCAGGCGATCGAACGGCGGCGCGAACTCCACGACCGCGCCCGCGAGCGCCGCCGCGAATGGCAGGAGCAGCGCCGGGCGCAACGCCGCGAGTGGCGTCACGGCTCGGCAGAACCCGACGACGAGTAGCGCTAGCCGGCGAGCCGAGCTGGGACCGCGCGCTGCCGGACCGGGTCAGCCAGCGCGGCAGCGAGGCGGCTGACGGCGTCCAGCGAATGGCCGGACACGACGGCGTCGCAGTATGGCCACGCCGCCGCCATGCCGCCCGCCAGCGGCTGGTAACTGGCGCTCTTGGTGCGCGGGTTCATCCAGACGACGCGGAACGCCACCAGCGACAGCCGTTCCATCTCCCGCCGGACGAGTTCGGGATCTCCGGTGTCCCAGCCGTCGGAGATGACGAGCACGACCGCGCCGCGCGCCATGCCCCGCCTGCCGTAGCGGTCGTTGAACTCCTTGAGCGCAGCCCCGAGCCGGGTGCCGCCGTTCCAGTCGGGCGCGGCCTGCGCCGCGCGCGCGATGGCCACGGCGGGCGTCGTGCGCGCGAGTGCCTTCGTCAGCCGGGTCAGCCGAGTGGCGAAGGTGAACACCTCGGCGTTCGCGCCGCCTGCGGCGCAGTACAGCAACTGGATCATGGCCCTGGCGTATGGCTCCATCGATCCGGAGATGTCGCAGAGCACCACCAGGCGCCTAGGTCGCTTGGCCGGTACCTCGCCGATGAGCCGGAATGCGTGTCCCCCGGTCCGCCGCGCCTGTCGCAGCGTGGACCGCACGTCCGTGCGACGGCCGCCTGGCCTGCGGTTGCGGCGCCGGGACCGGCGAGCGGGAACGGCGAGCGTCATCTTCTGCATCGCCGCCGCTAGCTCGGCCAGTTCAGCTGCCGATAGCTCGGCGAAGTCGGCGCCGGACAGCCGCTCGACAGCGCTGCCGAGGTAGGGCCTGGCTATCTCCTCGCCGTCATCGGCTGAGTCCGGCTCGTCCTCGCTGGTGTCGACAGAGCGCAGGATCTCGGTGTACGCCCTGGCCGTGGTTGTGGCGTTGCCAAGCTCGGCCGGTGGTGGCGGCCCCGGCGGGCTGGGCGCCGGCGGGGCCGAGCCGGGCGCCTGGCCAGCCTCGTCCAGCGCCCCGAATACCTCGGTGAACACCGCCCGCAGCACGTCCGCCTGGTCCCTGCTGGAGACCAGCGTTGCGAGCGCACAGTTGAACAGGTCACGCCTACTCGCTGGCCGCACCAGGGTCACGGCCGTCGCGAATCGCTCGCTCCGGCCTGGCCCGACAGGCAGGCCCGCACGCCGCAGCGCGGCGCCGAATCGAGCCGCGAGCTCGGCCAGGTCGTCAGGCACCGGCGCCCTCGGCTGCGGCGTCCTCGGCTCCGCCAGGCCCGTCGCGGTCAGCGCCTCGGTGACCCACCACGGTCGCGAAGTCCGCTGCGCGCGCCGTCCGCAGGTCGTCGGCGTACTTCAGCACCGTGCCCATCGTCTGCCGGGCCGAGCTCGCGTCCAGGTCTGTCGCGCCGAGCACCCGCAGTGCCGTGGCCCAGCTGATCGCCTCCGCCACGCCAGGGGGCTTGGCCAGGTCCATCCGCCGCAGCCGATCCACGCCGGCAGCGACCTGGGCCGCGAGCCGAACGCCCGCGTTCGGGACGCGCCGCCGGATGATGGCAGCCACCTGTGCGGTAGACGGGTAGTCGATCCAGTGATACAAACACCGGCGCTTGAGCGCGTCGTGCAGGTCACGGGTGCGATTAGAGGTCAGCACCACGATCGGCGGGTAAGCGGCCCGCCGGGTACCCAGTTCGGGAATGGTCACGGCAGACTCGGCCAGCAGTTCGAACAGAAACGCCTCGAACTCGTCGTCGCCGCGGTCGACCTCGTCGATGAGCAGCACCGCAGGACGCGGCCCCGGGTGGTCGAGCGCCGCAAGCAGCGGCCGTTCCAGCAAGTAGGCGTCGCTGAACAGGTCCGCCTCGCGTGGCGTCTCGCCCCTGGCCTCTGCCAGCCGGATGGCTAGCAGCTGCCGCGGGTAGTTCCACTCGTACAGCGCCTCGGCCGAGGTCAGTCCCTCGTAGCACTGCAGCCGGATCAGCGGCGTGTCGAGGACGGCTGCCAGCGCCTTGGCCGCCTCGGTCTTGCCGACACCTGGCTCCCCCTCGAGCAGAATCGGCTGACCCATCCGGGTAGCCAGGAACAGGGCCGTGCCGAGTGGCTCGTCCGCCAGGTAACTCACGCCGTCGAGGGCAATCAGCAGGCTGGGGACGTCTGGCAGCTGCTCGGCTAGTTCGCTCATCGTTCCATCATCCGCTAAAAGGCCGCATGCCAGCCACGGCACCCGCTCGCGGCTCAGCTCGTCATGGCCAGCGAGGTCCACGACCGGAGCCGCGGGTAGCGTAGTGCTTGACGTGCTGACGCGCCAGGTCGGCTGGGGGATGAGGACGGTAGATGAAGTGCCCGGTAGCCCATTGCCATACCGACACGGTCGTTGAATGATCAGTGATCAAGACCGGCCTACCGGCTATGGTGTGTCGTAATTATATATGTGCGTCCTTATGTGCAAGGAGTTGCTCGCATGCGGATCGAGTCCGATGGCAAGAGCAAGGGCAATCCGCGGCTCTATGAACTCATCGAGCACGCGCCGAAGACCGGCAAGAGTCCGACCGTCTGGGCGTGGCCCGAGCTGATCGACTACCTGAAGGTGGCCGGGCAGCCGGTCTCGGGCCCGTGGCCGCCCCATCAGGAGCCGCGGCCGGACCCGGACTACGAGTCGGGGCCCGTGGCCATCGCTGATCCCCACTCGGCGCGCGCATCGTCCCCTCGTGATGACACCTCTGGCGGCGCGACCGTCGTCGGCTGACCCGCCCGTTCTGCAGACCGGAGGAAACAGGCATGTATCCGTCGCGGTTCCGCTACGAGGCGCCGGCGTCGCTCGCTGAGGCGATTGCGCTGCTGCGCGACGGCGGTGACTACGCCAAGGTGCTGGCGGGTGGCCAGAGCCTCATTCCGCTGATGAAACTGCGGTTCGCCGCGCCGGAACTCATCGTGGACATCAACAACGTGCCCGGCCTGGACTATCACCGGACGGACCCAGACGGCACGTTCCGGATCGGGGCGCTGTGCCGCCACGCCGACCTCGAACACTCGCCGCACCTTGCGGCCACCCAGCCGACGATGGCGGCGGCCGCGCCGCTCATCGCCGACCCGATCGTCCGCAACCGCGGCACGCTGGTCGGCTCGCTCTGCCACGGCGACCCGCAGGGGGACTGGGCTTCGGTCGTGCTGTCACTCGACGGCTCCGTGATCGCCGAGGGCCGGGCCGGACGGCGAGCGATCCGGATCGCCGACTTCGTCACCGGCCCGTTCGAGAACGCGCTGCTGCCAGACGAAGTTGCGGTCGAGGCCGTGATCCCGCCGGCCGTTGGCCGGCGGGCCGGTGGCTACCTCAAGCTCGAGCGTCGGGTCGGCGACTTCGCGACGGTCGGCGTCGCGGTTTCGGTCGAGACCGCGGGCGAGGTCGTGACCAAGGCCGGTATCGCGCTGACCGGCGTGGGCGGCTCGACAATCGCGGCCACCGAGGCGGCTGCGTCGCTCGCCGGACGTCCGCTCAGCGACGAGTCAATAGCCCAGGCGGCCTCGCTGGCGGGCGCGGCCGCCAGGCCGCGTACCGATCACCGCGGCAGCGCCGAGTACAAGCGGCACATGGTTGAGACGTTCGTGCGACGGATCCTGAGCCGCGTCGACGGGGCGGCGGAGAGGGCGGCCTGACATGACCACGCTGTATTCGGAGCCGGCCCCGGACGCGGCCGGCGACGTCCCGGTACGCCGAATCTCGTTCACCATCAACGGCGAGAAGAAGACGGCCGAGGTCGAGCCGCGGCTGCTGCTGGCGCACTTGATCCGGTACGGGCTGCGACTGACTGGCACGCACACCGGATGCGACACCACCAACTGCGGTGCCTGCACGGTGCTGCTCGACGGCAAGGCCGTCAAGTCGTGCACGATGCTCGCGGTCCAGACCGACGGCCACGACATACAGACCGTGGAGGGCCTGGCGACGGCCAGCGAACTGCACCCGTTGCAGGAGGGCTTCAGGGAGGAACACGGGCTGCAGTGCGGGTTCTGCACGCCAGGCATGATGATGGCCGCCAAGGCGCTGCTCGACCGCACTCCCGACCCCACCGAGGAGGACGTGCGCTGGGCGCTGTCCGGCAACCTCTGCCGCTGCACCGGATACCAGAACATCGTGAAGTCAGTTCTGTGGGCTGCGGCGAAGCTGCGGTCGCAGGCGACGGAGTAGAAGCGGAGAGCGGATCATGTCGCAGGCGGTAGACGAGATAAAGATCGGCGGCATCGGGGCCAGCCGCAAGCGCGTCGAAGACAACCGTTTCATTCGCGGCAAGGGCAACTACACCGATGACATCGTGCTGCCCGGCATGCTGCACATGGAAATCCTGCGCAGCCCGCTAGCGCACGCCCGGATCAAGTCGATCGACACCAGTAAGGCGTGGGACATCCCCGGTGTGCACCTGGTGCTGACCGGAGAGATGATGGCCACCCGCAATCTGGCTTGGATGCCGACCCTGTCCTACGACACCCAGGCGGTGCTCGCCACGGACAAGGTGCGCTTCCAGGGTCAGGAGGTAGCGTGCGTCATCGCCGACGACCCGTACATTGCCAAAGACGCGTGCGAGGCGATCGTCGTCGACTACGAGCCGCTGCCGGTCATTGTCAACCCGAGCCAGGCCGTGGCCGCGGGTGCCCCGGTTATCAGGGATGACAAGGAGAACCAGCCCGACAACGTCATCTACCACTGGGAAGTCGGCGACGCCGCTGGCACCGAGCGCGCGTTCGCGCAGGCGGACGTCATCTCGAAGATCCAGCTGCACTACCCGCGCTCGCACCCGTCCCCGATCGAGTGCTGTGGCTCCATCGCCGACTTCAACCGCGCGACGTCCAAGCTCACTGTCTACATGACGACACAGGCGCCGCACATCATCCGGGCCGCCGTCGCCATGGTCGCTGAGCTGCCCGAGCACATGATCCGGATCATCTCGCCTGACATCGGCGGCGGCTTCGGCAACAAGGTTCCGGTCTATCCCGGCTACGTCTGCTCGATCCTCGCATCCATCCTGCTCGAGCGGCCGGTGAAGTGGATCGAGGACAAAACCGGAAATCTCATCTCGACCGGCTTCGCCCGCGACATCTACCTGGACGGCGAGATGGCGCTGCGCCGCGACGGCAAGATCCTCGGTGTCCGCATGCACTGCGACGCCGACCACGGTGCCTTTTTCTCCGACGCCCAGCCGAGCAAGTTCAAGATCGGCTTGCTGCACTCCGCGTTTGCCGCCTACGACATTCCGGCCGCGCACCTGACCGCGCGCGGTACCTACAGCAACAAGGCACCCGGCGGCGTCGCGTACCGGTGCTCGTTCCGGGTCACCGAGGCGATGTTCTTCCAGGAGCGGATGGTCCAGGCGGCTGCCGACGACCTGGGGATGGACCAGGCGGACTTCCGCCGGGCGAACTTCGTAGCAGACGAGGACTTCCCGCACCGCACGCCGTTCGGCTTCCTCACCGACAGCGGCCAGTACGCCAAGTGCCTAGATGTCGGGCTGCGGGCGATCGGTTACGAGGAGTT
>JASHQA010000045.1 GCA_030037785.1 Streptosporangiaceae bacterium
AGGACGATGTCCGGGGACTCGGTCTCCAGCAGCCGCAGCGCCCGAAGCCCGTCTGTGGACACGACCGTGTCAAAACCCCGGACGGCGAGATTGGACCTGATCAGGTCGACGATGTTCGGGTCGTCCTCCACGACCAGCGCCCTGGTAGAGGTCACCGCGGCCACCGGCTCAGCTTTGCCTCGCGCGGCTGGCTGACGGGCTGCCCGCACGCCCGACAGCGGCCGTCAGCGCGGGCATCGGCCCGGTGTCGGCCGCACCGCCAGCCGCCGCCAGGTGCCCGGCCAGCTGCACGTCGGCCTCGACCGGCAGCCGAATGCGGAAGCACGTGCCCACTGGCTGCGGCACGAGCTCGATGTCTCCGCCGTGCGCCGAGACGATGCCCTTCGCGATAGACAGCCCGAGCCCCGCACCGGCCGTCGGGGCGCGACGGCGCCTGGCCGACTCGAACGGTGCACGGGATACGTCCGCAGTCAGGCCGGCACCGTCGTCGGCGACCGTCACCTCCACGTGCTCGGCCCCGGCCACCGCGGTGACCGCGACCCGCGTCCCAGTCGGATTGTGACCGACCGCGTTGGCGAGCAGGTTCACGAACACCTGCTCGAGCCGGTCGTGGTCCGCCCAGACAACCGGCAGCCCAGCGCTGCACGAGAGCGTCACCTGCGCCGCCGCGTCCGGCGGCAGGCAAGCGACCGCGGCCTCGAGCACCAGCGGCAGATCGCACCAGTCGCGCTGCAGCCGCAGGATGCCCGACTCGATGGCGGAGAAGTCGAGCAGGTCGTCCACGAGCCTGCCGAGCCGGGCTGACTCGGCCGCGATCCGGCCGACGAAGCGCTGCTGCGACTCGGCGTCCCAGGTCACGTCCGGCTGCAGCAGGCTGGACGCGTAGCCCCTGATGGCGGTCAGCGGTGTGCGCAGCTCATGGCTGAGCCTGGACAGGAATCCGCGCTGCAGCTCCCGGGACCGGCGCAGGGTGAGCGCCTCCTGGTGGGCGATCGACGCCTCCTCGCGCTCGAGGGCCAGCTGCAGGGAACGGGCGGCGTCCTCCGCCAGTGCCGCGGCGTCGCCAGGCTGCAGCCCGGCGTACCAGCGAGCGACCAGCACGGCTCTGCCGCCGGGAGCGGCGAACGGCACGGCCAGCAGCCTGCCTCCGGCTGTGCCGACTACGTCAACAGCCACGTCGTCCTTGCGCGCGCGGCCGAGCACGGTCGCGGCGGTGCGCACCAGCTCGCCGCTGGCGTCGGCAGCGTCGCGCACCGGTTTGCCCGCTCGCCTGCCGACCGCGGCCCGCACCTGCGGCTCCCGTCCGGACTCCCGCAGGATCAGCGCCGCCTCGTCGGCCTGCATGCCGCGGCAGAGCGCTTGCAGGGCCACCGTCAGGGCCTGGCCGACCGGCAGCGGCCCCGCGAGAGTCTGCAGCATCTCCCTGATCGTCTCGAGCACCCGGTTGCGGGCGGTGACCTCCTCCAGCAGCAGGTCCCGTTCGATCGCGCTGGCCGCGTAGCCGGCGTAGAGCGTGACCAGGTCCAGGTCGTCGCGCTGCGGCCGGCCCGGCATCGCGCGCAGCACCGTGATCACGCCGGCCAGGCCGCGCGGCCCTGGCACCGGGATTGACCAGGAGCTGGCCACCTTCGCGGGCCTCGTCAGCGCCGCGAACGGCGCCCAGCTACCGCCCGCGCGGACGTCTTCCTCGATGACCGGCTCGCGCCGGGCCGCCGCCAGTCCGGGCGGGCCGCCCTTCGGCCCGACCGGCAGCCGGTCCCACGCCGTGAGCAGCGGCTCGGCGATGCCGAGCGAGGCGGCGCAGGCTAGCCCGTCCGGGGACACCAGGTGAATGCACAGCCGCTCACTGCCGAGGGCAGCGCCGAGCGCGGAGAGGATCAGGGTCAGGCTGGACGACGGGTCGGCGCTGACCAGCCGGCCGGTGAGCCCGTGCAGCCTGGTCAGCTGTCCGCGCGCCGAGGAGTCGGCGTCCTGTCCGGATTGCAGCGCGATGACGTCGTCCGGATGTACCTCGGCGGGCGCGACCTCGGCCACCACGCGACCGTGCCGCAGCACCACGATCCGGTCCGCCAGCCGGAACATCATGTCGATGTCGTGGCAGGCCAGCAGGACCGACGTGCCCTGTTGCCGCACCGCCATGATCAGCTGCTCTACCTGTCTCGAAACTGCGGCGCCGAGTGCCGCGGTCGGCTCGTCGAGCAGCAGCAGCCGCGGCTTGTGCACGATGGCCTTCGCCACCGCGACGAGCTGACGCTGGCCACCGGAGAGCGTGCTGACCGCGCGGGTCGTGGCAGGCAGGTCGACGAAGCCCAGGCCGGACAGCGCCTGCGCCGCCTCGGTGTGCAGCCGCACGTCGGACATCAGGTGCAGCCGGCGCTCGCGGCCCAGCATCAGGTTCGAGGCGATATCGAGGTTGTCACACAGCGCGAGGTCCTGCCAGAGCACGCTGATCCCGAGCCGGGTACGAGCGCCCGGCTCGGCCGGCAGCGGCACGCCGCTGAGCCTGATCTCACCGGTCGCTGGCGCGATGTCACCGCCGATACACCGGACCATGGTGGTCTTCCCGGCGCCGTTCTCCCCTGCCAGCGCGACGATCTCGCCCCGCCCGACCGAAAGGCTCACTCCGGCCAGCGCTTGAACCGGGCCGAAGTTCACCGCCAGGTCACGGATGTCCAGCAGCGGCGCGGCCGCGCTCGGCTCGGCATCGGTGGCAGCCGACTGCAGCGCCGTCATGAGGGCATCCTGATGACCGGGCCTGGCCGGGCGCCAGCGGTTGCCCCGCCGCTCGCCTCGGCCGCCCGTGCGCCCGGTGAGGTCGCCGGGGACAACGGCTGAGAAGGTTGCGTCATGCTGAGGTGACGTTAGCTCCGGTGGCGGATGCAGGCAAACAGTCCGAATGCCCGCGGCAGCCGAGCCAGGCGGTGCCCGGCCGTCGGCCGACTCGGGCGGTCAGCTCAGCCGGGCGCGGGGTGCTGGCCGCGACGCGCCCTGGCCCGGCGCTTCCCCTCATGCATGGCAGCCACCCTGGCGACCGGGATCGCGTGTCCCTCGGCGACTAGGTCGCCTGGCAGCCGCTGCGAACGGGGCAGCGACGCTGCCCAGGCGTCCCGGCCGCCCAGCAGGCCGGCCGCGGTCCGGACGGTGAAGTCGGCGGGCCGCACGTCTGCCAGCTGCTCCCATCCAACCGGGAACGAGACCGGCGTGCCCGGTCGTGCGCGCGGGCTGTAGGCCGCGACGACGGTGCCGCCGCCGGCCCTCGTAGCGTCCAGGAAAACCTTCCCGCCGCGGTCGGCCTTGGTGAACGCGGTGGTCGCCAGGTCGGGCGCGAGGCGCTCTGCCCTGGCCGCGATCGCCCTGGTCGCCGCCGCCGCGTCCGCGCTCGGCTGCCCGGCTGAGAGCGGCACGAAGACGTGCGCGCCCTTGGCACCGCTGGTCTTCACCGCACCGGCCAGGCCGGCCGACGCGAGCGCCTCGCGGACGAGCTGGGCCGCTTGCACCACCACGTCGAAGGTGCCATCCGGCGGCGGGTCGATGTCCAGCACCAGGAAGTCCGGGCTGTCCCACCGGTCGGCCCGCACCAGCGTGGGGTGGTATTCGACCGCCCGCTGATTGGCGAACCAGAGCAGCGTGCGCCGGTCGTTGCAGAGCGCGTACGACACCTCACGGTGCGAGCTTTCGGCCCAGATCGTCAGCGTGCGGACGAAGTCCGGCGTGTAGGCCGGCACGTTCTTCTGCATGAACGGCTGCTGGCCGCGCAGCACCCTGATCACCGACAGCGGCCGATCCCTCAGGACCGGGATGAACAGCTCACGGACCGCGTCCAGATAGTCGACCAGGTCCCGCTTGGTCGCCTCCGCGCCGTCGAACAGCTCCTCATCGAGGTTGGTGAGCCTGACGTCGGCGCGCTCCTCGGCGGCGCGGCCGCGACTCACGCTCGCCTGCCTGCGGTCACCGGGCTACGGGTCACGGCATCAGCCAGGCCGCTCAGGCCGGGCCGCTCAGACCGGGCCGCCATGGCCGCTGATCCGCCCGTCGGCCGCCTGGGCGGCGCCGGTCACGGCGAGCCGGCGCAGCATGCTGACCGCCTCCCCCGGATCCTCGGCACCGAAGACCGCCGAGCCGGCGACGAACATGTCGGCGCCCGCCTCGGCGCAGCGCCCGATCGTCTCCTCGCTCACGCCGCCGTCCACCTGGAGCCATATCTCGCCGCCGTGCGCGCTGATCAGCTCCCTCGCGTTGTGGATCTTCGGCAGCAGGTACGCCATGAACTCCTGGCCGCCGAAGCCGGGCTCGATCGTCATCAGCAGCACCATGTCGATTTCCGGCAGCAGGTCCGCGTACGGCTGCACCGAGGTGGCCGGGTTGAACGCCAGGCCCGCCCGCGCACCCGCCGACCGGATGGCACGCAGCGTCCGGATCGGCGCCGTCGCCGCCTCTGCGTGGATGGTCACGCTGCGCGCGCCCGCCTCGGCGTACCCCGGTGCCCAGCGGTCGGGGTTCTCGATCATCAGATGGCAGTCGAGCGGCAGGCGCGCGTGTCGTACCAGCGCCTCGACTACGGGCAGGCCGACAGTGAGATTCGGCACAAAGTGTCCGTCCATGACGTCGACATGCAGCCAGTCGGCCGTCTCGGCGACCGCGTAGGCCTCGTCCGCTAGCCGGGCGAAGTCCGCCGCCAGCAGGCTTGGCGCCATCTGAATGCTCATCTTGACGCCGATTCTAGGGAACGCCGCTCCGGTCGGCAGCGGCCCGTGCACACCACGCGGCGGCGGATGCCTCGCGCTGTCGGTCCATGCCGCTAGGTTCTTAAGGCAGCCGTCGCCGATAGGGAGGCCATCGATGCCCGCGCCGACCGCGACCACGATCCGCCAGACGCCCGACCGCCTCCTGGACCGGGTCCGCAAGCTGCTGGCCAAGGCCGAGGCCGAGGGGGTCACCGCCGCGGAGGCGCAGGCGCTGACGGCGAAGGCCGCCGAGTTGATGGCGAAATACGGCATCGACCGGGCGCTGCTAGCCGCCCGGCGGCCGGAGACCGACCGGCCGGACAACCGGATCGTCCAGCTGTACAACCCGTGGGCGAGAGTGCAGGCGCACCTGCTGTGCGGGCTGGCCGCGGCCCTGCGCTGCCAGTGCATCCTGCTGCCGTCGCCGGCCGGACAGCGGGTGCACGTGTTCGGCTACGCGTCCGACATCGAGCGAGCGGACGTGCTGTACACCTCGGTCCTGGTGCAGATGTGGCACGGCCTGGTGGCCAGTCAGGTCCCGGCCGCTGCGGGGGCAGGCAGCACGGGCAGCGTACGAGCGTGGCGCCGGAGCTGGCTGCTCGGGTTCGCCACGGCGGTGATCGCGCGGGTTCGGGCCGCGGAGCAACACGCGGCGCAGTCGGCAGCCGATCCCGGCCGCGAGCCCGGCCACGCGGCACTCGTGCTTGCCGACCGCGCGATGGTGATCCGCCAGCAGGTCGCGCACGCTTACCCGCGGACCAGGACCGCGCGGGTGACCTACAGCGGCAGCGGCTACGGAGCGGGTTACGCCCAGGGCCGGCGCGCCGATATCGGCTCGGGCCGGGTCGCCGACAGGCCGACTCGCGAACTGACCTGCTGACAGTGGCTGCCTCTCCCGCGTTTAGTACCGACTGTTGACAATGTGCTACAATGGATGCATGTCTGTGAATGTATCGGTGCGGCTGGACGACACGCTGGCTGAACGACTTCGGCTGCGGGCGCGGGCGGCTGGGGAGAGCTTGTCGGACCGGCTGCGGCGGTATGCCGAGGAAGGATCCCGCCGTGATGAGCATCCGCTGATCACGTTCCGAGATGGCCCATCCGGCCGAAGGGCGGCGGTCGTCGGGGGTCCGGACGTGTGGGAGATCGTCATGTGGCTGGAGGATCTCACCAGCGAGGACGACCCGGTACGGGTGCTGACGGCCGAACAGGATATCTCGCGCCCGCTCATTGACGCCGCGCTACGCTACCGGGACGCGTATCCGGACGAGGTCGGGGCGCGTATCGCGCTGCACCGTCATGACACGGCGGCGGCGGACACACGGTGAAGCTTCTCCTCGACGAGATGTACGGGGTGAAACTCGCGCAGGCGCTCCGGGATCAAGGCATTGATGCCATTACCGTGGCTGAGCTCGGGATGGCGGGCAGGTCAGACGTCGACGTCTTCGCGGCCGCGACCGACGCGGGATACGCGCTGCTCACCGAGAACGTCAGCGACTTCGCCCGGATTTGCAGTGAGCACGTCGCCGCGGGTCGGCATCACCACGGCGTGCTGATCGCGCTCTCATCGCGGTTCTCGCGGCGGCCCGCCGGTTACGGCTCGATCGTGGCCGCCGTCGTCGGGGTGGCTGGCGATCGGTTCGATGATCGCCTCGCGTACCTGGCAGCCAACGCCTCCGGATAATCCGCAGGACGTCGCGTAACGAGCATCGCGCGCGCCTCAACGGCGCCGCAGCAACGCCAGGAAAATGGCCTCGGTGCCGTGCACATGCGGCCAGAACTGCACGTAGCGGCCAGCGGGGCCACACCCGAGATCCGCAACCTCTGGCAGTACCGCTGGCGCGTCGAGTACCGAGACGTCACCGCGCGCCGCGAGCACGTCGGCGACCACGTCGCGGGTCTCGGCGGGGAGCGGCGAGCAGGTGACAAAGCCGACGACGCCACCGGGCCGCACGCTGTCGAGCGCCGCGGCCAGCAGGTCACGCTGCAGCCTGCCAAGCGCCGCGACGTCGCCTGGCGACCGTCGCCAGCGAGCCTCCGGCCGACGGCGCAGCGCGCCGAGACCGGAGCACGGCACGTCTGCGATGACCCGGTCGAAGCGGCCGCGGTGCCAGCCAGGCCGGGTGCCATCGGCCACCAGGACATGGCACGATCCGGCCCTGGCGACGGCCGCGGCAACCAGCCGCGCGCGGTGCTCGCGTAGCTCGGCGGCCGCCAGCGTGGCACCGGCCCCGGCGGCGATCGCGGCCAGCAGCCGCGCCTTGCCGCCGGGACCCGCGCACAGGTCGAGCCAG
>JASHQA010000428.1 GCA_030037785.1 Streptosporangiaceae bacterium
GCGCGCCAGCGCGGCGGCGGCCATCGCCACCGTGCGCTGGTCGTCGGCGTTGCACACCGCGATGGTACCGGGCGCGAAGATCCTGGCCTTGGCCGCGGCGTAGGACTCGATGTCGTCATGCCAGTCCAGGTGGTGTGCCGCCAGGTTGAGCACCACGGCGGCCAGCGGCGCGATGGTGGCGCTCCAGTACAGCTGGAAGCTGGACAGCTCGATCGCGACGACCGGGTAGGGCTGCGGGTCGGTCACCACCGTGAGGATGGGCACGCCGACATTGCCGGCCGCCACGGTGCGGTGCCCGGCCGCGGCGAGCATGGCGGCGAGCATCCGGACTGTCGTGGTCTTGCCGTTGGTACCGGTCACGCCGAGCCACTGCTGGCGGCGGCCGTCGCCGAGAGCAGGCCGCAGTCGCCAGGCCAGCTCGACATCGCCGATCACCTCGGCGCCCGCAGCCAGCGCGGTCACCAGCAGCGGCGTGTCGGGGCGCAGGCCCGGCGAGGTCACCACCAGGCGTGCGTCGGCCGGCAGGCTTGCCTCCGGGCCCAGTTCCGGGGGCCCGAGCCGGACGTGCACGCCCTGGCTGGCGAGCCGCTCGGCCAGTTCCCGCCGCTCGGCGTCAGCGCGTGAGTCCACCGCGGTCACGGTCGCGCCGCGGCTGGTCAGAACGGAAACGACGGACTGGCCGGTGATGCCGAGCCCGACGACGACGACGTGCTGGCCGCCGAGCCCGGCCGGCTCCCTGTCGTCGCGGAACTGGCTCATCGGCTCAGGTCACCAGCCACTCGGCGTAGAAGACGCCAAGCCCGAGCGCGATACACAGGCCGCAGATGAGCCAGAACCTGATCACGATCGTGGTCTCGGCCCAGCCCAGCATCTCGAAGTGATGATGCAGCGGGCTCATCTTGAAGACCCGGATTCCTCGTCCGGTGCTCAGCTTGGTCGCCTTGAAGACGCCCACCTGGATGATCACCGACAGCGTGATGATCGTGAACAGCCCGCCCAGGATGAAGAGCAGCAGCTGGGTCTTGGTGCACACGGCCAGCCCGGCCAGCACGCCGCCGAGGGCCAGTGAGCCGGTGTCACCCATGATGATCTTGGCAGGTGGCGCGTTCCACCAGATGAAGCCGAAGCACGCGCCGAGCACGGCAGCCGCGACCACGGCCAGGTCGAGCGGATCCCTGATCTGATAGCACTGCCGGGCCAGGAAGTTCGTGCAGTCGTTGCGCTCCTGCCAGATGCCGATGAGCACGTAAGCGGCGAGCACCAGGACGGTCGCCCCGGTGGCGAGGCCGTCCAGCCCGTCGGTGAGGTTGACGGCGTTGGAGAAGCCGGCGGTCATGATGATGATCCAGATTACGAATGGCAGCGTGCCGAGCGCCGGGCCGAAGTCACGCAGGAACGACAGGTGGGCGTCGGCGGGAGTCAGGTCATACCCGTCCGGGTGCTGCAGCACCTCGAGGGCGAACACCGCGCTGACCACGATCTGGCCGGCCAGCTTCGCGCCGCTGCGCAGGCCCAGGCTCGTCTGCCGGTAGATCTTGATGAAGTCGTCGATGAATCCCACCAGGCCGAGGCCCACCATGAGGAACAGCACCAGCAAGCCGGAGGCAGTCATCGGCTCGTGCGTGGCGACGTTGCCGACCGCGTAACCCGCCACCGCGGCGAGCACGATGACCGCGCCCCCCATGGTCGGCGTGCCGCGCTTGGTCTCGTGCGTTTTCGGTCCGTCCACCCTGATGGGCTGGCCGTAGCCCTGCCGGCGCAGCAGCGCGATCACCATGGGGGTGCCGAACAACGCCAGCACCAGCGAGACTGCGCCGGCGACGAGGATGGTCTTCAACCGCCCGGCCCCGCTTCACCGTCGAGGGGCTGCTCGCCGGTGAGTGCCAGCGCCACGCGCTCCAGGTGGATCGAGTGCGAGGCCTTCACCAGGACCACGTCACCGTCGCGGAGCCGGTCATGCAGCGCGGCGACGGCGGCGGCCGCGTCGGGCACGTGCACCAGCTCACCCTGCCAGCCGGGCACGGCCTTCGTGCCAGCCAGCATCGGCGCTGCGTGCTCGCCCACCACGACCAGGCCAGCGAGCCCGGCGGCTGCCACCTCGGCGCCAATCTGCTCGTGCAGCCGGTCGGCGTCCGCGCCGAGCTCGGTCATGTGACCGAGGACGGCAAAACCCCGGCGGCCACGGGCCATGGCTGCCACCGCGGCGATCGCCGCGCGGACTGAGTCAGGATTGGCGTTGTAGGCGTCGTTGACGACCGTGACACCGTCCGGGAGCCGCGTCACTTCCATTCGCCACCGGCTGCGTGCCTCGGCCGCCGACAGGCCAGCGCCGACATCGGCGACCGGCATGCCGAGCTGCAGCGCCAGGGTGGCGGCGGCCAGCGCGTTGTACACGTGATGCTCGCCATACAGGCGCAGCCGCACCGGAGCCGATCCGGCGGGCGTGACGAGCGTGAAGCCGGCCCGGCCAGCCTCGTCGCAGCGCACCCGGTCGGCCCGCACCTGCGCGCCACCCGATCGGCCGAACGTCACCACCTCGGCTGTGGTCCTGGCGGCCATGGCGGCGACTCGGCGGTCGTCGGCGTTCAGGACGGCGATACCGTCGGGCGGCAGCGCGGCTGGCAGCTCGCCTTTGGCCGCAGCGATCGCGTCGAGGCCACCGAACTCTCCGGCGTGCGCGTGCCCGACGCACAGCACGGCACCGAGCCGCGGCGGCGCGATCTGGCATAGCTGGGCAATGTGACCGGGCCCGCGCGCGGCCAGCTCCGCGACCAGATAGCGGGTCTGGTCGGTCGCCCGGAGCACCGTCAGCGGATGCCCGATCTCGTTGTTGAACGAGTTCCGCGGCGCCACCGTCGGGGCCAGCGTCTCGACCAGCTGGGCAGTGAGGTCCTTGGTCGTTGTCTTGCCGACCGACCCGGTGATGCCGATCACGGTGAGCTCGGGCAGCCGGTCCACGACCGCCCTGGCCAGGGCGCCGAGCGCCGCCTGGACGTCGGGCACGACCAGCGCGGGAGTGCCGACCGGCCGGGTGAGGAGGGCGGCTACGGCGCCCGCCCCGACTGCGGCGGCGGCGAATGCGTGCCCGTCGGTGCGGGTGCCGGGCAGCGCGGCGAACAGGCTGCCCGGGCCAGCCTCCCGCGAGTCGATCACCACCGGCCCGGTCACCAGCGTGGCCGGGTCAGGCACGTCCGCGAGCAGCGCGCCGGTCACCCGCGCTACCTCGGCCAGCGACAGCGGGATCACGCGTCCGCCAGCAGCTGGCCCCGGCTGCTATCCTCCGGGCGGCGGCGTTCCAGGGCCGCGCCAGCCACCTCGCGGTCGTCGAAGGGGAGCACCGTGCCGGCCACGTACTGGCCGTGCTCGTGACCCTTGCCCGCGATCAGCACGACATCGCCCTTGCCCGCGTTGCCGATGGCCGCCGCGATGGCAGCGGCGCGGTCGGGCAGCACTGCCACCTGAGCGCGATCGCGCTTGGGTACCTCGAGGGCGCCAGCCAGCATCTCGGCCAGGATCGCCAGCGGATCCTCCGACCGTGGATTGTCGCTGGTCAGGATCGCGACATCGGCCAGTCTCGCCGCCGCCGCTCCCATCAGTCTGCGCTTGCCCCGGTCCCGGTCTCCGCCGCAGCCGACCACGATCACCAGGCTGCCCTGGGTCACCGAGCGCATCGCCGCGAGCAGAGCTTCCACCGCGCCCGGCTTGTGTGCGTAGTCCACGAGCACGGTGAAGTCCTGGCCGCGATCGACCCGCTCGAGCCGGCCGGGCGGACCCTGGCTGGCCGCGACGCCCGCCAGCGCATCGGCGAGACCCACGCCGGCCTCGACGAGGGCCACGATCGCGGCGAGCGCGTTGGCGACGTTGAAGTCCCCCGGCAGTCCGACCGCTGCGTCGGCCGCCACCCCGCCCGGCCCGATCACCCGGAACGTGGCGCCGTCGGCGCCCGGCCGGATGTCGGTCGCGCGCCAGTCCGCAACCTCGCGGCCGTAAGCCGAGAACGTCGTCACCGGGATGGCGGCCTGCGCGGCGAGCTCCCGGCCGTACCGGTCGTCGACGCTGATCACCCCGGCCCGCGCGAACGTCGGCGTGAACAGCAGCGCTTTGGCTGCGAAGTACTCTTCCATGCTGGTGTGGAAATCCAGGTGATCCTGGGACAGATTGGTGAACACGGCGACGTCGTAGTGCGTGCCCGTTACCCGGCCGAGCGCCAGCGCATGGCTGGACACCTCCATCGCGGCCGCCCCGACCCGCCGCCGTACCATCGTCGCGAGCAGCGCCTGCAGATCGGTCGCCTCTGGGGTGGTCAGCGAGCTTTCCTGGGTCTGGTCGCCGATGCGTGTCTCGACCCCGCCGATGAGCCCGGTCTGGTATCCAGCCGCCCGGAGCCCGCCGTCGACCAGGTAGGTCGTGGTGGTCTTGCCGGCCGTGCCGGTGATGCCGATGAGCAGCAGCCGGTCCGACGGCTCGCCATAGATCCAGGCCGCGACCTCGCCCAGCCGCGACCGCGGATCGGCGACCACGAACACCGGCAGCCCAGCGGCGACCGCGGCGCGGCGGCCAGCGGAGTCGGTCAGCACCGCCACCGCTCCGGCGGTCGCTGCGTCCGCGCAGAAGCGCGCGCCATGGACGGTGGCACCCGGCAGCGCCGCGTACAAGTCACCCGGCTGGACCGCACGGGAGTCGTGCGTGACGCCGGTCAGCCCCCGCCGCGCGCCTTCGCGCTGGATGTCCGTGACGCGCAGACCGAGCAGCTCAGCGAGCCCGGCCAGCGGCCGGGTGCTGACGTGATCGGGGCGAAAGGCCACTGACACGGGCAGAGGTTACCTCCCCTCACGGTGCCGTGAGTCTGATATAGGGTGCCTTGGCATAGTCAGGGGCGATCTTCATGGTCTGCAGCGCGAACTTCATCACGTCGTAGAAAGCCGGACCAGCGACCTCGTCGCCGTAGTACATGCCCCGTGGATCCTGGATGTTCACCGCGACGACGAGTTGCGGATTATCAGCCGGCGCGATGCCGATGTAGCTGGAACCATACTGGCAGAGGCAGCTGCTGAGGCTGGTGTCCGAGACCTGTGCGGTCCCGGTCTTCGCCGCCACCGAGTAGCCCGTGATGAAGCCCGAGTCCACCCCGGCCTGCGCGTCTACCTCCGGGACCTGCTGCAGGATCGTCATCAGCTCGCTGGCCGTGCTGGCCTTGATCACGCGCTTGCGAGCCGGGGCTGGCGCCGGCGTGAACTTCCCGGTGGCACTCGTCGTGCCCGCCACGATGGTGGGCTGCACCCGCACGCCGCCGTTGGCGATGGTGGCGTAGACGCTGGCCATCTGCATGGCGGTCACGCCGAGGCCCTGGCCGAAGGCGTACTCGAACTCGTTGTCGCCCCAGTAGTCCGGGCTGCCGGGCGCGGCGAGCAGGCCGGCGCTCTCCCCCGGCAGGCCGAGGCCGGTGACCGAGCCGAGTCCGAACGCGCGCAGGTAGTCGTACTGCTGCTGCGGCGTGATGTGCTGCACCACCTGCACCATGCCGACGTTGCTCGAGTTCGCCAGGATCCCCGCGATCGTGTAGTGCACGGTCGGGTGCCACTCGGCGTCGTGGAAGGTGTACTTGCCGTCCATGGTGATCTGCGCGGGAATCGTGTAGGGGCTCATCGGCGTCTGTCCGCCCTTCTCGAAGGCGGCGGCGACCGAGATGGGCTTCAAGGTGCTGCCCGGCGCGAAGACGTTGGCGACGGCGATGTTGGTCGTGCTGGCCAGGTTCGTCACCGCGGCCGGGTTATAGGTTGGCCACTGCGCCATCGCCAGGATCGCGCCAGTCTTGGGCTGCATGACGACGATCGAGCAGTTCAGTGCGTGCGTCTGCGCCACCCGCTGCTCGCAGACCTGGTCCGCTTCGTACTGGATGTCGGACTGGATGGTCAGCCGCAGGCCGCGAGCCGGGATGGCCGGGGTCACGTCCGTCTCGGTGTTCGGGATCGGCTCGCCATCGGCGCCCTGCTCGACGTACTCGCTGCCCGACCGGCCGGCCAGCAGTGAGTTGTATTCCTGCTCGAGGCCCTGCACGCCGGTCAGCGCGCCGTTCCGCGCGGTGGTGAATCCGACCAGGGGCGCGGCTAGGTCGGTGCTGGGATAGCTGGTCGTGTAGCTCGGCGTCATGTCGATACCAGGCAGCCCGAGCGCGGCGACCCGGTTGCCGACGGCCACCGACACGCCGCTGGCGAGTACCTGGTACTCCGGACTCGACGGATGGTTCAGCAGGTGGACGATGGCGGCCGCGGACAGCTTGAGCGGTCCGGCCAGCCGGGCTGCGACGCCAGGCCGGGTGGCCGTCGGGATGAGCTTGGGATCGGCGAACACGGTGTCCGTCTGCACCGTCATCGCCAGCACCGCGCCGTCGCTGGTGGTGATGTCGCCCCGGACCGCCGGTATCGGAATGAGCGCCGGCGGGTGCTCCTGCTCGGAGTCGGCCTTGTAGGCGGCCGAGTCGATGCCCTCCACTTGCACGAGCCGGCCCGCGAAGATGGTCAGCGCGAACGTGATGCACAGCAGCGCCACGCGCAGCCGGGTGGCCGGGCTCGCCCGGCGCAGCGGCAGCCGCGGCGCACGCCGCGGCCGGGCCTGCT
>JASHQA010000046.1 GCA_030037785.1 Streptosporangiaceae bacterium
AGGCGGAATCCGGTGAGCCGGGCCATCAGGTCGAGCTCAGCGGGCCAGACATAGCGGTAGGGCGCGGAGTGCCGGATCAGGCGCCCGTCCACCTCCATCCAGTGATGTGACCAGGCGATCTGACCGACCGGGTCGTCGAACGTCTCGACTCCCACGTGGTCCGGGCTGAGGGTGAAGACACGGCCCTTGACCCCGGCCGGGACGCCGCGGAGCGGGGGGACGATCACCGACACCACGAACCGGCCGCCCGGTGTCAGGTGAGCAGCCGCGTTGCTGAAGACCGCGAGCTGCTCGTCCTGGGTCGTGACGTTCATGATGGTGTTCGCCACCAGGTAGACCAGCGCGAAGCTGCCGTCCACCCGGGTCGTCGTCATGTCGCCGACGATCACCGGGACCGCATCCGCACCGGGCTTGGCGCGCAGTCGCTCGGCCATGGGGGGCGACAACTCGATCCCCGTGACGGCGACTCCGAGCGCGCTGAGAGCGAGCGCTATCCGTCCGGTTCCGACGGCAAACTCAAGAGCGGCACCGCCGCCCGCCAGCTCGGCGAGGACCCCGGCGATGGGCCCGACAACGGAGGGGCTGGCCTGCCCCGCGTGACCGTCGTCGTAGACGGCAGCCAAGTCCGCGTCCCAGACAACCGATGCCACGCTCCCAGCTTCCGGTGGTCGCCTCAGGAAGTCGAACGGTTTTTCACAGGTTTTCGTCTATCCTGCCGAGTGGTCCTGTGCTGCGCGTGCAGCGGTGAAGGGGAGCGCATGAGCCGGGGAGCGGGGAACGACCGGGCGGATGGCGGCTCCGGCTGGCCCGCGCAGCCCACTGCGGAGCAGACGCCCTTCTGGATGCCTCGCCAGCAGGAAGAATGGTCGGCCTGGGAACAGCCGGGGTGGTGGCGGGATCAGCCGGAGGACGACGACGGCGCGCCGCCGCGCTCGCACCGGAGGCGCGAGCGGCCCGGCGGTGCCCGGCCAGGGCGGGCCGGGCGCGGGCGACCGCCCTCCCGAAGGAAGCTCGCCATCGCTGGCGGGAGTGCTGCCACCGTCATCGTCCTGGCCATTGTGCTGATCCTCACTGGTGTCATCGGCCCGAACCGGGCCGTCGCTCCTGGTTTCCATCCCACCGCTACCGAACCCGCGCTGGCTGCGCGGCAGACCGCTGCGGCGTTCCTGGCTGCCTGGGAGGACGGGCACGTCCGGACGGCCGCCAGCTACACCAACCACCCCGCTGCGGCCGCGGCGGCGCTGACCTCCTACGACAACGGCCTGCACCTTCGCGCGCTGCACCTGGTGGTGCGGAGCGCGACGGCGCGGGGAGCCGTGGGGTTCTCAGTGGTCGCTACCGTGGGGCTGCCGGCTGCGAGCTCGGCGGCCACTCGGTCGAACACGGCGGTGACGGCAACCTGGTCCTATTCATCGCAGCTGGTCGCGTACCCGAAGCACGGCGGCTGGTGGGTACGGTGGAATCCCGGCCTGGTCGCGCCGAATCTGACGGCCGCTGAGAAGATCGTCAGCATGCCGGTCGCACCCGGCGCGGCGGAGGTCGCGGACGCCGACGGTAACAACCTGCAGGACTCGAGCGACCCGGGGATCGACAACATCGCCGCTGCGCTGAAGAGCAGCGCCCCCACGGGCCAGGGCACGCCAGGAATCCAGGTCGAACTCGTCGGCCCCCGCAACAAGCCCATCGCCAGTACCGCTCTGCTGCTCAGGCACCCGGTCTCAACCGGCGTGGTCAAAACCACCATCGATCCGACGGTGGAGGCAGCGGCAGAGTCAGCGGTGCAGGCCTACCCGAACAGCTCGATGGTGGTGCTCCAGCCGACGACCGGTGACATCCTGGCGGTGGCCAACAACGACGGATTCAACGACTTCGCGCTCACCGCGCGAGTAGCGCCCGGGTCGACGAACAAGATCATCACCTCTACCGCACTGTTCACCTCGGGCCTGGTGAGCTCGCCGAGCCAGCCCGTCGAGTGCCCTGCGCAGCTCGTCATCAACGGCGACACGTTCACGAACGACCAGGGCATGAGCGAGCCGGCCAGCACGCCGTTCCTCACCGACTTTGCCGCTTCGTGCAACAACGCCTTCGCCCGCTGGTACGCCAGCATCGGCGCCTCGACGCTCGCTCAGACGGCGCAGAAGTACTACGGCCTGAACCAGACGTGGAACATCGGCATCGGCCCGGGCGGGCCGTACTACACGATCCCGTCCGCCGCCTATAACGGGGAACTGGCCCAGGAACTGTTCGGCCAGGGGGAGCTGGAGGCCTCCCCGCTGGCCATGGCCTCGGTCGCCGCGACCGTGGACACCGGCTCGTTCAAGCAGCCGATCGTCGTTCCGGGCCAGGCGCAGCTCCCCGCGACGCCGCTGCCCGGCAGCGTGCGTCAGGACCTGTGGCAGATGATGAGGGCGGTGACGCAGACCGGCGGCACGGCGGCCGGTGTCTTCGACGGCGTCAGCTCCGCGGTCTACGGCAAGACGGGCACCGCGGACGTAGGCGGGCAGCAGCAGCCGAACAGCTGGATGGTCGTGTTCGATCCGACGCTGAATGTCGCGATCGGCTGCCTGGTGCTCAACGCCGGTTACGGCGCCGACTTCGCCGCACCCGAGGCCGCTGACGCACTCCAGATCCTTCAGCAGTAGGCGG
>JASHQA010000429.1 GCA_030037785.1 Streptosporangiaceae bacterium
GTCGTTCCCCAACGACGACCTCGATCCCGGGCAGTGCGGCGGCGACCTGATTCTGCAGCTCACTGCCGGGCACGAGGACGTGGTGTTGCACGCGCTGCGCGACATCGCGCGGAACACGCGCGGCGGCATGCAGGCGAACTGGCGGATCGACGGGTTTGCCAGCCCTGCCCGGCCGGCCGGCACGGTGCCCCGCAACCAGCTCGGGTTCATGGACGGGATCTCGAACCCGACCGTGACCAGCGCGGTGCAGATGAACAAGCTCGTCTGGGTGCAGCGGGGCGCAGCGGGCGAACCCTCCTGGACGGCCGGGGGCAGTTATCTCGTGGTCCGCCTGATCCGGATGTTCGTTGAGTTCTGGGACCGGGTGGACGTCTACGAGCAGCAGCTCATGTTCGGCCGGTACCGTGACTCCGGCTACCCGCTCGACGCCGATGGCATCTACGCCACACCGGACTACGCGGCCGATCCAACGGGCGAGGTGATCCCGCTGACCGCCCACATGCGGCTGGCGAACCCGCGCACGCCGCGGACCGCGGACCAGCGGATCCTGCGGCGAGCGTGGAATTATGATCGCGGGCTCGACCAGGTCGGGGACCTCGACGTGGGCCTGGTCTTCACCTGTTACCAGCAGGACATCGGGCGCCAGTTCGAAACCGTGCAGACGCGGCTGATCGGCGAGCCGCTCACCGACTACATCAGCCCGTTCGGCGGCGGCTACTTCCTTGCGCTGCCTGGCGTCGTGGACTCGAGCGACTACTTCGGCCGCGCGCTGCTCGCGTGAGCCGGCTGCCGGACGCTTCGGCGCTGAGCGACCCGCCGGGCGCTTCGGCGCTGAGCGACCCGCCGGGCAATGGATTCGTCCAGAGTTGATCGGTCGTTTGCCTTTTGGTCACGCGGCCCGCGTCGCTCGGTCAACCTGCCGGTGAAGCGTTGTCCCGCGGGTGCCCGCTGGCGCCCGTGCGGCGGCGCCTTCGGCCATTCCGTGCGCCCGTCGCTCACCCTGGCTCCGCAGAACTCAGGAGGGTTGGCAATGGGCGAAGGCCCAAATCTCCGAACCCAGATCAGCCGATTCCGGGCCTTAATTGCGGCCGGTGCAGTGGTGGTCCTGGGCGCAGGTGCTGCCGTCGGCGCCACTGCCGCGAGCGCGTCGAACACCAGCTCGACGCTCGCGGCTCAGCTTGCGGCGGAGTTCCCCGGTTATCAGGTCCCGTCGACCGTCTCGAAGGCTCTGTACGATCACTCCAGCACCGCCACCCCGATCAAGCACCTCGTGGTGATCTTCGACGAGAACGAGTCGTTCGACCACTACTTCGGCACCTACCCGTACGCCGCCAACACGGACGGCACGCCGTTCGTCGCCAAGCCGGGCACGCCGACGGTGAACGGGCTGTACAGCGAGATCACTCCCAGCGGCCCGATCGGCCCGCTGCTGACCGACAACCCGAACGAGTACAACCCCGAGCGGATCCCGTCCACTGATGCCCTGACCGAAAGCAACAACCACTCCGACGTGCCGGAACAGAAGGCAGACGACAACAACAAGCAGGACGCGTTCGTGCAGAACACCGAGGCGTCCACGCCGTCCAACGGCTGCGGCGCCGAGTACTGCCCGCCCGGCATCGTCATGGACTACTTCGACGGCAACACCGTGACCGCGCTGTGGAACTACGCGCAGAACTACGCGATGAGCGACAACGCCTACGACACCGCGTTCGGGCCGTCGTCGCCCGGCGCGATCAACGTCGTGTCTGGCAACACCAGCGGCGGGTATGCGGCCGACCCGTACACCAGCAGCACCCCCGGTGCCAAGACGACCGATCCGGGCAGCGTCTCGACGCTCGGCGCCGACGGTACCGGGACGATCAACGGCGACATCGACCCGTTCTACGACGAGTGCTCGGACTCCAACCACACGGGAACGAGCCCGGAGGGCGTGCTGACCGGCGAGAACATCGGCGACCTGCTCAACAGCGCGCACGTCACGTGGGGCTGGTTCCAGGGCGGCTTCGCGCCCACCTCCAGCAACAGCGAAGGCGTGGTCTGCGGCGCTGAGCACGAGCTCACCTCGAACGGGCAGAACGTGTCGGAGGTAGCGGACTACGTGCCGCACCACAACCCGTTCCAGTTCTACGCCTCGACGGCGAACCCGGCACACCTGCCGCCGACCTCACTGTCGGAGATCGGCTACACCGACCAGGCGAACCACCAGTACGACGTCTCGGACTTCACCGACGCGCTCGACGGAACGGGTGGCGCCACGCTGCCCGCGGTGAGCTACATCAAGCCGCCGGCATACGAGAACGCCCACCCGGGCAACTCGGACCCGCTGGAAGAGCAGCAGTTCGTGGTCGGCACGATCAACCAGATCGAGCAGTCCAAGTACTGGCCGTCCACCGCGATCATCGTGACCTACGACGACTCCGACGGCTGGTATGACAGCGCCATCCCGCCGATCGTCAACGGGTCCAACGATGCGAACGCCGGCGGCACGGGAGTCGCCGACACCGCGGTCTGCAGCTCGGTTCCGATCACCGTCGGCACCGCGGAAGACCGCTGCGGTTACGGCGACCGGCTGCCGTTCCTGGTGATCTCGCCCTACACGCGGGACAACTACGTCAGCAACACGCTGATCAACACCGCGTCCGTCGTCAAGTTCATCGAGGACAACTGGCTCGGCGGCAAGCGCATCCCCGGTTCCTTCGACGCGGTCTCCGGCAGCATCGACGGCCCCGGCGGCCTGCTCGACTTCCACGTCCAGCCGCACGACACCCCCGTCATCCTCAACCCGACCACCGGCGCCGTCGTCAGCGGTGACAACTGGTACGGCAACGAGGGCAAGCTGACGCCGTAGTCGACTCAGCACGGAGTACCGGGTACATCGAAGTCAGCTCGCTGTGGCCGCCCGGTCCTGATCGTCAGGACCGGGCGGCCCACCCCGTTCCGGGCCCGTCGGCTGCTATGCCTCGGCCCGCAACGCCTCGAGCGCCGCGGCCAGGTCGGCCGGGTACGGGCTCGTGAACTCGACCCGCCGGCCGTCGGCCGGGTGGGCGAAGCTCAGCGTGACGGCGTGCAGCCACTGCCTCCGCAGCCCGAGCCTGCGGGCCAGCGCCGGATCCGCCCCGTACAGCCGGTCGCCGACGCACGGATGCCTGACGGCCGCCATGTGCACCCGGATCTGGTGCGTCCGGCCCGTCTCCAGCCCGACGTCGAGCAGGCTCGCGGCGCGGAATGCTTCCACCGCGTCGTAGTGAGTGACGGCCGGCCGGCCGTCGGCGACCACGGCGAACCGGCCGTCGCCGGCCGGGTGCCGCCCGATCGGCGCGTCGATGGTGCCGCGCAGCGGGTCGGGATGGCCCTGCACCAGGGCGTGGTAGCGCTTGTCCACCGCCCTGGCCCGGAACGCCTGCTTCAGCGCGCTGTAGGCGTGCTCGCTCTTGGCCACGACCATGACGCCGGTGGTCCCCGCGTCCAGCCGGTGCACGATTCCCTGTCGCTCGGCCGCCCCGCTGGTGGCGACCTGGTGGCCGGCGGCCTGCAGGCCCTGCAGCACCGTCGGCCCGGTCCAGCCAGGCGTCGGGTGCGCTGCGACGCCAGCCGGCTTGTCGACGACGATGATGTCGGCGTCCTCATAGCGCACGATCAGGCCGGGCACGGGTTCGAGCGCTGCGGGCGCCGGCGTCGGCGGGGGCGGCAGCGTGACGTCCAGCCACTCCCCGGCTGGCATCCGGTCAGACTTCGCGGCCAGCCTGCCGTCGACGAGGACGGCGCCGGTCGCGATCAAGTCCGCTGCCTGCGCCCGAGACAGGCCGAACATCCTCGCGAGCGCGGCATCGAGGCGCTCTCCGTCGAGCCCGTCCGGCACCGGCACGCGCCGCGAGCCCGGCCCAGTCATCCTGGCTCGCGGTGGCCGTCCATCCGGATGCCGCGCGCCGACAGCAGCACCAGCAGCACGCCACCGCAGACGATGGCCGAGTCAGCGAGATTGAAGACCGGCCAGTGCGGAAGCTGAATCCAGTCCACCACCCAGCCGCGGAACGGCCCTGGCCACCGGAAGAACCGGTCGACCAGATTGCCGGTCGCGCCGCCGAGCAGCAGCCCGAAGGCGATAGCCCAGCCCAGGCTCCGGATCCGCCGTGACGAGCGCAGGATCACCACGATCACGGCGATGGCGATCAAGGAGAACAAGATCGTCAGCGACGGGCCGAAGCTGAACGCCGCGCCAGGGTTGCGGTCGACCCGCAGCTTGAGGAACCCGCCGAGCAGCCGGATCGGCGCGCGGTTGGACAGCGTCGCGACGACCGTGACCTTGGTGGCGATGTCCAGGGCGAGCACCAGCACGGCGATGCCGATGAGAACGCCGACGCGGCGTCGCGGCTGGTCCACGGCGAGCCCGCTCGCGGCGTCGGCCTCGCCCTGCTGGCTGGGTGCCACCGGCCCGGTCAGCGCCGCTCCTCACGCTGCTTGCAGGCAACGCACAGCGTCGCCCGCGGGAACGCCTGCAGCCGGGCCTTGCCGATGGCGTTGCCGCACGACTCGCACGTCCCGTACGTACCGGCCTCAATCCTCGCGACGGCGCGCTCGGTCTGGGCGAGCAGCTCGCGGGCATTGTGCGTGAGCGCGAGCTCGTGCTCCCGCTCGAACGTCTTCGCTCCGACATCCGCCTGGTCCTCGCCGGCGTCGCCGACGGCATCGCCGAGCCGGCTGGCGATGTCGGTCTCCGCCCGGTCGATCTCGCCACGCAGCGCAGCGGCCTCGGCGGCCAGCTGGTCGCGGACCTCCGCTATCTCGGCCTCGGTCCAGCGCTTTTCGCCCTGCCGCACCGGAAGGGCGGCTGCGCGAGAGTGCGCCGTCGCGGTCATGTTGCGCCTCCCTCGGTGCCCCTGGGCTTCGATCACCAACGCGAACAGTCACCGGAGGATAAGTGGAGACCGGCGCGACTTGCAAACATACCCGCCATCCTGCCTCGCCAACTCGCCGGACCGGCCCGGGCGCCGTGCCGCCGACCTGGCCCGGTGCGGCCCGCGGCAGGTGGCGCGGCGCGCCGCTCCGCTACGCTGTGACAGCATGCCGCGCCGCTTTTCCACCCTGCCTACCAGCGCTGACCTGCCCGCACTCGAACACGAGGTGCTGCGCTGGTGGCGGCAGTCCGCTGTCTTCCAGCGGTCACTCGACCAGACGGCTGGCCAGCCGCAGTGGAACTTTTATGAGGGTCCGCCCACAGCGAACGGCATGCCGGGCGCGCACCATATCGAGGCCCGGGTGCTCAAGGACGTCTTCCCGCGGTTCAAGACCATGCAGGGCTGGCACGTGCCCAGGCGGGCCGGCTGGGACTGCCACGGCCTCCCCGTCGAGGTCGCCGTCGAGCGCGAGCTGGGGCTGACCTCCAAGCGGGACATCGAGGCTTACGGGATCGCGGCCTTCAACGCGCGATGTCGTGAGTCGGTATTGCGGCATGTAGACGCTTTTGCTGAGTTTACGGAGCGAATGGGTTACTGGATCGATCTGTCCCAGGCGTACCGGACCATGGATGCCAGCTATATCGAGTCCGTGTGGTGGGCGCTGCAGCAGATCTACGCCGCCGGCCTGCTCGTGCGTGACTTCCGGATCAGCCCGTACTGCCCGCGGTGCGGGACCGCGCTGTCCGACCACGAGATGGGCCAGGACGATGTGTACCGGCTCGTGTCGGATCCGTCGGTGATAGTGCGGCTGCCGTTGCGAACCCTGCCAGCTGATTCGCCCGACCAGCTCGCGGGCGCTGACCTGCTGGTCTGGACGACGACCCCGTGGACCCTGGTGGCGAACACGGCGGTGGCCGTCCACCCCGACGAGGTGTACGCGGTCGCCCGCAAGTCTGGCGTCGGCGACCGCGTGGTCGTGGCAGAGTCGCTGGCGGCCCGCGTGCTCGGCGAGGGCTGGCACGTCACGGACCGGGTCACCGGCGCGCAGCTGGCCGGCGCAACCTACCAGCCGCCGTTCAGCCTTGTCGACATCCCCGACGCGCACCGGGTGGTGCCCGCGACCTTTGTCACAACCGAGGACGGCACCGGGCTGGTGCATCTGGCGCCGGCGTTCGGCGCGGACGACATGGCGGCCGGCCGGGCACACGGGCTGCCCGTGGTCAACCCGGTCCAGCCGGACGGGCGGTTCGCCGACCGCATCCCGCTGGTCGGCGGCGTGTTCTTCAAGGCCGCCGACGAGCGGCTGGTCGCCGACCTGTCAGACCGCGGCCTGGTGTTCAGCGCGCATCCGCACGAGCACAGCTATCCGCACTGCTGGCGCTGCGGCACGCCGCTGCTCTATTACGCGCTGCCGTCGTGGTTCATCCGCACGACCGCGATCCGGGACCAGCTGCTTACCCAGAACGCCGCGACCAACTGGCAGCCACCCACCATCAAGGACGGCCGGTACGGCGACTGGCTGCGCAACAACGTGGACTGGGCACTGTCGCGGACGCGCTACTGGGGTACCCCGCTGCCCATCTGGCTGTGCGCGTCGGACCATGCCACCTGCGTCGGCTCGCTCACCGAGCTATCCGCGCTCGCGGGCGCGGACGTCAGCGGCATCGACCCGCACCGCCCCTTCGTCGACGGGGTCGTGATCTCCTGCCCGGACTGCGGCGAGCCTGCCCGCCGGGTTCCGGAGGTCATCGACGCCTGGTTCGACTCCGGGGCCATGCCGTTCGCGCAGTTTGGCGCGCCGTGGCGGCACGACGCCCAGTTCCGGGACTCGTTTCCGGCCCAGTTCATCTGCGAGGCCATCGACCAGACGCGGGGCTGGTTCTACTCGCTGATGGCCGTGGGCACGCTGGTCTTCGGGCGGTCCGCGTACGAGAACGTGGTGTGCCTCGGTCTGCTCGTCGACGAGCGCGGTCGCAAGATGAGCAAGCACCTGGGGAACGTGCTCGAACCGATGCAGCTGATGGAGGCCCACGGCGCGGACGCCGTGCGCTGGTTCTTTGCGGTGTCCGGCTCGCCGTGGTCGGCTAGGAAGATCAGTGCCGCCGTCCTGGCCGAGATCGTCCGCAAGGTGCTGCTCACCTACTGGAACACCGCCGCGTTCCTCGTTCTGTACGCGAGCGCCGCGGCCGGGCCCGCCGCGGGCGCGCCGTCACTGGGGACCGAGCCGGCACCGCCGGTGGCGGTCAGGCCCGCGCTGGATCGCTGGCTGCTGAGTGAACTGAACGTGCTCGTCCGGGACGTGACGGCGGCGCTCGAGGCGTTCGACTCTGCGACCGCTGGCCGGCTGCTGACCGCGTTCATCGATGCCTTGTCGAACTGGTACGTGCGCCGGTCACGCCGTCGCTTCTGGGCCGGGTCGGCGACACCGGACGGAGCGGCCGCGTTCGCCACGCTGACGACGACGCTCGACACGCTCACCCGGCTGCTGGCCCCGATCATCCCGTTCCTGGCCGACTACGTGTGGCAGGCGACGCGTGACGACCAGGAGCCGGAGTCCGTGCACCTCGCTGCGTGGCCGCAGGCCGAGGAGTCGCTGATCGACCCGGTGCTCGGCGAGCAGATGAACCAGGTCCGCAGGCTGGTCGAGCTCGGCCGGTCGGCCCGGGCGAGTGCGGTTGTCAAGACCAGGCAGCCGCTGGCCCGCGCGCTGATCGCCGCGCCCGGCCTGGAATCCCTGCCTGCCGAGCTGACCGCACAGATCGCGGACGAGCTGAACGTCAAGGAGCTAGCGCCGCTGGATCGCGACGGCAGCGAGCTTGTGCGTTTTCTGGTGAAGCCCAACTTCCGCACCCTGGGCAGGCGATTCGGCAGCGGCACCCAGCAGGTAGCGGCGGCGATAGCGGCAGCGGACCCGGCGAGCCTCGCCGGCAGGCTGCAGGCGGCCGGCGCGGCAGACGTTCACGTCGACGGCATACCGGTGGCGATCGGCCCCGACGACGTCATCGTGACGCAGGTTCCCGCCACTGGCTGGACGGTGGCGACCGGCGACGGCGAGACGGTGGCCCTGGAGGTGACAGTCACCGCGGGACTGCGCCGGGAGGGACTGGCGCGCGAGTTCGTGCGGCTGGTGCAGGACGCCCGGAAGGGCGATGGCCTGGACGTCACCGACCGCATCGCGCTGCGATGGTCGACGGGTGACCAGGAGCTGGCCGCGGCCCTGCGCGAGCACCGGGCGATGATCGCGGGCGAAGTGCTCGCCGTAGAGTTCGGACCACTGCAGGCCGACACTCCCGATGTCAGCGCTCCCGACCCCGGTACCGCCGATGCCGGTGCGACCGCGGCAGAGACAGGGAACGGGCCGCGATCGGGGCGGGTCGACCGCAGGCACGACAACCCCGAGCTTGGGGTCAGCTTCTGGCTAGCCGCTCGCTGACTAATCGGTCCCCGACGGCCGATCGGGCCGACAGGCACGGCACGGCGCGCAGCCGGCCGCCTCGGCATCCCGCCGGGTCGTCCGTTCCAGGTCCTCCTCGCTCAGGAACCTGATCAGGATGCAGTCGGCCTGGTGGTATCGGGCGATGCCTGGCACGACCGAGACCTGGTCGTCCGGCCCGATCTCGGGGGTGGTGTCCGGCCCGCCGTCCGGTGGCTGTGCTGCCTCGGCGGCGGCCGACCCGGTCGGAGCGGGGCCAGCCGACGGGCCAGCCTCCCCGGCCGCTGCGGCGACCGCAGCGGCGGACGCTGCGGAGGCGGACGCTGCGGACGGCACCGCCGCAGACCGGGCAGTAGCTGAGCCTGTCTCGCGGCTGGCTGGCGGCCGGGTCGGCGCCGCCGGGAACGCTAGGTCGTCGGGTGCCGCTGGGACGGACTTGGCGGGCACCTCCGGGTCACGCGGCGCGGGGCCAGGGGTGGTGAGGCCGGCTTCGGTGCCGGATCCCGCCGCGACAGCCGGAGCCGACCGCAGCGGCTGCGGGCCGTCGGCGTCGGCACCCGTCCCCCGCTGCGGC
>JASHQA010000430.1 GCA_030037785.1 Streptosporangiaceae bacterium
AACGGGAAGTCCGGTGGCTCAACGAGCTGATCGCGTCGGAACGGCAGTCGGAACGGCAGTCGGGCCAGCCAACACAGACCACACAAGGCGGCGGAGCGACCGCTGTCCGCTGACGGCGACCGTCGCTGCGCAGCACTAGAGAAGGAGCAATCCTCATGGGTTCGGTACGGGTAGCGATCGTGGGCGTCGGGAACTGCGCCAGTTCCCTCGTTCAGGGCGTTGAGTACTACAAGGACGCCGACCCGGCGGGCCGGGTACCGGGCCTGATGCACGTACAGTTCGGGCCTTACCACGTGCGCGACATCGAGTTTGTCGCCGCCTTCGACGTGGACGCGAAGAAGGTGGGCCGCGATCTCGCCGAGGCCATCGTCGCGAGCGAGAACAACACCATCAAGATCTGCGACGTGCCCCCGACCGGCGTGGTCGTCCAGCGCGGCCCGACGCTCGACGGACTCGGCGAGTTCTACCAGCAGATCATCACCGAATCCGACGAGCAGCCTGCCGACGTGGTGCGGGTGCTCCGGGAGACGCGCGCCGATGTGCTGGTGTCCTACCTGCCGGTCGGCTCTGAGCAGGCAGACCGCTTCTACGCCCAGTGCGCGATCGACGCCGGGGTAGCCTTCGTGAACGCGCTCCCGGTGTTCATCGCCTCTGACCCGGTCTGGGCGGCCAAATTCGCCGCGGCTGGCGTGCCGGTCCTCGGCGACGACATCAAGTCCCAGGTCGGCGCCACCATCACGCACCGCGTGCTGGCCAAGCTGTTCGAGGACCGGGGCGTGGAACTGCTGCGCACCTACCAGCTCAACTTCGGCGGGAACATGGACTTCATGAACATGCTGGAGCGCAAGCGCCTGCAGTCCAAGAAGATCTCCAAGACCCAGTCCGTGACCTCGCAGATCCCGCACGAGATGGCCAGGGCCGACGTGCACATCGGCCCGTCCGATCACGTGCCGTGGCTGGACGACCGCAAGTGGGCTTATGTCCGGCTCGAGGGCCGCTCGTTCGGCGACACGCCGCTGAACCTGGAGTACAAGCTCGAAGTCTGGGACTCGCCGAACTCGGCTGGCATCATCATCGATGCGGTCCGTGCCGCCAAGATCGCCAAGGATCGCGGCGTCGGCGGGCCGGTGTTGTCCCCGTCGTCGTACTTCATGAAGTCGCCGCCGGAACAGTACAGCGACGACGACGCGCACGATGCGGTGGAGAAGTTCATCCGCGGCGAACTCGATCGCTGAGCCAACACCATAGGGGAACGGGCTCGGCTGGGGTCGGTGCACGTCCGTCGGGTCGCCGTGCCCCCGGCCAGCCTGGGCCCCGGTGGCCCCGCTGCGGCCGGTCGCGACCCCGCCGGGCTAGTCGGCTTTGGCGCTCGCCCCTAGGCTGATGGCGTGTCCTGGCAGGAGTCCATGCCCGCGGGGGGCAAGCCCCCCGCGGGAGCCGCAGCTACCACGCCCGGGACGCAACGCTCCCGCTCGGTCGGTCAGCCGCCCGCCGGGCCGACGCCTGACCGCCGTAGCTCGTTTATCGGCGACCTGCGGGTCGTCTGGGCCGAGCACGACTTCCGGCGGCTGTTCTCCACCCGGCTGGTCTCCCAGAGCGGGGACGGCCTGTTCACCGCGGGCCTCGGCGGTTATGTCTTCTTCAATAACACGAATTTCGTAAACCCGGCCGCAGGCGCGGCAGCGTTCGCGGTCCTGTACCTGCCCTACTCGCTGATCGGGCCGTTCGCCGGGGTCTTCATCGACCGGTGGTCCCGGCGCCAGATCCTGGTCTGGTCGGCGCTGATCAGGTCGGTGTTCGTGGCCCTGACAGCGGGCCTGGTTGCCTCTGGGCGGCTCGGCGTGCCGCTGTACGTGGGCGTCCTGCTGGTGCTGGGCGTGAACAGGTTCTTCCTGTCCTCGTTGTCCGCCGCCCTGCCGCACGTGGTAGCCGAGGACAAGCTCGTGATGGCGAACTCGGTCTCGCCCACCGCTGGCGGGATCATGGCCTCGGTCGCCGGGCTGGCAGGGCTCGGCGTCCACGTCGTCCTGCACGGCGGCCAGGGCGAGTATGCAGTGACACTGCTGGTCGCGGGCTGCTGCTATATCGCCGCTGGCTTGGTGAGCGCGACCATGCCACGCGGCCTGCTCGGACCGAGTCAAGAAGCGCGCCAGCGGCACGCGGTCGGCATTGGCCGCGATCTCGCCGCCGTAGCGGTCGGCCTGACCGCCGGGGCCAGGTACATCTTCAGCCGCCGCGGTCCGGCCTCGGCGCTCGCCGCGACCGGTGGGAACCGGATCTTCTACGGGATCTTGTTCCTGATGTCGCTCCTGCTGTGGCGAAACTACTTCTACGCCGGCGAGAGCGCTAACAAGGCGCTAACCCACTACGCGGTCCTGACCCTGATCGTCGCCGTCGGGTACGGGGCCGCCGCGTTCGTAACCCCGATCGTTACGAGGTGGCTGACCAAGCGGGCGTGGATCGCCAGCTTGCTGATCGCCAGCGCCGTCACGTTCGGTGCCCTCGGCCCGCCGTTCACCCAGCCGACTTTTCTCGTCCTGGGCTTCGTGCTGGGCCTGGCCGGGCAAGGCATCGCGATCTGCACGACGACGATCTTGCAGGAAGAGGTCGGCGACGATTACCGCGGCCGGGCATTCTCGTTCTACGACATGTTCTTCAACGCGCTCTTTGTCGGCGGTGCCGGCGTCAGCGCGGCCTTCATGCCCGTCTCCGGCAAGTCCGTCGGCCTCATCCTGGCGATCGCCGTCGGCTACGCGCTGACCGCAGGCGGGTACCTGGCTTTCAGCCGCCAGCGCCCGGTGGGCTCCTAGCCTAGCGGGGCTGGCTCAGTCAGCTGGTTCGTCGGGTGGAGGCACTGGCAAACCCTCGGCTGCCGCCCAGCGCAACAGTGCCCGAACCGCTGCGTCATGATCGAGCGGGCCGGCCTCGATGCGCAGCTCTTTCAGGTACGCCCAGGCCCGGCCGACAAGCGGGCCGGGCGGGATACCAAGGATCGCCATGATCTGGTCGCCGTTCAGGTCCGGCCGGATCCGGTCCAGCTCCTCCTGCGCGGCGAGCTCGGTGATGCGGGCCTCGAGGTCGTCGTAGGCCGCGGCCAGCCGCAGGGCCTTCGCCTTATTCCGCGTCGTGCAGTCCGCCCTGGTGAGCGCGTGCAGCCGGGGCAGCAGCTGGCCGGCGCCCGTGACGTACCGGCGCACCGCCGAGTCGGTCCACTCGCCCTCGCCGTAGCCGTGAAACCGCAGATGCAGCTCGACCAGCCGGCTGACGTCGGCGACCACTTCCTTGCTGTAGCGCAGCTGGGTCAGCCGCTTGCGCGCCATCTTGGCGCCCACGACCTCGTGATGGTGGAAGGCAACCTTGCCGCCCGGCAGCCGTGTCCTGGTCCGCGGCTTTCCGATGTCGTGCAGCAGCGCCGCCAGCCGCAGCACCAGGTCCTGCTGCAGGTCATACCTGGGCTCTAGCTCGATCGCCTGGCTCAGCACGGTCAGCGTGTGCTGGTAGACGTCCTTGTGCCGGAAGTGCTCGTCCGCCTCCAGTTGCAGCGCCGGGATCTCGGGCAGCACCTGCTCGGCCACTGCGGTCTCCACGAGCAGCGCGATGCCTGCGGTGGGGCCGTCCGGCAGCGGCGAGCGCAGCAGCTTGGTCAGCTCGCCCTCGATCCGCTCGGCCGAGACCTTGGGCGGTGCCAGCAGCCTGGCCAGCTCGGTCATGGCGGCCCGGACCTCGGGTGCCACGGTGAATCCGAGCTGCGCGGTGAACCTGGCCGCACGGAGTATCCGCAGCGGGTCATCGGTGAAGGACGCCTGCGGTGGCCCGGGCGTTCGGAGGACCTTCCGCTGCAGGTCGGTCACGCCTCCGAACGGGTCGACGAACTCATATCCGGGCAGCCGCGCGGCCATGGCGTTGACCGTGAAGTCGCGCCGGGACAGGTCGTCGACAAGTGACCGTCCGTAGGCGACGACCGGCTTGCGGGAGCGGCGGTCGTAGCTGTCGCTCCGGTACGTCGTGATCTCGAAATGCACACTGCCCTTGCGCAGGCCAATGGTGCCGAACTGGATGCCGACGTCCCAGACCTGGTCGGCCCAGCCAGCTACCAGCGTCAGGATGCGATCGGGTGGCGCGTCGGTGGTCAGGTCAAAGTCAGCCGAGGCGCGGCGCAGGAAGGCGTCTCGCACCGGACCGCCTACCAGCGCGAGCTCGTGGCCGGCCGTGACGAAGAGTCGTCCGAGCTCGGTCACCCGCGGGGACAAGCCGGACAGCAGCGCGGCCGCGGCCGCTAGCTGACGTCTGGTCAGCGGATCTCCTTCGGGCACGGGCACTGAGACTAGGTCCTGCGCGTAGCCTGTGGGAAACGGAAAAGCAGGGAACCCCAGGGCTGCCCGCAGGATACTGCCAGGCACAGCAGTGGCGATGCCCCGTCACGGGCATACCCCAGGTACTCGGCTCGCCGCAATAACATTCTCGGCATACCTCCGCCTGGCTTCGGGATTACCCTCCTAGGCCTGCTTCGGGGCATCGGGAGTCAGCCAGGCCCCTGGGCCCGCACCGCAGCGGCGGAGTCGCCCTGACAGCGACGCGACAGGCTGGTGGAGATGGCACGACGGGCACGCGGCGCCGCGGCGGCCATACTCGCGCTGGCCGTGGTCTCGGTGCCAGCCGCGCTGCTTGCCACTGCGGCCCCGGCCACGGCGGCCACGACACAGGCCAGCCAGTCGCCGACCGTCACGATCACCCGCTTCAGCCCGCAGTGGGCCGGACCCGGCACGACGGTCACCGTTACCGGCATCGTCACCAACTCCTCGCCGACGGCGCGGTCCCTCGTCGTCCAGTTGCTCGACTCTGGCACCCCCGTGAGCAGCGTTTCCGAGCTGCAGCAGAGTGCCACCGGCCTGTACTCGCTGGCCTACCTGCCGCTGCCCACGGCGACCTGGGAGTCTGGCCTGCTCAGCCCTGGTGCCTCGGCGCACTGGTCCATCCGGCTGCCAACCAGCGCCATGACGAGCTTCGGCGTCTACCCGGTCGCGGCGCAGGTGGAGGATGACGCCGGTCAGCCGCTCAACTGGACCGAGAGCTTCCTGCCGTACGTGCCGGACAAGAAGGGCTCGTTTGCCAGCACGGTGCCTGCAGCACAGAAGGTCGCCTGGGTGTGGCCCCTGATAGACCAGCCGCTGCTCGACGAGCCATGGCAGAACGCGTGTACCGGTCCGCAGGCTGCGGCGCTCGCCAGCAGCCTGGGCAGTGGCGGGCGTCTCGGCCAGCTACTCGACGCGGCTGCCGCGCCCGGCGGCAGCGCGGTGACGTCCGCGGTGCAGTCGCAGCAGGTCACGTCCGACTCGGGCCACCCGGCAAAGTCGTCGGCAGCGCACGGCCAGCAGCCGCAGAGCCTGGCCAGCAGCGACGTGCTGACCTGGGCAATCGACCCTGCCCTGGCGGCGAACGTCAGCGCGCTGGCACAGTGCGGCGCCAGCCAGCCGCAGTGGGCCAGGGCGGCATCGACCTGGCTCGCCAAGCTCAAGGCGGTAACGGCGGGCCAGCCTGCGTTTGCCACGGCGTATGGCGACCCAGACATGGCGGCCCTCATTGGCGCTCACCACGCCCCCGATGTCCAGCGCTCGTTCAGCGTCGGCCGGTCGGAGGCCAGCCAGGTCCTCGGCGTGGACCTGAACCCGCCGGAGGCCGGGACCGCGCCAGCCAGCCAGGCGCCGGCCACCGGCCTCGCCTGGGCAACCGACTCGCAGGTCAGCTATAGCACGCTGGAGGACCTGGCGGCCGCGGATGACGTCAGCACGGTCCTGGTCAGCAGCTCGGCGCTGCCTGCCGAGCAGACCTCCGTGGTGCGGACGCTGGCGGGCACCGGAAGCTACCTGGACGTGCTGCTCGCCAGCGACTCGCTGACGAGCCTGCTGGGCGCGGCGACGACAGCCCCTGGCTCGGAGTTCACGACGACTCAGGACTTCCTCGCCGAGACAGCGCTGATGGCCGAGCAGGACCCGGCGGCGCCGATCATCGTCGCGCCGCCGCAGCGCTGGCACCCCCCGGCCGGCCTGGCCGCCGCCCTGCTGAGCGCGACAGCCTCGGCGCCCTGGCTCAGCCCGGCCAGCCTGACGTCGCTGACTGCCGCGAAGAACATCCCCACCGTTCAGTGGCCAAGCTCGGAGAGCGAGCCTGCGCTCAGCCAGACCGAACTTGGCCCACTCAACACCCTCGACCGCCACGTCAACCAGCTGCAGTTGCTGCGGGCTCGGCCGGACCCAGCCCTGTACCTGGCGGTGTCGACGGTCGAGTCATCCGCCTACGCAGGCCGGTCCAGAGCCGCCGGCCTCGCGATGATCTCCGCGTTGACCGACCGCATTGCGCGTCAGCAGCAGGGCGTGCACATCGTCGCGGCGAGCCGGATCACGCTCGGCGGCTTGCGCGGCTCGGTGCCGGTGTCTATCGATAATCGGCTCAGCTACGCGGTGCAGGTTGCGCTCCGGCTCAGCTACGACACGACCGGCGGGACGGAGGTTGCGGCCCCGCCGCGGGTGCTCACGGTGCCTGCGCACACCGCGGGCACGGTCAAGCTGCGAGTATCGGCGGCGCAGACGGGCTCGACCACCATCTCGATGACCCTCGCCAACCGGGCAGGCCAGGCGCTGGCTGTGCAGCCGGTGCGGATGACGGTGCAGACGACGCAGGTCGGTGAGCTCGGGATCATCATCTTTGCCGCCGCGCTCGGCGTGTTCCTGCTCGCGTCCGGGGCCCGCGCGCTGCGCCGCGGCGGACCGCCGTCGGCCACTGACGAATCGGGCCCGGAGGCATCGGGCACTCCGGCTCCGAGTGAGGACGAGCAGTCCGGGCAGAGTACCGAGGAGGCAGCTCCGGATACCGTCGTACCGGAAGACAGCGAGCTGGGGACGGCTGGGTCGCCCAGGCCACGATAGAGGAGACCGATGACCACCCCCCCGTCCGAGCCTGACCCGTACGCCGGTGGTTCCGGCGGGTCGGATCAGGACGTCCGGGACTGGAACGTCCGTCCGGCCGTTCCTGGCTGGACTGCTGGCCAGCACTTCTACACCGGGCCGGTCTTCGACGACACCGGCTGGCACATCGACTTGTCCGGCGTCGACTGGGGCGACGAGTCGGAGCCCGAGCCCGACGACGAGCCGCCGCGGC
>JASHQA010000431.1 GCA_030037785.1 Streptosporangiaceae bacterium
CGCCCACCGCTGGCCGGAGCGCGACCCGGAGGCCGCCCAGCGGCTCATTGCGGCCCGCGCGGTCGTGGCCGCGCTCGCGGACTCGCACGGGATTCCGGCCGAGAACCTCCTCCCGCCGGATGCCGTCCGCCGGCTCGCCTGGCAGCCGCCAGCCGAAGTCAGCACCGAATCGGTCGCAGCCCACCTGCTCGGCTACGGGGCGCGGCCATGGCAGGCGGAGCTGACCAGCGTCCCGCTGAGCAAGGCACTGCTGCGGATCCTGGAGAAAGGATCCGAGTAGCGCCGCAGCCGCTCCGCGTCTCTTCCGCCTTCCGCCCGCCGCCTTCCGCCCTACGCCCTACGCCGTACGGCGCAGGATCCGCAGGTCGCAGGGCACGGCTGAACCTGACAGCGGCTGGCCGGCGCACGGCAGCAGCCGTGTCGTCAGCGGATACTGCGGGAACACGTTGAGCAGGACCTCGCAGTCACAGCCGCCGCCCAGCTCCGCGAGCTTGCCGAGCAGGCCGGTGGCCCGCGGCGCTCGCACCTCGCGCCACCTCATCGTCCACCGGTGCGTGCCGGTACAGCCGAACTCGCTGATCATCCGCAGCAGGTAGCAGCGCAGGCACTCCCGGTCGGCTGGCTCGGTCAGCGCCGCTGACAGCGCGACAAGCTCTGCCTCGACCGCATCGGCAATATCGTCCGTCATCGTCATCTCCCGCGTCGCTGCCCCGTCACCCCAGTAACGCCGTTTTACCGCGCAGTACTGACAGTTCTGCCATCGCCGGGGACCTGCGTCGCGGACCTCTTACAGTTACGCTAGGCCGGTGCGTTGGGCAGGCTGGGATGGCTGGCTGGCCGGTCGGCGTGGCGTCCTGACCCTGCTGGCGGCCTACCTCGGGTCGGCGGTGATCTGCGGTTTCGTCGCGGCTGCGGCGACCGTTGCGTTCGTCGACTTGCACGTCTACCAGATCGGCGCGGCGGCGGTCGTGCACGGCGTGTGGCTGTACGGGGTCCGGCACTGGGGGCTGCCGTTCACCTACCCGCCATTCGCCGCGGTCGTGTTCACCCCGCTGGCGATGGTGCCCTGGTCGTTCGCCGTCGGGCTGATGTTCGCGGCCAATACGGCGGCTACACCCGTCATGTTCTACCTGGCGCTTCGGCTGAAGCCGGTCGCCGACTGGCTCGGTCGCGCCGATGCCGCCAGGCTTGCGCTCGCCGTGGCCGTGATCGCCATCTGGCTGGAGCCTGTCTACACGACGTTCGCATTCGGGCAGGTCAACATCCTGCTGACGGTCATGGTGCTGATTGACCTCACGCTGCCGGACAAGTCAGCCAGCAAGGGCGTGGCCACCGGCATCGCGGCGGGCCTCAAGCTGATCCCGCTGATCTTCGTGCTATACCTGGCCGCCACCCGTCGGATGCGTGCCGCGTTAGTGGCGCTCGGCTCGTTCGCCGCCACCATCGCGGTCGGGTACGCGGTCGTGCCGCACGCGTCCCAGTACTACTGGGCGGACCTGACGTTCCTGGACACCAACCGCATCTCGCGGCTGTCAAATGACTGGAATCAGAGCCTGCTGGGCGCGGTCAGCCGGACCTTCGGCTATGAGCCGGGAGCACGCTGGCTCCTGCCGGTCGGTGCGATCGGGCTGGCCGGGCTTGCGCTCGCCGCTCGCGCCGGACGGCAGGGCAACGACGCGACCGGATACGGACTGTGCGCGGTCACCGGGCTGCTGGTGTCGCCGATCTCGTGGACCCACCACTGGGTGATGGCCGTACCCGCGCTGCTGCTGGCAGTGCTGGCGGTGTGGCGACGACGACACGAGGCGCCGCGCCTGGCGCGGTTCTGGCTGACGGTCATCGCGGTGCTGGCGGCCATCGGCTGGACCGGCATCGCGCGGCATCAGCCCAGGCTGAGCCCGAACCAGCAGTTGCACCTGCCCGTGTTCTGGCAGGTGGTGAGCGAGATCTACGTGCTGGCCGGCCTCGCTGCCCTCGGGATCGCCGCCGGGGCTTACTTGCGCCAGCGAGCGGGCCACGGCCGCCTAGCGGGGGCTGAGCCAGATCAGCCGCTCGCCGTTGCGGGTCGGCCGCCACCCGAGTCGGCTGGCCCGCTGCGGCCGCGTACGTCCGAGTGACCGGCCGGGCGATGACGAGACTGAACTGGGCCGTGCTGCGCACGCCCGTCGGGCCGGTGTCGGTGGGCTGCACTGCGACGGGCGTGGCGCGCGTGCGCTACGGCGCTCCCCCTGCGACGCACGCGCCGAAGGCGGAGGGCACCGCGAAGGCAGCGGGCACCGCGAAGGCGGCGGGCGCCGAGGCTGCCGAGGAGCCGGGCAGTCGCACCGGGGACGCCGATCCGGCGGCCCGCGTGCTCGCCGACGAGGCCTGCCGGGAACTCACCGAGTACTTCCGCGGCGAGCGCCAGGGTTTCGACGTTGCGGTCGACTGGACGCTGACGAGCGGGCTGCAGCGCCGCGTACTCACCGTGCTCGCCAGCTCCGTTGGCTACGGGCACACCATCAGTTACGGCACGCTGGCACAGGCCGCCGGCCTGACAGACGCTATTCCAGCCGCCAGCCGGGCCGGCCAGCCAGCGAAGCCACCGGCCGGCCTCGCAGCGCGTACCGTCGGCACCATCATGGGCGGGAACCCCATCCCGGTCATCGTGCCGTGCCACCGGGTCGTCGCCAGCAACGGCATCGGCGGCTATAGCGGCGGCGCGGGCATCGAGGTGAAGCGGTGGCTGCTCATCCTGGAAGGCGTGCTGCCGCCGACGCTGGACTGGCAGCCGATGGCTGGGCCGCGCTGACGACCGCACCGACGCGCCGCCCCGGCTCGGCCGGACCAGCCACCGCCGCGAGCCCGCCGCCCTGGCTCAGCCAGACGAACCACCGGGGCGGGCGGCGGGCGAGGATGCCCGCTAGCGCGGGTTAGTCCGGTTCTGGGTGGTACCGCTCGGCCCCGATCAGCCTTCCGGCCGCCCGGTGCAGCACCAGGAACTCGCCCTTGCGCAGCGGCTCCCCGGCCGTCGGCGTGGCGCCAAGCTCGGCACACGCCGCCGCCACCACGACGGGCAGGTTCTCCCGGTGAGCGCAGATGATGACCGGCTCTGCGGTCGCCGCCAAGGCCGCGGCGGCCTTCTCCGGGTCGGCGCCGCCGCTGCCAGCGTCGGCCCTGGTGACATCGAAGGTCGGCTCGACCTCCAGGGCACGGCCGGTCGCCTCGGCGTACGGGCGGACCGTCGCCAGGCACCGCTCGGCCGGGGCGCTGATCACCCGGCAGACCCCGAAGCAGCGCAGCAGGGCCGAGAGCAGCCGCGCTTCGTGCGCGCCCAGCGGGTCCAGCGGCCGGGACAGGTCGTCGCCGGGCCAGTCGGACTCGTGACCGGCCTCGGCGTGCCTGACCACGATCAGCGGCGTCGTCCGCGCCGGCCCGGCCAGCGCCGCGGCCACCGTGTCAACGTCCCGCTCATAGGTCAGCGCGACGCCGCCCGTCGCCGCCCCGCCGCCCACCGCCCAGGCGAGCCCGTCGACCTCGCGGTTCGGCGCGAACTCGGGCGGCGGACCCTCGGCGGTGGCCACCCAGTAGTCGACCCGCTTCGGCACGTCGTCAGACAGGTAGTGCACCGTCGGCAGCCGACGGCCGAGCGTCACTCGCAGCCCGGTCTCTTCCGCCACCTCGCGGACCGCGGCGAGCAGCACGTGCTCGCCGGGCTCGAGCTTGCCCTTGGGCAGGCTCCAGTCGTCGTATCTCGGCCGATGCACGAGCAGCACCCGACCGCTGCTGGTCGCCGGGTCCCGCACCACGGCCCCGGCAGCCCGGATGTCATCAGCCACGAGGCGATCAGGCCTCGGTGCCTCGGCCGCGCCGCGATCGGATCAGGATGTCCTGAACATCGGCGAGCGGCGCGCCGGACTCGTCGAACCGATGCCGGCTCCAGGTGCCGTCGGCCCGCAGCCACCAGGACGAAACGCGCTCGTCCATGGCCAGGCCGATGAGCTGCCGCAGCTCGGCTCGCTGCGTCTCGTCCTTCACCCGCACCAGCACCTCCACCCGCCGGTCCAGGTTGCGGTGCATGAGGTCAGCGCTGCCGATCCAGACGTCGCCCGGCGAATCGCCAGCGCCGGTGCCGAACGCGTAGATGCGCGAGTGCTCGAGGAAACGGCCGACCACGCTGCGCACTCGGATCGTCTCCGACAACCCGGGCACGCCGGGCCGGATCGCGCAGATCCCGCGGATCCACAGGTCGATCGGCACGCCCGCCATCGAGGCCCGGTACAGGGCATCGATGATCTCCTCGTCGATGATCGAGTTGCACTTCATCTGGATCAGCGCGGGCAGCCCGGCCCGCTGCAACTCGACCTGCTGGGCGATCCGCTCGATGAGGCCAGGCCTCACCCCCACCGGGGCCACGAGCAGCCGGTGATACTCCGACTTCAGGCTGTAGCCCGTCAGGTGGTTGAACAGGTACGTCACGTCCTCGGCCACATCCCGGTCCGTGGTCAGCAGCCCGAAGTCCTCATACAGCCGGGCGGTCTTGGGGTGGTAGTTACCCGTTCCGATGTGGCAGAACCGGCGCAGCGAGCCGTCCGCCTCCTCGCGCACGATCAGCGACATCTTGCAGTGCGTCTTCAGCCCGAGCATCCCGTAGACGACGTGGCAGCCTGCCTGCTCCAGCTTGCGCACCCAGCCGATGTTGGCCTGCTCGTCGCCGCGCGCCTTGATCTCGACGACGACCACCACCTGCTTGCCCGCCTCGGCCGCGTCGATGAGCGCGTCCACTATCTCGGAGTCGCCGCTGGTCCGGTACAGCGTCTGCTTGATCGCCAGCACCTTCGGGTCAGCCGCAGCCGACACCAGCAGCCGCTGCACGCTCGCCGTGAACGAGTCGTAGGGATGGTGCACCAGCACGTCCTTCTCGGCGAGCTGGGTGAACACGTCACCGACGTCATGCGCGAGCGCGGTCTCGGCCGGCACGAACGTCGGATACTTCAGGTGCCGCAGGTCCAGGTCGGCGATCGCCGACAGACCAGACAGGTCCAGCGGACCCGGCAGCCGGTAAACGGCCTTCTCGTCGACGCCGAGCTCGGTGACCAGCTTGTCCAGCACCGCGTCGGAGATCGACTCCTCCACCTCGAGCCGCACCGCGGGCTCAAACCGGCGCCGGGTGAGCTCACGCTCCAGCGACTTCAGCAGGTCCTCGGTCACGTCCTCGTCGATCTCCAGGTCGGTGATCCTGGTGACGCGGAACGCGTAGTGCTCAAGGATGTGCAAGCCGACGAACAACTCGCCGAGGTGCGCCGCGATCACGTCCTCGAGCGGCACGTACCGGTTCGCCGCCACGGTGAGGAACCGCGGGAGCAGCGGCGGCACCTTGACCCTCGCGAACATGGTCGCCCCGGTGCGCGGGTCGGCGATCATCATCGCCAGGCTCAGCGACAGCCCGGAGATGAACGGGAACGGGTGCGCGGGGTCCACCGCCAGCGGCGTGAGGACCGGGAAGATCCGCTCCTTGAACAGCCGCTCCAGCCTCTCCTGCTCGTCGGCGGCGAGCTCCTTCCAGCGCAGGATCTCGACGCCCTCGTCGGCGAGGTCGGGGCGCAGCCGCTCGGTGAAGCAGTGCGCGTGCCGGACCGACAGCTCGCGCGCGTACTCGAGGGCGTGCTGCAGGATCTGCGTCGGCGACTGGCCGGACGCTGCCTCGACCGGGAGCCCGGTGGCCATCCGGCGGACCCGCCCGGCGATCCGGACGCCGAAGAACTCATCGAGGGCGCTGGCGAAGATGGCGGCGAACCTCACCCGCTCCAGCAGCGGCACGGTCCGGTCTTCGGCGAGCTCCAGCACGCGCTCGGCGAACCGCAGCCAGCTGTCCTCGCGGTCGAGGTAGCGGTCGGCTGGCAGCTCGGCCGCCAGGCGCGCCCGCCTGGCCCGCTCGGCAGCCTCACGCTCCCTGGCGGCCGACCGGCTGCGGGCGCGCTCGGCCGCTTGCT
>JASHQA010000432.1 GCA_030037785.1 Streptosporangiaceae bacterium
GGGCGGCCACGGCCCGGCTGAGCGACCGGCAGCGGACGGGGCGCGCGGCGGCCAAGACGGGCGTGTTCACCGGGGGCCACGCGGTCAACCCGGTCACCGGGGAGCCGATCCCGGTCTTCGTGGCTGACTACGTGCTGCCGCGGTACGGCACCGGCGCGATCATGGCGGTGCCCGCGCACGATCAGCGCGACGCAGACTTCGCCCGCGAATTCGGGCTGCCGGTTCGTCCGGTGACTGGCACCGACGGGAACTACCTGGCCGCTCCTGGACCAAGGCTGGTGGGCCTGGATATGCGTTCGGCCATCGACGCGACCGTTTCCTGGCTGGAACGGGCCGGCTTCGGCCACGCGGCCCGTCGTTACCGGCTGCGTGACTGGCTGTTCTCGCGCCAGCGGTACTGGGGCGAGCCGTTCCCGATCGTCTATGACGACAGCGGTGCGCCCATCGCGCTGCCGGAACGGGAACTGCCCGTGCTGATCCCGGAGCTGGCCGACTTCAGCCCTGACCCCGACCAGGACGACGACAGCGAGCCGGTGCCGCCGCTGGCGCGGGCGGCGGACTGGGTCACCGTGGACCTGGACCTGGGCGACGGGCTGCGCACCTACCGGCGTGAGCTGAACACCATGCCCCAGTGGGCCGGATCCTGCTGGTACTACCTGCGGTACACCGACCCGGACAACGACGATGCCGTTGCCGACCCCGCCGTCGAGCGGTACTTCATGGCACCGGACGGCGTCGACCTGTACGTCGGCGGTGCCGAGCACGCGGTACTGCACCTGCTGTACGCGCGGTTCTGGCACAAGGTGCTGTTCGACCTGGGCGTGGTGTCGACCCCCGAGCCGTTCGCCCGGCTGGTGAACCAGGGCATGATCACCGCTGACGCGTTCACCGATGAGCGCGGCCGCTACGTCCCCGCGACCGACGTCACGCACGGGCCGCACGGCGCGGTCAGCTACCGCGGCCGGCCGGTGACCAGGCGGTCCGGCAAGATGGGCAAGAGCCTGAAGAACGGCGTCAGCCCGGATGAGATGTACCGCAGGTACGGGGCGGACACGCTGCGGCTGTACGAGATGTCGATGGGACCAATCGAGTCCGACAAGCCCTGGCAGACCGACGACGTGGTCGGAGTGCACAGGTTCCTGCGGCGGCTGTGGCGCACCATGATCGACGAGCAGACGGGCGAGGCGACGGTCACCGACGCGGCGCTCGAGCGCGACGCGCTGCACGCGCTGCACGCGACCATTGCGGCCGTGCGCCGCGACTTCGGACTGCTGCGCTTCAACACGGCGATCGCCCGGCTGACGGAGCTGACCACGACGGCCGCGAGGATGTCGGCCACCTCGGGGGGCGCGCTGCCGCGCGACCTGGCCGAGCCACTGGTGCTGATGGTGGCGCCGCTCGCACCGCACATCGCGGAAGAGCTGTGGGCCCGGCTGGGGCACCGCCAGTCACTGGCGTACGCCGACTACCCGGCGGCCGACGCGGAACTGGCAGCCGAGCACACGGTCGCCGTGCCCGTTCAGGTCAATGGCAGGACGCGGTTCACCATCACGGTGCCGTCGGGAGCGGACCGCGACGAGATCGAGGCGGTCCTGTCCGGACATCCGGGCTTCGCCGAGCACACGGCAGACCACACGATCGACCGACTGGTGATCGTGCCAGGCCGCATCGTGAACGTGGTGACTTCGGTCGCGACGCCGAGATCGTCGGCGTCATGACCCGGCGGGCAGGCCGCGGTTCCGCTAGAAATGGTGAGGATCGTCCCGCGAGCGAAGGAGCCGCCATGGGCAGGCTGGACAGCAAGGTCGCACTGATCACCGGTGGAGAGAGCGGCATCGGGCTCGCGACGGCGCGGCTGTTTGTCGCCGAGGGTGCGCGCGTGCACCTGGCCGGGCTGCGCGAGGACTTGCTGGCGGCGGCGGCGGACGAGCTCGGCACCGCCGCGGCCAGCTGGAGCGTCACAGACGTCACCGAGGAAGACGAGGTCATCGCCGCGCTCGCGCAGGTGACCGACCGGTTCGGCGGCCTGGACGTGCTGTTCAGCAACGCCGGCGTCAGCGGGCCCATCGTGCCGATCACCGAATTCCCGACCGACGAGTTCCGCCGGGTGCTCGACGTGCACATCCTCGGCGCGTTCCTCATGCTCAAGCATGGCCTCCCCGTCCTGCGCGACGGTGGCAGCGTGATCATCACCTCCAGCATCGTGGGCCTGACCTCCAACAGCGGGATCAGCGGCTACGCGACGGCCAAGCACGGCCAGGTGGGGCTCATGCGCACGGTGGCCAAGGAGGCAGCCGCCCGCGGCATCCGGGTCAACACGATCCACCCAGGCCCGACGGACACCGACTTCCAGCGCGACATCGAGATCCGGGCAACGGGCGCCGCGGCCGACCAGGCCGCCCGGCTGTTCGACGCGATGATCCCGATGGGCCGGCACGCGAGTCCCGCGGAGATCGCGCGCTCGGTGCTGTATCTCGCCTCCGACGACAGCTCGTTCGTGACCGGCACGACGCTGTCGGTCGACGGCGGGATGATCATCTAGAGGCGGGCGGGTACTTCAGCGTCGGGCGACGGCCCGCTAGCGTGCTGCTATGACGATTGCGACACGAAAGCTCGGCCGTACTGGCGCGGACGTCACGATCCTCGGCTACGGCGCGATGGAGCTGCGCGGCCAGCCGCGCGGGCCGGCCATCGCGGACGAGGACGCGGGCCGGGTGCTGAACGCGGTGCTGGATGCCGGGATCACTCTCATCGACACCTCGGTCGACTACGGCCGCAGCGAGGAGCTGATCGGGCGCTACGTCGGGCATCGCCGCGACGAGTACTTCCTGGCTTCCAAGTGCGGCTGCCCGCTGCAGGCGCCCCCTGGCGCTCCCCCGCCCTACCCGCACGACTACTCGCCGGCCAACGTCCGCGCCGACGTCGAGCAGAGTCTGCGCAGGCTCGGCACCGACCGGCTCGACCTCGTCCAGGTGCACATGTCACCGAGCCGCGCCCAGCTCGACGCCGACGACACGGTGACCACGCTGCAGGCTCTGCGCGACGCGGGCAAGGTCCGCTTCATCGGGATGTCGGGCACGCTGCCGAACCTGCCCGACCACATCGACATGGGCGTGTTCGACGTCTTCCAGATCCCGTACTCGGCGATCCAGCGCGAGCACGAGGATCTCATCACGGCGGCGGCCGCCGCCGGGGCCGGCACGCTGATCCGCGGCGGCGTCGCCCGCGGCGCGCCCGCCGCGGACAAAGCGTGGCAGCAAGGTCCGATCGGCCTGCCCCCCGGCGAGGGCCAGCGGCGCTGGGAAGACTCCGAGCTCGACGGCGCGCTGAACGGCATGAGCCGGATGGAGTTCATGCTGCGCTTCACGGTCAGCCACCCGGGCCTGTCCACCACGATCGTCGGCACGGCGAACGTCGACCACCTGCTGGCCAACGTGGCCGCGGCCGAGAAAGGCCCGCTGCCCGTGGACGTGTACGCGCAGGCGAAGGAGCGTCTCGCGCTCTGAGCCAGGGGTCAGCCGGGCCGGGCCGGGCCGATCGTCCGGATGGGCGATCCGGCCAGGAACGCCGCTATGTCGTCGACGACCTGGCCGTACATCTGCCGGAACCCGGCCTCGCTCACATAGCCGAGGTGCGGCAGCAGCACCGCGTTGTCCAGCGTCGTGAGCGGATGGCCGGCGGGCAGCGGCTCGGTGTCGTAGACGTCCAGCCCGGCACCCGCGATGGTGCCGGCCAGCAGCGCCTGGACGAGCGCGTCCTCGTCCACGATGGGGCCGCGTGAGGTGTTGACGAGCACGGCCGTCGGCTTCATCATCGCGAGGTCGGCGGCCTGGAACAGCCCGCGGGTCCGCTCGCTCAGCACCAGATGAATCGACAGCACATCAGCGGTGGACAGCAGCCCGGCCTTGCTGACCCGGCGGGCGCCGACCGCAGCCGCGCGCTCGTCGGTGAGGTGCTCGCTCCACGCGATGACGTCCATGCCGAACGCCCGCGCAGGCCCGATCATGGCCGACCCGAGGTGCCCGAGTCCGGCCAAGCCGAGCGTCGCGCCAGCCAGGTTGACCGGCAGGTCCAGCTGCCAGTTTCCGGCGCGCATGGCCCTGTCCTCGGTCGTGACCCGCTTGCACACGGCGAGGATCAGCGCCCACGCCACCTCGGCCGTGCTCGGCACGCCGGGTGCCGGTCCCGTGTCCGGACGACCGGTGCCGCAGTAGACGACGCCCGCCTCGCGCAGGTAGGCGTCGTCCACCGCGGCGTTCCACATCCCGGTGGTGACGAGCAGCCGAAGGCGTGGCAGCCGTTCCAGCAGGGGCCGGCGGAACGCACTTCGTTCCCGCATGAGCACCAGCACGTCGAATTCGGCCAGCGTGTCCGCAACGGCAGCGGGCTCGATGCGCTCGTAGAAGAACACGACGTCGACCCCGGTCCCGAGCGAGTCCCAGTCGGCGAAGCTGGCGGCCCGGCGCTGGTAGTCGTCCAGCACCGCAACCCTGACTACCGGATCAGTCGGCACGGCACGAAACCATACCGGGATCCGGCGCGGCGCGCTGCGCTCGGCTACCGGCGCCGCTCGGTGCGCGGCTAGCGGCGCGCGCCCTGCAGCTGGCGCCCGCCCGCCATCTCGCGCTTGATCCAGTTGTCGACGACCTGGTCGCTCTCCCACGACGTGATGAGCGCGTACCGCGGCTTC
>JASHQA010000047.1 GCA_030037785.1 Streptosporangiaceae bacterium
CCGGCTTGAGCGAGACGTACATCTCCACCACGCGCCCGCGGATGTCGTCGATGACCGGCACGGCGGCGGCCTCGGCCACCTCGGGCACGGTCAGCGCGGCGGACTCCAGTTCCTTGGTGCCGAGCCGGTGCCCGGCCACGTTGATGACGTCGTCGATGCGGCCGAGGATACGGATGTAACCGTCCGCGGAGCGAACCGCACCGTCACCGCACAAGAACGGCCAGTCGTGCCAGTCCTTGCTGTCGGGGTCCCGGTTGTACTTGCGGTAGTAGACGTCGAGGAACCGCTCTGGCTGGCCCCACACCGTCTGCATGATGCCCGGCCACGGGTTGCGGATGCAGATGTTGCCCGCCCGGCCGCTGCCGACGGGGACTTCGTTGCCGTCCTCGTCGTAGATGATCGGGTACACCCCGAGCACGCCGGGCCCGCACGACCCCGGCTTCATCGCCTGCAGGCCGGGCAGCGTGGAGCCGAGGAAGCCGCCTGTCTCGGTCAGCCACCAGGTATCAGTGATCGCGGCCTGGTCCTTGCCGACCGTGTGGTAGTACCAGCGCCACACTTCGGGCTCGATCGGCTCGCCGACCGTCGTCATGGTCTTGAAGTGGTAGTTGTACTTGGCCGGCTCGTCGGGCCCGACCTTGCGGAGCATCCGGATCGACGTGGGCGACGTGTGGAAGATCCGCACGCCCAGCTTCTCCGCGATCCGCCACGGCCGACCGCCGTCGGGGTAGTTCGGCACGCCCTCGTATATGACCGAGGTGGTGCCGAGCGCCAGCGGCCCGTAGACGATGTAGGAGTGCCCGGTGATCCAGCCGATGTCGGCGAAGCACCAGTACACGTCGTCGGGGTGGATGTCCTGGTAGTACTTCGACGTGCCGGTCACGTACGCCAGGTAGCCGCCGGTGGAATGCTGCGCGCCCTTGGGCCGCCCTGTTGTGCCGCTGGTGTACATGAGGAACAGCGGGGCCGTCGAGTCCATGGACACCGGCGCGACCTGCGCGCCCGCGTACTTGCCGATGACCTCATCGACGAACACGTCGCGGCCATCCACCATGGGGGTCTGCGACTGGTACTCGCCGTCCCGGCGCCGCCAGACCAGAACCCTCTCGACGTCCTGGCCCTGCCGCTGCGCCTCGGCAACCGCCTCGTCGGCCTTCACCTTGTGGTCGGTCATCGAGCCGGCGCGATAGTAACCGTCCATCGTGATCAGCACCCGGCTGCCGGAGTCGGCGATCCGGGTCCCGCACGCTGCGCCGCTGAAGCCGCCGAAGACCTGGGAGTGGATGACGCCGAGCCGGGCGCACGCGAGCATCGTGACGACAGCCTCGGGCAGCATCGGCATGTGCAACGTAACCCGGTCACCGGTCTTGAGCCCGGCGAAATCGCGCAGCAGCGCGGCGAACTCGTTCACCCGGCGCAGCAGGTCACCATAGCTGATGTAGAGCGTCTCGTCTTCCTCGAGCTCGGGCACCCAGATGATCGCGGTCTTGTCCGGGTTGGCCGCAGCGTGCCTGTCGACGCAGTTGTAGGAGGCGTTGAGCTTCCCGCCGACAAACCACTTCCAGAACGGCGCGTTGCTGGTGTCGAGGACGGTGTCCCAGCGCTTGTCCCAGCTCAGCAAGTCGGCATACTCGGTGAAGCAGTCCGGGAACTTATCTTCGCTAAACCGCTCAAGGATTGCCGGATCGTTGGCGTTTGCCTGCTGTACGAACGCTGGCGGCGGCGGAAAATACTCTTCCTCGCGCCAGTGGACCGCGATCTGGGCTTCAGAGACTTCCGCTGTCTCATCAGTGTCTGACATTCCTGCCCTCCAGGCCGTAGGTTATCCGCGCGCAGCACTACGCGCGGCCCGACAGGGGTGGTTGTACTCGCATGCCCATGCTGGCACAGTCGGCAGGCACGCCGTGACGGAGCTTGACCGCGCCCGATCCGGGCAGGCGGCAACCGCCTTAGACCAGCAGCCCGCCGCAGACGTCTATGTCATGGCCGCCCTCACACGTATGCGCGTGTCCCAATCGTAACTCCGGGGGACAACTGGGAACAGGCCCGTCTTGATCACCGCCACCGGCGTCGCCGAACGGGTACCAGTCCCGGCGGTCAGGTTGACATCGTCGCGATCGACGGTATGTTGCTGCGCAGTCCAGCACCGGGCCAGCAAGCCGGGCGGCGGGCCGCGACCGTGACGCGGCCAGACCGGCGGATGCTCTGTCGAGTGCGAGGCCGCGCCGATCGAGCGCTGCGTCGCTGACCGCGGCACCTGCGCCGCCGGCATCTGCCCGCGCCCTCGCTGGGTGGGGGGTTGGATCCGGGAGGGGCCTGGGGACTCAGTAGACAACGGAAGCTGTCGTTTCCGGTCCGAAGGATCCCCAGGCCCTCTTCCCTATGTCCCAAGGCGCGTAGTAGTGCGCGAGATGGCAGGCTGAAACTCGGTAGCGGGCTTCGGTGCGCTGCAGGCGACTCAGGCGCTCTTGCGCTGGCGGGTTGGTCGGCGGTCCGGGGCCGGTGGCTGCTCGCCACGCTGGCCACGGATGACCGCGAGCCGCTCGGCGAGCACTTCCTCCAGGTCGGCCACGCTGCGCCGTTCCATGAGCATGTCCCAGTGACTGCGCGGCGGCTTGACCTTCTTTGGCATGGGCAGGTCGCCGCTCGAGGTGACGGCGACCGCCCCGCATACCCGGCATTCCCAGTTGATCGGCAGCTCGGCCTCGGCCGAGAACGGCACGGTGAACCGGTGGCCCTTCGGGCAGTCGAACGCCACCTCCTGACGCGGCGCCAGGTCGGTATTGCGGTCATTCTCGTAGCTGGTAGCTCCGAGCCGCGTGCCGCGAAGTGCTCGCTCGGCCATGTGTTACTGCCTCCCCAGGCGCTGCGCCGTCTCCCTAACCAACGGTCAGGTCCCGGACAAGATTCCCGGTCAGCGGGCAGTCCAACCGCGCCCATCCCGGTTGATCTAAGGAAAATCCGGCCTAGGCGCCGATTCTCGGCTGCCACTGGCCGCGGGCGATCAGCACGTCGCGCAGCACCTCGGTCTGATCCGTCATGATCCCGTCGACGCCGAGGCTCAGCAAGCTGGCCATGGCGGCGGGGTCGTTGACGGTCCACACGTGCACCTGGAGGCCGGCCGCGCGCGCCCGGCTGAGGAAGCGGCTGGTCGCCATGCCAGCCGGGATCTGCGCGCACTGGATCGACCGGGCCGCAAACCGCGCCGCAAGCCCGCGGGCTGGCAGCCCGGCTCTGATCGCGCCGATGTCGGCGGGAGTGGTGGCCGAGCACACTGGCCGGTCCAGCAGCCGCCGCGTGGCCGCCAGCCGCTGGCCGGAGAACGAGGTCAGGCACACCCGGTCCCAGCAGTTCGTCGCCCGCAGCACGGCAACCAGCGGTGCGATGGCGGGCCCGTCCTTGACGTCGAGGTTGAACCGGACATCGGGCCAGGCCATGAGCAGGTCGGCGAGCAGCGGAATCGGCTCGGCCCCGGCGATCCGTGCCGCTGCCACCTGCGCGGTGCTGAGCTGAGAGATCCGGCCGACCCGGTCGGTCACCCGGTCGAGGGTCTTGTCGTGAAAGGCCACCACGGTACCGTCGGCCGTGGCGTGCACGTCGGTCTCCAGGTAGGCGTAGCCCAGCCCGACCGCGTGCTCGAACGCCTTCCAGGAATTCTCCGGGAAATGACCCGCACCGCCGCGATGCGCGAACGCGAGCGGGCGCGGATGGTCGAGATAACCGGACGGCACGGGCCAGAATCTAGACCCATCGGGGCCAGGCGTCCGTGAACCCCCACCGATCTGGGGTCGGCCTCAGCCAGTCCCGTCTGTCCACTCCCGGCGCCTGACCTCTGCCAGGCCGATCGCTGCGGCCGTCGCGACGTTCAGCGAGCCCACCCTGCCCGGCAGCGGAATGTAGGCGACCACGTCGGCCGCGGCGAGCAGCGCTGCCGAGCAGCCGTGATCCTCGTTCCCGACCGCCAGGCACACGTCTCCAACCAGCGGCGCTTCGTGCAGCGGGACCGCCTCGCTGGTCAGTTCGATCGCGACGACCCGGTAGCCGTCAGCCGCCGCAGCGCTGGCCGCCGCCGCGGCCGTGGGCAGCCGGGAGAACGACAGCAGCCGGTCGGTGCCGAGCGCGGTCTTGCGAGCCGATGGATGGCCGGGCGGCGCGGTGCCGCCGCACAGCCAGACCTGCACGACGCCGAACGCGGCCGCCGTCCGCACGATGGCGCCCACGTTGAATGGCTGACCGACGCTGTCCAGCAGCAGGCCGATCCTGGCCTGGCTGCGCCGCCGCCAGTCGCGGTTCAGCCGCTTGACCTCCGTCATGCCGAGCTGTGCTGGCCCGGGGGGACGACCCCCCGCAACCCCCCGCGGCTGTGCTGGCCCGGGGGGACGACCCCCCGCAACCCCCCGCGGCGGCACCGGATGACCGGTCACCCGCGCACCTCCAGGATCCGGTAGCCAGCCCTGGCGGCGAACCGAGCTGCGGTCCAGCCGGCCTGCTCGAGCCAGCGCTGCAGGGAATCGGAGCCCAGGTGGCGCTGGACGACAAGATAGGCGGCGGCGCCGGGGGCCAGCCGGGGAAGCCAGCTGGCCAGCATGGCGTGCAGCGCGGGCTTGCCGATCCGGATCGGCGGATTCGACCAGATCAAGTCGTACCGCTCGGGGAGCTGCGCAGTATCCGGCCCGGCCTCGTCGACGCCGACGCAGCGGACGTTGGCCAGCCCCGCGTGCGTGGCGTTGCGCTCGCACAGGTCGATCGCCCGCCGGTTCACATCGACCGCCCAGACCTGGGCGGCAGGGGCCCGGCTGGCGAGCACCAGAGCCAGCGGTCCGTAGCCGCACCCGAGGTCGAGCACGTCGCCGACGGCTGGCGGGGGCGGCGCCGCCGCCAGCAGGAACCTGGTGCCGGGGTCGAGTCGGGCGGGCGAGAACACGCCGGAATCGGTGCCGAGCGCCAGGCGCACGTCGGGCAGCACCACGTGCACGGTGCCGGGCCGATGCGCGGCGACCGGCTGCTCAGCGAAGTACTGGCTGCTCACTGGGGCCGACGTCGTACTGCGCCAGCACCGGCACGATGTAGGTCCGGCGGACCCACCGCTCGACCACGAACGTCAGGATCGGGATCGTGCCCGCGAGCAGCACAATGAACGTGCTGGGGCTGGCGACCTTCATGCGGACAGCCCTCGTCATCGTGAACGCGACCACGATGTAGATGATGTAGAGGATGCCGTGCAGCGTGCCGACTATGTCGGCGGGCTTGGCATTATTTCCCCAGATCTGCAGCGGAACGCAGACGAACACCAGGATGCACAGCATGGTGCCGGTGACGTAGGCCATGGTGCGGTACCCGCGAACCGCCAGCCGGACCGCGTCAGGACGCACGGTCAACCTCCTCTGTCAGTGCCATCACCTGGCCGCCGACCGTGAGTTCAGCCTGGCCAGGTACGCATTGTAGGCGGCGAGCTCGGGATCGTCGGCCGCCTCGTCGTCGGCCAGGACCGCGCTGTGCGCGCCGGCCGGCAGCCCGGGCCCGCTGCCGAGGGCCGGCACCGCGCCGGCAGCGCCCTGCTGCGCAGTGACGCGAGCGGTCTGCTGGCGCCACTCGTCGACGATCGTCTTGCCCCAGAAGATCACGCCGAAAATCGTGAAGATCGGCCATTCGAACGTGTAGGCCCAGCTCAGCGCGTTGCCGCCCTCGGCGCGGTGGAACTGCCAGTCACCGAGCCAGAGCATGCCCCAGGCCGCGACGACCGCGAACGCGTGCCAGGCCAGCCATCTCGGGCTGACCAGGAAGAACCACCGCGGACGCGGCGTGCCGCTGGCCATGAGCACGAGCCTAGTCCTACTACGCACTGTAGGGCACAGCGGAGGCTGCTCTATCGGGTGATACGCCACACCTTGCTGACGCGCGAGTCGGCCGGGGCGTGGTCGAACCTCGTCTGCGGCCGGGTCTCCACGTGCGTGTAGCCGAGCTTCGCCGGCACCCGCCCGCTGGCGAGGTTGAGCTGATCGTGGTGGATCTCCACGTGGCTGATGCCGGGCAGGGCGAGCGCAGCCTCGGTCAGGGCCGCGGCAGCGGCTGTCGCAACGCCATGTCCGGTGTGCGCCGGGTGCACCCAGTAGCCGATCTCCAGGCCGCCTGGGTCGATGCGGGCGTGCAGCCCGGCGGCCCCGGCCGGCTCGTCACCGGACAGGATCAGGTAGTTGAACGCGGTGCCCGCGGCCCAGTCCGCCACGCAGCGCTGGACGAAGTCCTGGGCGGCGGCGAGGTCGTAACCGCTGGTGGCCCACGGCATCCACGGCCGGAGGTGGTCGAGCGACTCGGTGACCAGCCGCAGGCAAAGGTCGGCGTCCGCGGCCAGCCAGCGCCGGAGCGCAACCTGCCCGCTGCTCAACTGCTCGGCTGGCCTGTCCATCAGCCGATCATGACCGCCCGCCAGTTTGTCGTGCAAGCGAGATACGAGCCCAGCGCGGCGGAGCGTAATTTCTGGCAGCCTGTGCGTTACACAGCGTGACGCTGAGCTGACCGGTAATAATCGGTCGCATGTCCTTTGCTGATTGGCTCGCCGGTCGCACGTCGCACGCTGACCGCCTCCCGGTCCGGATCGAGGACCTGCGCGGCCCGTCGCGCGGGGTCATCGTGCTGCCGCGGCATCTGGCGTTCCCCGGCGCACGGGAGTGTGACGTCACCGACGACGCCAGCAGGCGCAGTATGTATGGCATCGTGCTGACCCAGGGGCAGCGCAACGACGTAGCCAGGTACCTGAACCCGCACTTCCTCCGGCAGGACTGGCCGTTCATCGCCGGCGTGCTCGAGCCGAGGCTGCGCTGGATCTGCGAGCGGCGGTTCGCGCTCGGCGCGAAGACACGAAGCCGGGCCTAATTCCCGCCCCGGAGTCCGGCACGGCCCGCGAACCCGGGATGATATCGACTAGATCACGCCGCTGAGTCCCGGTGGCACAGACCACCTCGCGTGCTGGGGGCCGCATGAGTGACGTGAATGCCGAGGTCGGGGACCGGCGGGCCGCCACCGGCGCCGGGCCGGTGCCGCCCCAGGGCAACAAGTGGTGGACTCTGGTCGCGGTTTGCCTGGGCACGTTCATGCTGCTGCTCGACATCACGATCGTGACCGTCGCCCTGCCCGACATCCAGCGCGCGCTGCACTCGACGTTCTCTGACCTGCAGTGGATCGTGGACGCCTACGCGCTCACGCTCGCCGCCTTCCTGCTGACCGCTGGCAGCCTGGCCGACATGTACGGCCGGCGGCTGCTGTATCTGGTCGGGCTAGTGATCTTCACAGCCGCGTCGGTGCTGTGCGGCTTCGCCGTCAACACCATCATGCTCGAGTTGTCCCGTGGCCTGCAGGGCATCGGCGGCGCGATCATGTTCTCGGTCTCGCTGGCGCTGCTCGCCGACGCGTTCCGCGGCCGGGAGCGGGGGGTCGCGTTCGGCGTCTGGGGGGCGATCACCGGGCTGGCGGTGGCCATCGGCCCGTTGCTCGGTGGCATCCTGACCTCGGGCATCTCGTGGCGGTGGATCTTCTTCGTGAACGCGCCGATCGGGGTGGTCGCCGTCGTGATCACCGCGACGCGCGTGGCTGAGTCTCGGCTGCCAACCGCGGCGAGGCCGGACTGGCCGGGCTTTGTGCTGTTCACCGGCGGGCTGGCGAGCCTGATCTACGCGCTGATCCAGTCGAGCCGCACCTCTTTCACTGACGCCGTGGTACTCGGCTGCTTCGCCGCGGCTGCCGTGCTGCTGTGCGCGTTCGTCGTGGTGGAGTGGCGCGTGGCGCACCCGATGTTCGAGCTGAGCCTGTTCCGGCTGCCTACCTTTAGCGGCGGCCTGGTCGCGGCGTTCGGGCTGAGCGCGTCCATCTTCGCCATGCTGCTCTACCTCGTGCTGTACTTGCAGGACATCCTGGGCTACTCCGCGCTCGGGGCCGGGGTGCGGCTCACGATCATCTCCGGCGGCATCATGATCACCGCCACCATCGCGGGTCGGCTCTCCTCGAAAGTGCCGGTGCGGCTGCTGATCGGGCCGGGTCTGCTCCTGGTCGGCGTGTCGCTGCTGCTCATGCGTGGTCTGGGGGCAACGTCCAGCTGGACCCACCTGATCCCCGGCATGATCGTCGGTGGCCTCGCGGTCGGCCTGATCAATCCGCCGCTGGCCTCGACCGCCGTCGGGGTCGTGCCGCCGCAACGCGCCGGGATGGCATCCGGGATCAACTCGACATTCCGTCAGGTCGGGATCGCGACTGGGATAGCCCTGCTCGGTTCGCTGTTCGCCTCCGGGGTCACGAGCGACCTCACCGCCAGGGCCAACGCCGTGCCGGGATTGTCCGGTCACGGCGCGCAGATATCGTCCGCCGTGCAGTCCGGGCAGACTCAGCAGCTGCTCGCCCGGCTGCCGGGCCCGCAGCGGCAGGCCGTTGCCGGTCTCGCCAGAGCGGCGTTCACCACTGGCCTGGACCGGATCCTGCTAGTAGGCGCCATCATCGCGCTGGTCGCGGGCGTGGTAGGGCTGCTGTCGATCCGCACCAGGGACTTCGTGCAGACGGGTGGCGAGGCGGCGGGCGGCATCAGCTGATGCCAGCCGACTTACAGTTACCGCATGCGGAAGTACGTCATCATGGGCGTCCAGGGCAGCGGCAAGGGGACTCAGAGCACCATGCTGGCCGCTGATCTCGACCTGGTCCACATAGCTGTCGGTGACATCTTCCGCTGGAACGTGCAGCATCACACGAAGCTGGGTGCGCAGGTGCGACGGACGATGGCCGCGGGGGAGCTGGTCGGCGACGACCTGGTCGAGGGCGTGGTGAAAGACCGGCTGGGCCAGCACGACTGGAACTACGGCTTCATCATCGACGGCTTCCCGCGCAATGAGCGGCAGGCGGAATTCTTCCTGGAAAGCTACGACATCGACGGCGTCATCCATCTTGAGCTGCCCGACAGCGAGGTGCGGCGCCGGGTGATGGCGCGCCGACACTGCGACAACTGCGGCATGGACTACAACCTCATCGACGCCAGCCCGCGCGAGGAAGGCAAGTGCGACGTGTGCGACGGGAAGCTCGTGCAGCGCGAGGACGACAACGCGGAAGCCCTGGCGGTCCGGCTGCGTGATTATCACGGCAAGACCAATCCGGTGCTCGCGATCTTCTCGCGTAAGGAGTACGTCGTGTCGGTCGACGCACGGCCGCCGAAGGAGCAGGTCCAGCGGGCGATCAGGACGGCGCTCAAGCTGCCGACCTACCGGGGCTGATCGCAGATGCGCGTGGTGATAGCGCCGGACTCGTTCAAGGGCAGCATCGGCGCGGCAGCAGCGGCCCGAGCTCTGGCCGCTGGCTGGCGGGCGGCCCGGCCGGGCGACACGCTGGTCGAGATCCCGCTCGCCGACGGCGGCGAGGGGACGCTCGCGGTGCTCGCCGCCACGCATCCGGGCAGCCGCTGGCACCACGTCGTGGTGAGCGGCCCTGGTGAGGCCCTGGTGAAGGCGGCCTGGCTCGAGCTGACCGGGAGCGTTGGTGTCGTCGAGCTCGCGATCGCCGCCGGGCTGCCCCTGCTAGGCGAGCTCATCCCGCTCGACGCTCATAGTTACGGCGTCGGCGAGCTGATCCGGCACGCGCTGGACGCCGGGATCCTGCGGATCATGATCACGCTGGGCGGCTCAGCATGCACGGACGGCGGCACCGGCCTGCTGGCGGCTCTCGGAGGCAGGTTTCTCGACAAGGCGGGACAGCCCCTGGCGCTGGGCGGCGGTGCGCTGACCCGGCTGGCTGCGGTCGACCTGTCCGGCCTCCGCAAGCCGCCAGTGGCCGGCGTCAACTGCCTCACCGACGTCCGGGCTCCGCTGCTCGGCCGGGCCGGGGCGGCGGCTGCCTTCGGCCCGCAGAAAGGGGCGACGCCAGGTGACATCGACGTGCTCGAGGACGGACTGATGAGGCTGGCAGAACTGCTGGGCGGCGATCCGGCCCAGCCGGGCGCTGGCGCGGCGGGCGGCTGCGGCTACGGACTGGCGGCCGCCTGGGGCGCGCGGCTTGTGCCCGGCGCCGAGCAGATCGCAGCCATCGCGGGCCTGCCGCACGCGCTGGCCGACGCGGACCTCGTGATCACCGGGGAAGGCCGCTATGACGCCACGTCGCTGGCCGGTAAGGTCGTCGGCACCGTCCGGACAATGGCCGGTAAGGCAGGCGTGCCGGTCGCAGTGGTGGCGGGATCGACAGCGACGCCGCCGCTGACGGCGCACTCTAGGGAGCTCGTCGCGCTGGCCGGGAGCCCGGAGGAGGCGATGACCGAGCCGGCCCAGTGGCTGGCCGAGGCGGCCAGGCAGCTAGCCGTCGAGGCGGTCGGGTAGCGGTCTAGCCTGGCACTGTGCGGGAGATCGTGGTCTTCAGCGGCAGCGCGCACCCGGCGCTGTCCGAGGAAATCTGCGCGCACCTCGACGTGCCGCTCCGCCCGGTGCGGCTGACCCGATTCGCCAACGACTGCCTCGAAGTGCAGCTGCTGGCCAACTGCCGGGAGCGAGACGTCTTCGTCATCCAGCCGCTTGGGCCCCCTGTCCAGGAGAACCTCGTTGAGCTGCTGCTCATGCTGGATGCGGCCCGCGGCGCGTCGGCGGCCAGGGTGACCGCCGTCATCCCGTACTACGCCTATGCACGGTCGGACAAGAAGTCGATGCCGCGGATCTCGATCGGCGGTCGGCTCGTCGCTGACCTGCTGGCGACCGCGGGCGCCAGCAGGGTGCTCGCAATGACCCTGCACGCGCCGCAGGTGCACGGCTTCTTCTCCGTTCCGGTGGACCACCTGCACGCGCTGCGCGAATTCGCGACCCATTTCAGCCGGCTGGACCTCGCCAATTTCGTCGTGGTGTCGCCAGACCTCGGCAACGCCAAGAACGCCGCCGCGCTGGCGAGGATGCTGCAGCTCCCGGTGGCGGCGGGTGCGAAGGAGCGGCACAGCGACCAGCGCGTGACGATCAGCTCGATCATCGGCGATGTGACGGGCCGGGACGTGATCGTGCTGGATGACGAGATCGCGCGCGGCACGACCGTCGTCGAACTGCTTGGCCGGCTGCGCGAGCGGGACGTGCGGTCGGTCCGCATCGCGTGCACCCACGGGTTGTTCGCCGACGAGGCACTGGAGCGCATCACGGCGCAACCGCTGGTGCGCGAGATCGTCTGCACCAACACGCTGCCGGCTGCGGCCGGCAGCCGCGCCGAGCTGCGCGTGATCTCGGTCGCTCCCGCGCTGGCCGAAGCCATCCGGCGTATCCACGAGGGCGAGTCGGTCAGCGCGCTGTTCGGCGCCGGATAGCCGCCGACCGTTACGGCTGCTGCCGGACTCTCGCCTCGAGGTCGAGCAGGTACCGCTTGCGGTCCAGGCCGCCGCCGTAGCCCGTGAGGCTCCCGTCTGAGCCGATGACGCGGTGGCAGGGGATCACGATGGCGATCGGGTTGCGCCCGTTGGCCAGGCCGACCGCACGCGCCGCCGCCGGGTTACCGACCTTCCCCGCGAGCTGTCCGTACGACCACGTCTCGCCGTAGGGAATCTCCCGTAGCCCGGTCCAGACACGACGCTGGAACGGCGTGCCCCGCGCGGCGAGCGGCAGGGAGAACTGGGTCAGCCTGCCCTCGAAGTAGGCGGCCAGCTGATCCGCGGCGGTCGCAAACGGCTCGCTCGCCGGATCGGCGGGTCGGCCAAGAACCTCGGCGCCCGGCGCGTGCCCGGCCCGGTACGAACCTGCCGCGTCCAGGTACAGGCCGGTGAGCAGGCCGTCCGCGGCAACGAGCGTGAGGGGGCCGATGGGGCTGCCGATGATCGCGTGCGTGTGCATGGGGTGGCTCTCCGTTCCGCTAGTCGGGAAGGTGATTGACGGCGTGTTGGGTGGCCGCCGACAGGTACTGGACGGCATAGGAGCGCCACGGCCGCCAGGTGACCGCCCTGGCGATCAGGGCAGGCGCCGCGTCCGGCAGACCCGTCTGGCGTGCGCCCACCCGCACGGCGAGGTCCGATGCCGGGAACGCGTCGGGGTCGCCGAGCGCGCGCATCGCGATCGTCTCGATGGTCCACGGGCCGAGGCCAGGCATGGTAGCAAGCCGTTGCCGCGCTTCGTGCCAGTCGCTGCCGACGCTGAGGTCGATGCTGCCGGTGGCTAGCGCGTGCGCGAGGGCGGCGAAGGACTCGCGCCGCGACCTCGGCAGGGCCGGCGACTCCGCCGCCGCGAGCGCTGCCGGGTCCGGGAACAGCCTGGTGAGCTCGCCGCCGGGGTCGGCCACCAGGTCGCCGCACGCGAACGCGAGCCGCGCGGCGTGGGTGCGGGCGGCGCCGATCGACACCTGCTGGCCGATCACCGCGCGCAGGGCGAACTCGGCCGGGTCGACGGTCCGGGGCACCCGGCGTCCCGGTGCCTTGCGCACCAGCGGCGCTAGCGCCTCGTCTGCGGACAGCAGGTCGGCCACCGCGACTGGATCGGCATCCAGGTCGAGCAGGCGACGGCATCTGCTGATCGCGCTCGCGAGGTCCCGCAGGTCGGCTATCCACAGTCGGCAGCTCACGTGATCGGGCTCGGGACGCAGACCCACGATCCCGTGACCGTGCGGCAGCCGGAGCGTGCGCCGGTAGGCTCCATCGCGCCACTCTTCGACGCCGGGTACGGCGGTAACGGCGAGGTGGCCGAAGAGGCTGTCGGGCTGTAGCGGAGCGCGGAACGGCAGCCGCAGCGCCAGCTGTGTCAGGGCCCGATGCGGCGCGGCCGCACCGTCAGGCCGGCGCTCGGCAGCCCGGGCCCGCCCGGCCCGCTCCCGCAGCTGGCTCGGGGCGAGCGCGAACACCTCGCGGATGGTGTCGTTGAAGGCTCTGATGCTGGCGAAGCCGGCCGCGAACGCAACCTCGCTCATGGTCAGCACGGTCGTCTCGATCAGCAGGCGCGCGGTCTGTGCGCGCTGCGCCCGGGCCAGCGCCAGCGGGCCAGCGCCAAGCTCCATCAGCAGCTGCCGTTCGACCTGGCGGACGCTGTAGCCGAGCCGGCGCGCCAGCGCGGGCACGCCTCCGTCATCCACGACGCCGTCGGCGATGAGCCGCATCGCCCTGGCGACCAGGTCGGCGCGGACGTCCCACTCCGGCGAGCCGGGGCTCGCATCCGGCCGGCATCGCTTGCACGCGCGGAATCCGGCCTGCTGTGCCGCGGCGGCGCTGGGAAAGAACCGCATGTTCGCGGGCTTGGGCGGTGCGACCGGGCAGCTTGGCCGGCAGTAGATGCCGGTCGTCAGCACGGCGGTGAAGAACCACCCGTCGAATCGCGCGTCCTTGGACTGGACGGCGCGGATGCATCGCTCTCTGTCTGGCTGGATCCGTTCTGCGGGCATGTTCCCAGCCTCGCTCATGTCACCCTGGTAGACTAGCGAAATTGCGACATGGCCATGGGTCACGACGACGTCAGGACGATGTTGTCGTAAATCCGCTAGTCCTCGTGCGTCCCGGTACTAGCAATGCGGCGCTTGTGGACGATCAGCAGCAGCGCGTAGGGGTCGGTGCCCGGAGCGGCCTCAGCCGTGAGGTACTCGTCGGCACTCGGAAACTTCTCGAGTACCGCGCGGAACTGCGCTAGCAGCTCCGCGAGCTGATCGGGCGTCAGCCACAACGGCATCCGGACTCCGTGCAGCAGCGCACCGGGACCGGCCTCGTCGACCTCGGCAGCCACCGCCTCGACGATGGCGCGCATGACCGCGGTGTCCTCGCGCGACATCGTGTCGTCGAGGCGCGCTGACTTGCCGGTCGCGCGGTATGGCTTCGCCACGGTGCCGCGCGGGCCGGGCCGCGGCGGCTCCTCGACCAGGAAGCCGGTGCGCAGCAACGTGCGGACGTGGTAGAGCACGGTGGCCGGCTGCTGGGCAAGAGCGGTCGCCAGTTCAGAGTTGGTACGCGCGTGATCCAGGCACAGCCGCAGAATGCGGATGCGCAGCGGGTGGGCGAGCGCCCGCGCCTCTTGCAGCGTGGCCGGCCGCCGCGGAGTCGGCTGCCGCCCGGCGGCCAGGTCCGGCTCGGGCTCGGCTGCGGCTCCCGCTGACATGAGGACGACAGTACCAGTTGACAAGTGTCAATCGATTGATAACACTCAACTGGTGACCGTGCGCGCTGCTCGTCCGCCCGGTCGTCACCGGCGCGCCAGCAGCACGCTCATCGGTCAGTCTGCCTTTCGCCGGCTGTGGTTCGGGCAGAGCATCAGCGAGCTCGGCAGCCAGGTGACGACGCTGGCTCTGCCGCTCGCGGCCGTGCTGGTGCTGCACGCATCCACGCTCCAGGTGGGCCTGCTGACGACCGCTGGGTACGCGGCCTTCCTGCTCGTGGGTCTGCCGGCCGGTGCCTGGGTCGACCGACTGCGACGCCGGCCGATCATGATCGCTGCAGACGCGATCCGGGCCGTCATGCTCGCGTCGATACCGGCGGCGTACGGGCTCGGCGTCCTCACCCTCGGCCAGCTCTACCTCGTGGCCTTCGTCACCGGAGTGGCGAGCGTGTTCTTCGACGTCGCCTACATGTCGTATCTGCCTAGCCTGGTCGGCCTGGACAAGGTCGTCGACGCTAACGCCAAGCTGCAGGTCAGCGTCTCGCTCGCGCAAGTCGGCGGACCCTCGGTGGCGGGCTTTCTGATCGGCTTGCTCGGCGCGCCGATCGCGTTCGGCGCCGATGCCGCCAGCTTCATCGTGTCGGTGCTCTCCCTGGTAGCCATCCGCGAGCGCGAGCCGGCGCCGGTCAAGGCGGGGCCGCGCACGATGCGCGGCGAGGTGGCCGAGGGCGTCAGCTTCGTCGTGCGGGAGCCGATCCTGCGGATGATCGCCGGCTGCACGTCGACGTGGAACCTGTTCAGCTCCGCGATCTACGCGATCGTCGTGGTGTTCCTGGTCCGTCAGGTGCACCTGCACGCGAGCACGATCGGCCTCATCATGTCAGCCGGCGCGATCGGGGGCGTGATCGGCGGGCTTACTGCAACGCAGCTTCGTCGTCGGCTCGGATCGGCTCGCATCATCTGGGTCTCCGGGGTGGTCACGGCGCCGTTCGCGCTTCTCATCCCGCTGACCTCGCCGGGACCCGGCCTGGCCCTCTTCGGCGTGGCCGCGTTCATGACCAGCCTGGGCTCTGTGGTCTATAACGTGAACCAGGCGTCGTTCCGGCAGCTGCTCTGCCCGCCCCAGCTGCTCGGCCGCATGAACGCCACGATCCGGTTCATCGTCTGGGGCACGATCCCGCTCGGCGGACTCCTCGGCGGCGTGCTCGGCAGCTTGCTGGGTGACCGCGACGCCATCTGGGTAGCCGCGATCGGCGTCGCCCTCGCCCCGGCCTGGCTGCTGCTGTCCCCGCTGCTGCGGCTGCGGGACACGCCCGCACCCGCGGCGGGATGGCAGCAGCCCGATGACCGTAACGATTCCGTAGCGGTGGCTGGATAGCCTCGCATCCGTCGAGCGCGTAGGGAGGTCGGTCGTCATGTCGGAACTGGCTCGCCTGAGCCCCGCTCGGACGACGGCCGCAGCTCGGCTGCACCGGGGCGGTCGACTGGCCTGGACGCTGCTCGGCCTCGTGGTCGTGCTGATGGCGGCGAGCATGATCATCGCGTTCACCGGCGGCGAGACCTGGAACTCGAAGCTGGCGTTCATCCCGGTCGAATTCGCGGTGGCTCTCGTCGGCGCTGTGGTCGCCGCGCGAACCGGGAACCGCCTCGGCTGGCTGTTCCTGGCGGCCGGGACGGGCGGCGCGGTTCCACACCGCGGTGGCGGTAGCCGCGGCGACACTCGCGGCGGCGGCGCTGTTCAACCCGGTGCGGCTCCGGGTCCAGCGGATCGTGGACCGGCGGTTCAACCGGGTCCGCTACGACGCGGATCAGACGGTGGCAGCGTTCGCGGCCGCGCTCAGGGACGCGGTCGATCATCGGCAGCCGGCTAGCTGGCTGTGGTTCTCGTCAAGCCGGCATAGCGGCGAGCGTCGCGAGCTCGTAGGCCGAGAGCCGGAGTGCGGCTGCGGCGACGTTTTGCTCGAGATGGGGCACGCTTCCGGTGCCGGGGATGGCCAGCACGTGCTGGCCCTGCTGCAGCGTCCAGGCGAGCCGGACCTGCGCGGGCGTGGCGCCGTGCGCGCTGGCGATGGCGAGCAGCTCGGCCGGCTCTTCGCCGGGCCCGCCGTGACGGCTGGCCCCCGCGATGGTGAAGAAGGGCACGAAGGCGACGCCCAGCTCACCGCAGGTCCGCAGCAGCGGGTCAGCGCTGCGGCCGATGCCGTAGGCGTTCTGCACGCACACCACGGGGGCGATCTGCCGGGCGACCGCGAAGTCCTCGGGGCTCACGCCGGAGACGCCGAGGTGGCGGATGAGCCCGGCGTCGCGCACGTCGGCGAGGGCACCGAAGTGCTCGGCGATCGAGTCTCCCATGCTCGGCATTCGGCGCAGGTTGACCACGTCCAGGTGATCGCGGCCGAGCTGACGGAGGTTCTGCTCGACCTGACCGCGCAGCTCGCCGGGCCTGGCGGCCGCCATCCACGCGCCGGCCGCGTCCCGCCGCGGTCCGACCTTGGTGACGATGACCAGGCCCTCTGGATACGGCGCCAGCGCCGTGTTGATCAGCTCGTTGGCCGACCGGAGCGGCGAGAAGTAGAAGTCGGCGGTGTCGATGTGGTTGACGCCGAGCTCGACTGCGCGGCGCAGCACCGCGATCGCCGCAGCGCGATCGCTCGGAGCGGCGTCGCTGGTGAGGGCCGGACCGCGCTGCGGCAGCCGCATGGCGCCGAAGCCCAGCCGGTTGACCGTCAGGTCGCCGAGCCGCCAGGTGCCCGCGGCATCCGCGGTGCTGGTGCGTCCGTGCATCGGCGCCAGCATCCCATGAAATTTGCCTGATCAGCAAAGTTGCGTGGCCCGCAAGTTTGGCTATGCTGTGTTCCGTGACCACCGCACGCCAGCCGCTCGCCACGGAGCATGAGCATGAGCCCGGCGGGCTGCGCGAGCGCAAGAAGGTCGCGACCCGGCACGCGCTCGGCGTGGCTGCCCTGCGGCTGGCGAGGGCCCGTGGCCTGGAGAACGTGCTGGTCGAGGACATCGCCGACGCGGCTGGCGTGTCGGCCCGGACGTTCAACAACTACTTCAGCAGCAAGTACGAGGCGATCTGCGCGCTCGGCTTCGACCGGGCCGTCCGGATCGGCGCGACACTGCGCGAGCGGCCCGCAAGCGAGCCGCTGTGGGACGCGATCGTGGCCGCCGTGATGTCCGAGTACGCTGCCGCGGACCGGGCACCCGACGAGGACTGGCTGGCCGGCCTCCGGCTGGTCACGCGCACCCCGGCGCTGCACGGCGAGTACCTCAAGGTCCAGGCCATGACGCAGTACTCGCTCGCCGAGGCGATCGCGACACGTCTCGGCTTCCGGACCGGGCGCGGCATGTTCCCGCGCATCCTGGCCGCGTCCGTCACGGCGGCCGTGCAGGCGGCGATGGAGCGCTGGCTGCACGCCGACCCGCCGACCGCACTGGCCCCCGTGATCAAGGCAAGCCTGGAGCAGCTCGCTGACGGCATGCGCGAGGTGCTGCCCCCGCCGGCGCCGGACGCCGCGGCCCGGCGGTGACGGTGAGCCACCATCGACCCCGTTCCCTTCAACCGCACCGAGAGAGAAACCGTTGCTGATTCGCCTGCTGCGCAGCTTCCTGCGGCCGTACCGCACGCCGCTTGCGCTCGTGATGGTGCTGCAGCTTGCGCAGACCATCGCCACGCTGTACCTGCCGACGCTCAACGCGAACATCATCGACAGGGGCGTCATCCTCGACAACACCCACTACATCCTGACAACCGGCGGCTTGATGCTGGTCATCACCGTGGCGCAGATCGGCTGCGCCATCGGGGCGGTGTACTTCGGCGCGCGGACGGCGATGGCGCTCGGCCGGGACCTGCGGCACGCGCTGTTCAGCCACGTGCAGCAGTTCTCTGATCGCGAGGTGAACCAGTTCGGCACGGCGTCGCTGATCACCAGGACCACCAACGACGTCCAGCAGGTGCAGATGCTGGCGATCATGACGTTCACGCTGCTGCTGTCCGCGCCGATCATGTGCGTCGGCGGCATCATCCTGGCGCTGAATCAGGACGTGCGGCTGTCGTCACTGCTCGTGGTCGCGGTGCCGCTGCTCGGCGTGCTGGTCACGCTGATCATCTCGCGGATGCGGCCGCTGTTCCGGCAGATGCAAGAGCGACTGGACGGGATCAACCAGGTGCTGCGCGAGCAGATCACCGGCGTCCGGGTCATCCGGGCCTTCGTCCGCGACGACCGCGAGCGTGACCGGTTCGGCCAGGCGAGCTCCGAACTGTTCGACGTCTCGCTCGGGGCCGGAAAGCTCATGGCGCTGATGGTGCCGTCGGTGATGCTCGTGCTGAACCTGTCGACCACCGCCGTCGTGTGGTTCGGCGGGCACCTGATCGCCGATCACAGCATGCAGATCGGCTCGCTCACCGCCTTCATCACGTATCTCGCGCAGATTCTCACGTCGGTGATGATGGCGACGTTCATGTTCATGCTCGTGCCCCGCGCCGAGGTGAGCTCCGAGCGGATCATGGAGGTCATCGACACCGAGCCGGACCTCGCCGCGCCCACCCAGGCGGTGTCCGCCGTGATCGAGCCGGGGCTGCTCGAGCTGCGGAACGTCGAATTCCGCTACCCGGGTGCCGAGCAGACGGTGCTGCACGACGTCAGCCTCATCGCGCGGCCCGGCCAGACCACCGCGATCATCGGCGGCACCGGCAGCGGCAAGACCACCCTGGTCAATCTCATCCCGCGGCTGGTCGACGTGACCGCAGGATCGCTGCTCGTCGGCGGCGTCGATGTGCGCGAGCTCGACCCGGCGGCACTGTCGGCTGCGGTCGGCCTGGTGCCGCAGAAGCCGTACCTGTTCTCCGGCACCGTGGCCAGCAACCTGCGCTACGGCAACCAGGCAGCGACGGACGCCGAGCTGTGGCGGGCCCTGGAGATCGCACAGGCCCGCGACTTCGTCGGGCGGATGCCGGCCGGGCTGGACTCGCCGATCGCGCAGGGCGGCACGAACGTGTCCGGCGGCCAGCGCCAGCGGCTGGCGATCGCCAGGGCGCTCGTGCACCGGCCGCACATCTACCTGTTCGACGACTCGTTCTCGGCGCTCGACTACGCCACTGACGCCCGGTTGCGGGCAGCGCTGGCCGCCGAGGTCACCGACGCGACGATGATCATCGTGGCGCAGCGGGTGAGCACGATCCGGCACGCGGACCAGATCGTGGTGCTCGACGGCGGGCGGATCGTGGCCACCGGGACGCACGGCGAGCTGATGACTGCCAGCGACACCTACCGGGAGATCGTGCTCTCCCAGCTGACCGAGCAGGAGGCCGCAGCGTGAGCGCGCGATCAGCGGGGGAGCGCGGCGCGGCCGACGGTCAGGTCACGTCGGCTAGCCCGGAGGCGGGGGAGCGGGCCACGCCCGAGCGCGGACTGGGGCCGGCTCGCGGTATCGGTCCCGGCGCCGGCCGCGGACCGGGTGCCTTCATGGGCGGCATGTCCACGGAGAAGGCGCTGGACTTCGCCGGCTCGAGTCGCCGGCTCGTGCGTCAGCTACGGCCGCACCGGCCGCTGGTCGCGACCGCGCTGGTGTTCGCGATCGGCAGCGTGACGCTGGCGGTGCTCGGGCCGCGGATGCTCGGCGAGGCCGTCAACGTGATCTTCTACGGCGTCATCGACCGCACCGGGCGCGGACCCGACTTCGGGCACGTCGGGCAGATCCTCGCGGTCGTGGTCTCGATGACCATCGGCAGCGGGGTGTGCGCAGCCATCCAGGGCAGGCTCACCGCGACCGTGGTACAGCGGACGGTGTTCCGGCTGCGTAACGAGGTGCAGGCCAAGCTGTCCCGGCTGCCGCTCAGCTACTTCGACCGCCAGCCGCGCGGCGAGATCCTGAGCCGGGTCACCAACGACATAGATAACCTGCAGCAGTCGATGCAGCAGACGCTCAGCCAGCTGGTCACCTCCATGTTCACCATCGTCGGGGTGCTGACGCTGATGTTCGTTATCTCCTGGGAACTGGCGCTGATCGCGCTGGTGACCGTGCCAGCGTCCGCGTATGCCATGCGCAAGATCGCCAAGCGGGCGCAGCCGCACTTCATCCGGCAGTGGCGCTACACCGGCCGGCTGAACGGCCACATCGAGGAGATGTACACCGGGCACGCGCTGGTCACCGCGTTCGGCCAGCGCGAGGCGGCCATGCAGAGCTTCACCGAGCAGAACGAGGCGCTCTACGACGCCAGCTACCGGGCCCAGTTCATCTCCGGCACCATCCAGCCGGTGATGATGTTCGTCTCGAACCTCAACTACGTGCTGGTGGCTGTCGTCGGCGGCCTGCTGATGGCGGGCGGCACGCTCACGCTGGGGGCCGTGACGGCGTTCATCCAGTACTCGCGGCAATTCAGCCAGCCGCTGACCCAGGTCGCAAGCATGGCGAACATGCTGCAGTCGGCGGTGGCGTCGGCGGAGCGAGTGTTCGCGCTGCTGGATGCCGAGGAGCAGGCTCCCGACGCGGCCGAGCCGACGCGGCCCGCGCACGTGCGGGGGCTGGTGGAGTTCGACGACGTGTCGTTCCGGTACGCCCCGGACCGGCCGCTGATCGAGCACGTGTCGCTGGTCGTCGAGCCTGGCCACACGGTCGCGATCGTCGGGCCCACCGGCGCCGGCAAGACAACGCTTGTCAATCTGCTGATGCGGTTCTACGAGATCGACTCGGGCCACATCCGGCTCGACGGCGTCGACACCTCGGCCATGAGCCGCGAGGAGCTCCGGTCGCTGACCGGCATGGTGCTGCAGGACGCCTGGCTGTTCGGCGGCACGATCGAGGAGAACATCGCCTACGGCCTGCCCGGTGCCACTCATGAGCACGTGGTCGAGGCGGCCAGGGCTACCTATGTCGACCGGTTCGTGCGGACGCTCCCGCACGGATACGACACGGTGCTCGACGACGACGGCACCAACGTGAGCGCGGGGGAGCGGCAGCTCATCACGATCGCCAGGGCGTTCCTGGCCCGCCCGGCCGTGCTGATCCTGGACGAGGCCACGAGCTCGGTCGACACCAGGACCGAGGTGCTCATCCAGCGGGCGATGGCGTCGCTGCGCCAGGGCCGGACCAGCTTCGTCATCGCGCACCGGCTGTCCACGATCCGGGACGCCGACGTCATCCTGGTCATGGAAGATGGCCGCATCGTGGAACAGGGCACCCACGACCAGCTGCTGGGCGCCGGCGGAGCCTACGCCCGGTTGTACCAGGCCCAGTTCGCGCAGGCGATGGCCGAGGTTGCGTGAGCAACCGGGCGGCCGACTAGCTTGACCACCCGGTCTCCGTCTGCCCAGACTGAAATTGTCGGACAATGTGCGCCAGGCGCGCCGACAGCGCGCGCTGACGGCAGGCACTGACGGCAGGTGCCGACCGCAGGCGCGGAAAGGGGCTGGGCAGGTGCAGACGAGCGAGCAGATCGCCGCGATGTTCCGCGGCTACGGCGTCAGTCATTTCTTCTTCGTGCCCGTCATCCTGCCTGAGGCGCTCAAGCAGATGTCGGCGATGGGCATCACCCCGGTCATGTGTCACGGCGAGAAGGCGGCGGCCTACATGGCCGACGGCTACGCGCGGGTCAGCGGCAAGGTCGGCGTCTGCGGCGCGCAGGCCATCGGCTCCTCCAACCTCGCCTCCGGCCTGCGCGACCCGTATATGGCGTGGGTGCCGGTAGTGGCCCTGTCCGGCGTGCCGGGCGCCGCCACCCGGCACCGCAATCTCTACCAGGATGTGGACGATCACGGCGCCTTCGAGGCGGTCACGAAGTGGAACGGGCACGTCCCGGATGACAGCAGGTTCCCTGATCTGCTGCGCCAGGCGTTCCGCACCGCGGCCAGCCCCGCGTGCCGGCCCGTGCACCTGGAAATCGCGGGTGCAACCGGTGCCACCGGCGATGCCCCGGCGGCCGGTGACGGGCGAGCCGAGGCCCGCTACGGGATCGCGCCGAGCGACCGGCCCCAGGCGGATCCGGCTGCGGTGGCGCAGGCGCTGTCGGTGCTGGCCGCCGCGCGCCGCCCGGTCGTGCTGGCCGGTAACGGGGTGGCGCGGTCGCGCGCGACGGCGGCGGTGCGGGCGTTCGCCGAAGCCGCGCAGGTGCCGGTCGTGATGAGCCTGAATGGCATGGCGACGATGCCCTACCACCACCCGCTGTATGCCGGCGTCGCCGGGCAGTACGGCGCCGACGGCGCCAACAGGGTGCTGCTCGAGGCGGACGTCATCCTGGTGCTGGGCTCGTCGCTGGGCAGCATGACAACCCGGAACTGGACCCTCATCCCGGATGACGCCACGATCATCCAGGTTGACGCCAGGGGAGAGGAGATCGGCCGGAACTTCCCGGTCGGCGTGCCGCTGGTCGCGGACGTCCAGGCCGCGGTCGTGCAGCTCACCGCCGGGATCTCGGGCCCAGCGCCGCAGGCCTGGCTGGACCGCGTCGCCGAGCTGCGCGGCGAATGGCGGCGCGAGATCGCCGCGGCCGAGTCCTCGGCTGCCGTCCAGATCCGCCCGGAGCGATTGTTCGCCCAGGTGGCGGCCGAGATGGCCGGCGACGGCATCATCGTCGGGGACACCGGGCACGCGGGGGCCTGGAGCGCCCGGCACGTCCAGCTGCGCGACGGGCAGTCCATGGTCCGCGCGGCAGGGTCACTCGGCTGGAGTCTGCCTGCCTCGATCGGCGCCAAGTGCGCGCTGCCGGACCGCGAGGTCATCTGCCTCACCGGCGACGCGGGGTTCTACTACCACATCGCCGAGCTGGAAACCGCTCGCCGGTACGGCGTCAACGTCATCGTGGTGGTCAACAACAATCGGTCGATGAACCAGGAAGCCAGGCTCTGGGATGCGGGGAACACCGACCAGGCGAGGAACTGGACGTTCACCGACGCCAGCTTCACCGACGTAGCCCGCGGCTTTGGCTGCCACGGCGAGCGGGTCGACGATCCCGCGGACTTCGCCGCTGCCCTCGAGAAGGCGCGAGCTTCCGGGCTGCCGGCCGTGATCGACGTACGGACCGACCCGCTCGTCGTCGCTCCGCCGAGCTACGGTCCCGACGCGTAGCCAGCCGGCTGGCTGGCTGAACCTCGGCCGGCCGGAACCGGCCGTCAGCCACGCAGGCTCGAGCAGCTGAATGAGTTGTGCAGGGTGCCGCCGCCCCAGTAGTTGGGGAAGGTGACGGTGATGGTACCCGCCGGCTTGTGCTGGCAGTAGCTGAGCCACTGGTCGGCGGTCAGGACCCAGTCAGATCCGGTGACGCGCGCCACAGGGTAACGGAAGTCGGTAACCCAGCCGACCGCGAGGACCGCGGCGAGCACGGTGACCGCGACGACAGCCCTCGGACGCGGCCACCAGCGGCGGGCGCAGGTGTCAGCCACCACGACGAGGGCGGCGATCAGCAGCAGGATCGGGACCGTGGAGTAACGGGCTCCGTGCTCGGTCCCGACCGTGATCGGCAGCGCCGCCCCGCCCCAGGCTAGGACCGAGGTGAAGCCCGCGAGGACGAGGCCGGTACCCACGGCGGTGACGACGAACACCGTGCACCGCCGGTCCTTCAGCGCAAGCCCGGCGAGGAGCGCGATGGCGATCAAGCCGCCGACCAGCACGCTGCCGGCCGTGAGCCCGATGGCGTCGCGGAGATGCCAGGACAGGTGCCAGCCGAGCGCGGGCAGCAGGACGTCGTGCAGGTAGAACAGCACCGCGTGGTAGGGGTTGTGCGGCAGGAACCGGGACTGGTGGCTGGACAGAACGACGGCGAGCTGGAGCACGGAGCCGGCCGCCCAGCCGATGGTCGCGGCGTGCTCGCGGACGCGCCGGGGCACGGTGATCGCGCGAGCCACGAAGAACGGTACGAACAGGAGGGCGAGCGAGGTTGACGCTGCCGCGGCGAATGCGACCACCGCGGCGACCACGGCGCCGGACCGCGAGCGCGGCCGCCACAGCGCCGCCCAGAACAAGGCGGCCAGCAGGTACCAGATGGCGTTGAGGCCGGTGTCGGCGATCTCGAGCTGCGCCACGGGCAGCAGCAGCACGGACAGGCCGAGCACGGCACGGAGCCAGCGGGAGCTGACCTGCCCGGCGCTGGCGTGGTAGGTGAACAGGGCACACCCAGCAGCGACCAGTGCTCCGCCCACGGCGAACGGAACCGATGCGTCCCGAATTGGCACCAAGGCTGCGACCTGGCCGATGAGGCGGGGGACGAGCTGCAGGTAGCCGGCGTAGGACTCCAGCAGGTGCCAGGGATGGCCGAGCGCCCAGGGCAGGTAGATGCCGGGGTCTTCGGCGTAGACCGCCTCCCAGGCTGGCCTGCCGCCGATGCGGGCCAGCATGACCAGCGCTCCCACGGCTACGAGTGCGACCTGGAGGAGGACGAGCCCCCAGCGCGGGAGGACGCCGCGCGGGGCCGGTTCGTCGGCTGGCGCCGGGAACAGGTCGGCGAGGATGGCGCGGAGACTCCAGTCTGCGGTGTGCGCAGCGGGGGAGTCGGACCCGGCCTGGCCTCGCGCTCGGACCTGTGGGGCTGACACGGCTGGAACCTACCACGGGTGTGTCAGCGCTGCGTACGTACGGTGCTGGCGGCCTGCGGCGACGCCAGCACCAGACTGAAAATGTGATATCTGCGCTCCGCTGACCATCGACCGTCCGGGCGGCCTTGACAACCGGTGCCGGGCCGGCGGACCTTGAGTGGCGTGCTCTGGCTGTCTGTCGTTATCGACAACGCGTGCTCGCGGATCTGGACAGCCTGGGGAAGCGGCGCGCAGCCGACGTCGATGCGGGTGAACCCGGCTGTGTATGACGCCGTGGCTGCCGCCAGGTCAGGCGAGGTCGCCCGTGACTGCCCGCTGATGCTGCTCGGCCTGCCGCTCATCGCCGACCCAGCGGTGGCCACCTACGAGCCCGTCGTCTCCTGAGCCGCCGGAGCCGGCCACAGCCGCCCGAGGACTCGAAGGAGGAGGAGAGCCATGCTGACCGCCGCGGAGAACGAGGCGCTGTGCCGGGTCGGCCCCGGCACACCTATGGGCAAGGTCCTGCGCAGGTACTGGACGCCGGCGTTCCAGGCGGCGGACCTGCCCGAGCCGGACTGCCCGCCGATCCGAGTCAGGGTCCTCGGCGAGAACTTCGTCGCCTTCCGGGACTCGGTCGGGCGGCTGGGCTTCCTCGACGAGTTGTGCTGCCACCGCGGCGCCTCGCTCGTGCTCGGCCGGGTGGAGGAGGGCGGCATCCGTTGCCTCTACCACGGCTGGAAATACGCGGCGGACGGAACGATCCTCGAGACGCCGAACCTCGAGACGTCCACCTTCCGCGAGCGGGTCAGGCACGGCGCCTACCCGGTCCGCGAGGTCGGCGGACTCGGCTGGGTCTACCTGGGCCCGGCTGGCACCGAGCCGCCGTTCCCCGCGTTCTCGTGGACCGAGGCAGCACCCGGCGAGCTGGCCATCAGCGAGATGATCATGGACTGCAACTGGATGCAGGTCCAGGAAGGCTCCATTGACTCCTCGCACGTGGCGATCCTGCACCTGGACACGCTCGCCACCATGGGCGCGGGGCCGCGCAGCGTCGGGACTTTCGACTTCCCTGGGGAGCCGTGGGACCTGGACATGCCGACACCCGGCGCGGGTCGCGCCCCGGCCGCTGTGTGGCCAAGCAATGACAACGCGCCGCGGATCGAGGTCGAGAACACGCCCTTCGGCTTCCACTACGCAGCCATCAGGGACGTGACGGGTGAGCCGGGGAAGAGGTTCGTCCGCGTCACCGCGTTCGCCATGCCTTATACGGCTTTCATCGGCGGGGTGTCCACTGGCGCGGTCATCGTCGTGCCGCGCGATGACTACACGTGCTCGTCGATCGGCGTGTTCAGGGTGCCGGGCGGCGCAGGCGGGCGTGCTGCGTCCCGGCGGGCGCTCGGGGTAGACCCGGCGGTCTGGGGACCGGAGCCGGAGAACCGCCGGATCCGGCTGCCCGCCCAAGACCGTGCTGCGATGGCAGCGGGGCAGAGCTTCGCGGGATTCCGCGGCGGGAACAGGATTCAGGACGCCGCGGTCCAGTTGTCGGAGGGTTTGCTGTACGACCGGTCGAAGGAGCACCTCGTTCCCGCCGACCTGGCCATCATCCGGATGCGGCGGCTGTTTGCCGACTCGGTCAGGCTGGTGGCGGCGGGCGGCGCCCCGCTGGGCCTCGGCGAAGGCTGCGACTTCGCGCGCATCGGTGCCGCCTCGCAGATCATCGCCGCGGGCGAGGCGTGGCAGGACCTGGTACCTGCCAACCAGGGCGTGCGAGAGCCGGCGAGGCGGGCGTGAAGGTCTGGATCGAGATCGACCGGTGCACCGGCGCTGGCCTGTGCGAGCTGATCGAGCAGCGGGTATTCGCCCGCTCCGATCACGACGGCCTGGCTCGCGTCCGGCAGGACGGCCGCGCTCTGGCACCGGGCCCGGATGACCCGGCGGAGATCTCCGACGGCTACGCCGACCGCGTGCGCGAGGCCAGCCGGGCTTGCCCGGGCGACTGCATCCGGTTTGCGGTCGAGCCAGCGCTAGATCCGCCCTAGCTTCCTGACTCGTCGCCCGTGGCTGCGACGTTCCCTGCTTTGAATGCATCCGCTGAGGCATGAACGTGGGCCAGCAGTTCGGGACTCATGCGACTGAGCCCCCTGCGGTCGTACCACCTGACCAGCACCGTGCCCACGATCAGCCAGAAGACGAGACCCGACGCCGCGGCGATGACGGACCGCGCCAGCCCGGCACCGGCGATCGCACGGAAGTACAGGATCGCCCGGGTGCCGGCCAGGATCTGCCGCAGCGGCTCGAACTGGGCCAGCCAGGCAAGCCAGGACGGCAGGGCCTGCACCGGGATGGTGCCCCCGGCCGAGGCAAGCCCGGCGTAGACGAATATCAGCATGGCGAGTAGCTGTCCAGGCGAGCCGAGTACCGCGAACAGTACGACCGTCCCCGCTGCCACGCTGACGGCAGCCAGCCATCCGACCAGCCAGAGAAGCCAGGGGTACGGAGCGTCCATCCGGAGGATCCCGGTCGCGACCAGGACCATCAGCCCGGCCATCAGGCCGGTAATGGGGACGACCATGACCCACTTGATGAGCAGGGTCTGCCATCTGCTGATAGGCACGGGCCTCCGCTGGCCCCACCGGGGTCCGACTTCGCTGGTGGCATATCCAAGGGCGACGTCCACCGAGTTGTGCACGATGATCCCGCCCAGAAAACCGCACATGAGGATCAGTAGGGCTGTGTAGAAAGCGCTCAGCCCCAGCGCGGCATGACTGGGCAGCGGCCGGTACTGAACCGTCGTGACTGTGACCGGGTCGGCAAGGAACTCCCTGGTCAGCGGGCTTGATCGCGGAGCGGCCACGATGGCGGCGAGCTGCCGGCCGATCTGCCTGGAAGCCGCCTCAAGCGCAGGCTGCAGCACACCGGAGGCCAGCGACACCGCGGTCGTGCCGGCCCGCGGGTTGGTCAGGATGACGAACTCGGGCGTGCCCGACGCCGTCCCGCCCGGATACACCCCCGACAGATGGAGCAGCGAGGCGGTAAGGCCAGCGGGCATCACGACAGTCGCGTAGTAGGCGCCGCGGTCCATTCCCTGCTCAGCGGCCGTCAGCGTGGTATCGGTCAGCCCCAGTCTGCCGCTGACCGCAGGGGTGCGCGACAGGCCCGCCTGCACCTGCTGGCCGATGTCGATCCGCCGGGTGCCGATCGCGGCGCCGCGGTCGGAGTTCACCACGGCGACCGGCAGGCCATGCAGGTGCCCGATAGGGTCGGCCACCGACCCGATGTAGAACACCGTTATCAGTACTAGCAAAACCGGTCCCACGATCAGCGGGAGAGCCCACAGCCCTCGTGAGCTCAGCAGCTCGCGCGCCGTGACGGGGAACCCGCGCCGTGCCGGTCCGGCGTTGCTGGCTGGCGAGGATGAATGACTGCTCACGCGCGTTCCCCCTGCTAGTCGACGGGTGCCGCGCACCGCGACGGGCTCCGTCGCAGTACTTGTCCATCTCTTCGGCTGCCCGCAGAAAGATATCGCGACGCTTACTCACGCATCGCCGAGCTGGTCGAGTACCCCGCCCCAGCGGTCGAGCATCTCGGCAGTCGCCGCGCGGACACGATCGTTGTGGACGATCTCACGGGCGCTGCGGCGGATGGCTCGCAGTGCAGCCTCGTGGAGCGAGACGTGCTCGGCATCCGCCAGCACATTCAGCAGCGCGCTCTCTTCGTCGTCGAGCCGCAGACTCATCGCCGGGTCTGCTCTGCGGCGGGGGAACCGGGCTGAGCGGGGCGGACGGCGGCAGTTGCGGACCTGTTGCGAGAACGCATCGACGAGGTCACCGGCTCCTCAGTCGCAGGCGGTAGCGGACCTCGTGCAGCATGATGCCGAGACTCTCGTCTACCCGCGTGACACCATCGTCGGCCCAGCCCGCCTTCACGTAGAACCGGCGGGCCCGCTCGTTGGAGTCGAGCACCCACAGTGTGGCGTCCGCGTAGCCGAGGGCGGCGAGCCCGGCCACGGCCGCGGCCATCAGTTCGCGTCCCGTGCCCGTGCCCCACGTCTCCGGGAGTAGGTAGATCACCGCGAGCTGGCCGGTGTGACCGGGGTCGGCATCCGTGTCGCGGGAGGGCCCGTAACCGGCGAAGCCGACGACCCCGGCGTCGGACTCCGCGACCAGGATGTCGGCCCGGGACCGGTCGATGGTCTCCAGCGTGCGCCGCCACTGTCCGGCGCGCTCCGCCGGGTCCAGGCCGTCGAGGTGGTCCTGCGGCATCTTTCCCCGGTACGCGGACTGCCACGATCGCACGTGGATCAGGCCGATCTTCCCGGCGTCACTGACTTCCGCCGGACGGATGACGGGAACGGTCATGGCGGTCATTGTCGCTATGTGGACCGCGGTGACGCCATGGGATATCGGCGCCAGCCCAGGCTGTCCGCCGCGGAGGGTCAGGGCGCGTGTCTACCGCGACTCCGTTCGAGCCTAGGCTGCGCGCTGTCGACGGCGGACAGCGGTTGCTTGCGCGAAGTCAGGGAGGCCAGCCCTGGGTCTCATCGACGCGCCCAGAGCACATGATGGCTGTCAGAACGGCACGTGAAACGACATGACCGCCGTCACACGACGTCCTCGCCGTCACGGGACAGCGCCGCTGTCCCGTCTCAGGCATCGTGTCGGCGGAGTCCTGCGGATCGACATATTGCTGAGACGCCGAGAGTTCGATCTGTCTCAGCCATCATGTCGTTTCCGGAGCGGCAGGCCGAGCATGACGACCGCTCATGCATGACCGGACGGGATGCTGACTCAGTGCAGGGCCACGGCCCACCAGGCGATCGAGCGCCGGATCGCGTCTCGTGCCTCATCGGTGTCGTCCACGGTCTCAAATCCGTGGTGGCCGCCGGGCACCGTGATGACGTCGACGCTGCGGTGCTCGGTCGCACAGCGCTCGAGCAGCTCAGCGCTTGCCGTAACGATCCATTCGAAGTCGTGCTCGGGCAGGACCAGGAGCAGCGGGATGTCGCTGAGTTCGGCAGGGACAGCGGCCGGAGGCAGAACGGGATCCTCGAGATCGGGATGGCCGAGCGCTGCGTAGGTGCCTGCGACAGCCGCTACACCCCACGCGGGCGGATCTGCGAGCACCGAGCCCATAAACAGGCCACCGGCCGAGAAGAACCACATCCCGAACCGGTCTGCATCAACGCGAGAATCCGCCCGCAGCGCTGCGCCCGCAGCGCGTATGTTCTCATGCGCCGTGCCGAGCGTCGTCTCGTCGACGAATCCGTGCTCGAACATCCCGCCGACAACTCCCGCTTGCGCCAGCAGCGCGCCGTATGCCCGGTAAGCCGGCCAGTCCGGTGGCCGCACCTCGCGGTCACGCGGAACCGGGCCTCCGTGCACCATGAGCACGGCCGGCGCGGGCGTTGCGGCCGGCAGGTAGACATCGAGCGCCCCTGAGCGTTCGGGCTCGACGGTGTCGTGGGGCAGGACGAAGCGCTGCAGGTATGGCGGGAGTTCCGGCGTCGCAGTGGTCATCGCGGTCCATGCAACCACGCTCCCCTGCTCGTCGTCGCGTGCTTTGCCGGGCGGGGTCTGGTCGGGGTAACTGCGATGAGGTCCGGGCTGCGCTGGCAAAGGAGCGCGCTGTGAGAGCGGCGGTCAGGGCAGGGTCCTGCGGTAGCGGATCTCACAGAGCCGGAAACCCCGGGTGTCGTCATACTTGGCGGAACCGTCTGGCTGGAAGCCAGCGGCCTCGTAGAACCTGCGCGCCCGTGCGTTGGTGTCGAGCACCCAAAGAGTCGCCTGAGCAAAGCCTGCATGCGCCAGTCGCTCGAGTGCGGCGGCCATCAGTTCGCGGCCGAAACCCTGGCCCCAGGCGTCAGGCGCCAGGTAGATGGCACGGACCTCGCCGACCTGACTTTCGTCCGCGTCATCGTCGCGGGTCGGGCCGACGTTTGCAAACCCGCAGAGTTCGTCGCCGTCGGCCGCGACCAGGATTCCGCCGCTATGCCAGTCGATAACCGCAAAGGCCTGCTCGCGGCGGTCGAGCCCGTCTGCCGGGTCCAGCGCGTCGAGGAAATCCTGAGGTAGCAGACCCTTGTAGACGGCCTGCCAGGACCGCACGTGGATTTCGGCGATTCTGCGTAACTCAGCTCGGCACGCGAGTCGTACTTCCATACCGGGATTATCCAGAGCCCGGCATCTAGGAGCGAGCCGATAACAGCAGCCGTCGGCCAGGTAAGCCCGCTCCGCAGCCATTTCGGCGTCGGAAGCGGTGCTGCGCGTCTCAGCTTCATGTCGTAGACAAGATCATTCGACATGGCTCCCGACATGATGAGTGAGATTCGACATCTTCCCTGAGACGGGACAGCCGCCGTGCCCCAGCACAACAGCCTGCCTCTCGGCGGCGCGCCGATAATGCACATTATGTTAAGTTGC
>JASHQA010000048.1 GCA_030037785.1 Streptosporangiaceae bacterium
TCCGTCGCGTCCTAGGCGTCCCGCGCGACCGCCCCGTCCGGCGCGGCCGACCCGACCGGCGCGGCGAGCGAGCCCACTGGTCCGCCCCGCCAGCGCTTCGGTGTCAGACCGTCCGACGTCAGTACCGGCGCGGGCCGTGAGCAGGCCGTCCGCAGCGGCCGCGGCGGCCAGCAGCACGCCCGCAGCAGCGACCATGAGCGCGAGGCCCGGCCACGGGGTTACCGGCTGGCTGCCGGCCTGGGCGACCGTGACCCGGCTTGCGGCCAGCGCGGCCGCGAACCCGAGCAACGCCACGCACCAGCCTGCCGTGACGAGCGCCAGCCGCCGGGCCGTGGCAAGCGCGACGAGGCCGACGAACAAGAGCGCGGCGCTCGTCCAGTACGGCGGCAGCCCTGGGCCGCCGGGGCTCAGTAGCAGCAGCGACTTGCCTGGCAAGTCTGTGATGGCCAGGCCTGGCTGGTTGACTCCGACTTCCAGTAGCAGGCTGGTCGGGTGCTCGAGCTGCGGCAACAGCCACGGGAACAGCAGCACCAGCGGGGTCAGCACGACAATGGCGAGGTTGGTGAGCAGCGCCGCGGAGCGGTGCAGCGTCAGCGCGGCGAGCACCGCCGCGACGACCACGATGACCCACAGCAGCGGCACGAAGGAAGCCCCGACGGCGACCGTGAAGCCGGTAGCCCAGGCGGCCCGCCGCGCGAGCTTGTGCGGCCGAGTGACGATCCGGCCGGCCAGCATGCCGATGACGGGAATGAGGACGAACCCCACCGCGCTGCCGAGCCGACCCACCGAGATCGCGCCGAAGGCGATCGGCAGCAGCGCGTAGGCGGCCGCCGCCCAGACCCGCACCGGGACCGACGTGGTGACCCAGCGCAGCGACAGATACGCGGTGAGCCCGGCCAGCGGAACGCAGCCGAGGAGCAGCACGTCGACGGCCAGCCACGCCTTGCCCAGCAACACCGTGGCGAGCGCGGCGAGCATGCCCAGATACGGCGGCCCGTACGTGGCCGAGCCGACTCCCACCGGGTGAAAGGCCTGGAAGAACTGTGACCACAGCCCGGACGCGCCCTCCCATGCGGGCAGCAGCGCCCCGCCGCCGAGCGTGCCGGCCGTGATGACACGGCGCTCGGCTGCGATCGTGACGACGATGAGCCCGAGCACGAGCAACACGCCGGGCCGGGTCAGCAGCCGCTGCAGGACGCCGGAGTCGACCAGCAGCGAGTCATCGTCGGTCGGGTCGTCACTGGCGTGATGCGCGCCCGCGAGGTCGTCGGATCCCGGCCGGGCCAGCATGGTGGCCGCGAGCTCGGCGACCCGGCGAACCGACCGGCCAGGCTGCAGATCCGCCCGGACCGCGCCGTAAGCGGCCCGGCGCCCGGTGGCCCGCAGCCGCCTGACCCTGGCGAGCCGGAGCGGATGACCGACCAGGCCGAGAACGGCCGCGGACTCGTCCAGCGCCGCCGACGGCTGCTTGGCCACCAGGTAATACAGCGTGCGCAGCAGCGAGAGGATGAGATTACCCACCAGGCAGGCGAACATCGGCGGACCGGGCAGGTTGCCGAGCAGGGTCAGCAGACCGTTGCGGCGATCCAGCATCCGGGACCGCCGGCCGACGGAGATGGCCCGGCGCCCCCTGGTCGCCGCCCGCACGTGGTAGACAACCGCGTCGGTGATCACCCGGACCCGAAAGCCAGCCTCGTGCACTCGCCAGCAGAAGTCGATGTCCTCGTCGAACAGGGCCATGCCGGGATCGAACCCGCCCAGCCGGTCCCACACGTCCCGCCGGACCAGCAGACCGGCGCTGCACACGGCGAGCACGTCCCGGTCGCCGTCGTGCTGACCCTGGTCCACCTCGCGCGGCTCGACGGCCGTGACCCGGCGGCCCGCCGTGTCGATGGTCAGCCCCGCCTCGACGATGACGTCACGGTCGGCCCAGTCCCGCAGCTTGGGCCCGAGCACCGCAGCCTGTGGCGTCTCGGCGGCGCCACGCAGCAGCTGCTCCAGCGCGTCCGGAGCGGGCTCGCAGTCGTCGTGCAGCAGCCAGAGCCACTCGACGGAGTCGGACCGGCCGCGTCCGAGTGCGGCGCCAACGGGCGTGTTCGCCGCCTTGTGCTGCACCGCCCGGCGCACGGCAGCCGCGTAGCCAGTGGCCCGGTCCATGCCGAACACGGCGCCGTGCCCGAGCTGCGAGGCGAGGACGGAACCGCTGCGATCCCGGCTGCCGGTGTCCACGGCAACGACCCGCTGCACCGGCTTGGTCTGCTCGCCCAGCGCCTCGATCAGCCGCGGCAGCCACGCGGCGCCGTCGTGGGCAACGATCACCGCCGTGACCACATGCTGGGAGTACGAGTCGGTAGGCGACAAAGAAGTTCGCTTGCTGTCCGGGTTCGCTAGTGGCCGCGGCACGGCTGGTGCCGACCCGCCCTGACGGGGGTACCCGTGAACAATACGCGAATCCGACCCGGCTAGATGGTCAGACAGCCTTGCTGCCAGTGCCGGGCGGGCC
>JASHQA010000433.1 GCA_030037785.1 Streptosporangiaceae bacterium
GGGGCCGCGCCGTCCCCGCCTCCGAACGCCGAGCCGAACGCCTTCAGCGCGGTGGTCAGCTCGCTCGGCACCATCCACACCGTGTTGCCCGGCCCCTGCGCGATCTGCGGCAGCGTCTGCAGGTACTGGTAGGCGAGCAGCTTCGGGTCGGGGTCGTTGCGGTGGATGGACTGGAACACCGTCTGGATCGCCGTCGCCTGGCCCTCAGCCTTGAGGATGGCGCTCTGCTTCTCGCCCTCGGCCCGCAGGATGTTGCTCTGCTTCTCGCCCTCGGCGGTCAGGATCTGCGACTGCCGGACACCCTCGGCGGTCAGGATCGTGGCGCGCTTCTCCCGGTCGGCGCGCATCTGCTTCTCCATCGCGTCCTTGACCGTCTGCGGCGGGTCGATGGTCCTGAGCTCGACCCGGGTCACCCGGATGCCCCACTTGCCGGACGCGTCGTCGAGCACGCCGCGCAGCTGAGTGTTGATGCTCTCCCGCGAGGTCAGCGTCTTCTCCAGGTCCATCGACCCGATCACGCTGCGCAGCATGGTGGCGGTGAGCTGCTCGATTGCCTGGATGTAGTTGACGATCTCGTAGTCGGCTGCCCGCGGGTCGGTCACCTGGAAGAACAGCACCGTGTCGATGCTCACCACCAGGTTGTCCTCGGTGATCACCCGCTGGCCGGTGAACGAGACCACCTGCTCACGCAAGTCGATGAGCGGCTTGACCCGGTCGATGAACGGCAGGATCACGTTCATGCCCGGCTCGAGCGTCTTGGTGTACCGGCCGAACCGCTCGACGTTGCGGGCTCGCGCCTGCGGGACGATGCGGATCGCCCTGGAGGCCGTCACGAAGATCAGCACGGCCACGATGACGACCACGATGACAATGACCATGTCCTACTCCCGCGGGTACACCAGGGCGGTCGCGCCCTCGATGTGCATGACGTCAACGGTCTTCCCGGCAGGGATGACCTGGGTCTCGTCGTAAGAACGCGCCGACCAGACCTCGCCGCCGATGCGGACCCGGCCGCCGTGCGGGCCCACTTCCTCGAGGACGATCGCCGGCCTGCCGATGAGTGCCGCCGTGCCAGAGCGCAGCAGCGGCGGCTGCCGGATGTGCCGCATCGCGAACGGCCGGGCCACGCCCAGCCCGAGGGCCGAGGCGAGGATGAAGACTCCGAACTGGATCACGGCGTCGCCGCCGAAGAAGCCGGCCCCGGCCGCCAGCAGCGCGGCGATGCCGATCAGCCCGAACGCGAGCGTGGTGGTGAGAATCTCGGCGGTCCCCAGCACGACCGCGACGATCAGCCAGATGATCCACGTACTCACCGCGGCGCTCCGAAATACGAAATGTTCGTGCTCTAGAGCGTAGTCCCGTCCAGCGTGCGGCGCATCACCGCGCGGTGGCGGGGAACGCGGTCGCTCCGCCCGGTCATGTTCGCCGGCCGGGCTTCACACCGCCGACTGCCAACGGGGAATATGGAGCTACCACCTGAGTCGGGAGGCCAGCCATGACAACAGCCAGCGAGTTGTCGTACAGCCACGGCGCGTCCGCCCAGCCGCTGCTCGGCGAGACCATCGGTGCCAATCTGCACCGGATGGCCACCAGGTACCCGGCCAGCGAGGCAGTCGTCGACGTGCCGACCGGCCGGCGGTGGACCTACGAGCAGTTGGACGGCGACACCGACAGCCTCGCCGCGGGCCTGATGACGCTCGGCATCGCCAACGGCGACCGGGTCGGCATCTGGGCGCCGAACTGCGCCGAGTGGGTCTTGCTGCAGTACGCGACCGCGAAGATCGGCGCGATCCTGGTCAACATCAACCCGGCCTACCGCAGCCACGAGCTGGGCTACGTGCTCCAGCAGTCTGGCATCAGGATGCTCGTCAGCGCCGAGAGCTTCCGCACCAGCGACTACCGGGCCATGGTCGACGAGGTCAGCGGCGAGCTGCCCGACCTGGAGAAGGTCATCTACCTCGGCACCGTGGACTGGGACGGGCTGCTGGTCACGGGCATCGCGGCCGGCGCCGACGCGCTCGTCGCGCGCGCGGCCACGCTCGCGTTCGACGACCCGATCAACATCCAGTACACCAGCGGCACGACGGGGTTCCCGAAGGGCGCGACGCTGTCGCACCACAACATCCTCAACAACGCGTTCTTCATCGGCGAGGGCTGCCGCTACACCGAGGCGGACCGGGTCTGCATCCCGGTGCCCTTCTATCACTGCTTCGGCATGGTGCTCGGCAACCTGGCGTGCACCACGCACGGCGCCTGCATCGTGATCCCGGCACCGGGCTTCGAACCGGCCGCCACGCTGGCCGCGGTCCAGGGCGAGAAGTGCACCTCGCTGTACGGCGTGCCGACGATGTTCATCGCCGAGCTCGGGCTGGCCGACTTCGCCAGCTATGACCTGTCCAGCCTGCGCACCGGGATCATGGCCGGCTCGCCGTGCCCGGTCGAGGTGATGAAGCGCGTGCTGTCGGAGATGCACATGCCCGAGGTCGAGATTGCCTACGGGATGACCGAAACGTCCCCGGTGTCGACCCAGACCGGCGCCGACGACGACATGGAGCGCCGCGTCTCCACGGTCGGCCGGGTGCACCCGCACGTCGAGATCAAGGTGATCGACCCGGAAACCGGCCTGGTGCAGCCGCGCGGCAGTCACGGCGAGCTGTGCACCCGCGGCTACTCGGTCATGCTCGGCTACTGGAACGAGCCAGACAAGACGGCCGAGGCCATCGACGCCGGCCGCTGGATGCACACCGGCGACCTCGCCGTCATGGACGAGGCGGGCTACCTGAACATAGTCGGCCGGATCAAGGACATGGTGATCCGCGGTGGCGAGAACGTCTACCCCAGGGAAGTCGAGGAGTTCCTTTACACCCACCCGGACATCGAGGACGTGCAGGTGATCGGCGTGCCGGATGCCCGTTACGGCGAGGAATTGTGCGCCTGGGTGAAGCTACGGTCCGGCAGCGCGCTTGATGCCGAGCAGGTCAGGGTGTTCTGCACCGGCAAGATCGCGCATTACAAGATCCCGCGCTACGTACGCGTCACCGACGAGTTCCCGATGACGGTCACCGGCAAGGTGCAGAAGTTCAAGATGCGCGAGGTCTCTATCACCGAACTTGGCCTCGAACACGCCGCGGCTACCAAGACGGCCTGACCTCAGCGGCTCTCCGCACGTACCGCCGCCACGGCATCCTGGAGGTTTCGCAGGAACAAAACGGTGCGATCCAGGCGCGAAAGTGGCCCAAACCTCCAGAACGTCCGTGCTGGGATGGCTCGTGCTGGGATAGCTTCGAGCGCGACCGCCGGCTAGCCGCAAACCAGTCCCGCCGCGGCGAGCGCGGCCTGCACGGCCGGGATCTCGTCGACGCACACCGCGTCGATCCCGGCGGCGGCCGCGCGGACCGCCTGCGCCGGCGTGGCGGTCCACGTCATGACCTCGAGCCCGGCCCGGTGCGCTAGCTCGATCGTGTGCGTCGCGCTGCCCCGGCCGGGCCCGTCGTCGTCGCGGTCCAGGTGCAGCGTCGCGGTGTACACGCAGGCCGCGTCCAGGCCGAGGTTCGCCGCCGCAGCCACGCACTGGTCGGCGGACAGGTTCTCGCTGGTGATGAGGCCCAGTGCCGCCCCAGCGGCGAGCGCAGGGCGGCTAGCGAGATACGCGGGCACGGACGGGTCGAAGGACGAGACGAGGAACGGGCGGGTGCCCCGGTAGCCGCTCAGTACCGCCGCCAGCAGCGCGTGGGTGCGCCGCGGCTCCGGCTCGGTGGCGTCCTCGATCACGGTCTTGACGTCGATGTTCACGCCCACGGCGGCGGGCAGCGCGGCGAGCACGGCGGTCAGCGCGACGATGCCGTCGGCGGCGAGCTGGGCCGCGGTCTGGGTGATCACCGGCCGGCCCGCGGGTGAGCGAGGATCGTGCCAAACCATCAGCTCGCCGTCACTGCTGCGCCGGACGTCAAGCTCGACCCAGGTCACGCCCCTCGCCACCGCGGCGAGGAATGACTCGACCGAGTTCTCCCGGTAGCCGGCGGCCGTGCCGGAGCCGAAGCCTCGGTGGCCAACCACCGTGGGCTTGACTTCGAAGATCAATTGCCCCTCCGCGACCGCGCCTACCCGAGATGATCGCAGCCCGGCTGCCGGGACCGCGAGTCGGCCAGCGCTAGGGTGGCAGATGCCCGGTTGCGCTGGTTCGAGGAACGGGTAGGGGCCGCAGATGGATGAAAAGGTCGCACGTGAGCGGCTGACCGCGGAGCGAGCCGACGTCGCGCAGCTGCTCACAGACGCCGAGGCCGCCGCCTCGGCGGACCGCGAGGCAGAGGACGAGCCGGGCGACTACGCCGACTCGGCCCAGCCGCTCACGGCCCAGGGCTTGGACGAGGCGATGGCGGCCTCGTTCCGTAACCGGCTCGACGCCATCGACCGCGCCCTCCAGCGGCTCGACGAGGGCACCTACGGCCGCTCGGTCCGCAGCGGCACGCCCATCCCGGACGCGCGACTCGAGGC
>JASHQA010000434.1 GCA_030037785.1 Streptosporangiaceae bacterium
GGGTGACCGACCGCAACGTGCCGTTCCGGCTGGCCCTGGCCGCGGCGGGCTTCCGGGCCGAGCCGGGCGTGACCGGGCCCGACGGGCGCGCGCTGTTCCGCCGGCCGCTGGCCGGGGACCTGCCGTCGCTGCCCGATTATGTCGTGCCACCGGGCCCGCCGTGAGGACTGCACCCGACGAGCTTGCCGGTGAGCTGCGCGACCTGCTGGTCGAGATCACCGGGCGAGCCGAACTCAGCGAGCTCGCGGCAACGACGCCGCTGCTGCGCGGCGGCGTGGGGCTGGACTCGCTGGCCGGCACCCTGCTGCTGCGCCGGGTCGAGCGCCGGTACGGCGTGGATGTCGCGGCCGAGGACCTCAACCTGGACGCGCTCGAGACCCTGGGCACGCTGGCGGCGTTCATCGCCGAGCGGATCTGACCGCGGCGCGGCGGGCCGGACAAGGGTTCCTGGAGACCCCTGCGGGTCGGAACGCCCGCCCGGCTAGGGCCGCGCGGACAGTCCCGGCATCATGGGTGCCGTGGCAGTTACCCCGACGTTCCCGAGTCGCGAAACCCTCGCCCGGCTGCGGTTCAAGCCGCTGGACGTGCTCGTGGGCGCGGGCGTGCTGCTGCTCATCTACGCCGTGGTCCGGGTCGGCGCGGGCGCGCGGGCACCAGCGCACCCGTCGACGGCCATCAGCCTCTCGCCCGCGAACCTGCCCTACTACGCGGCCCGCAGCCTGCTCCGGATGTTCATCGCGCTGTTCCTCGCGTACGCGTTCAGCCTCGGCTACGGCTACGTCGCGGCCCGGAGCCGGCGCTGGCGCCGGGTGCTGATCCCGGCCCTGGACATCCTCCAGTCGGTCCCGGTGCTCGGGTTCCTCGCCATCACCGTCACGTTCTTCGTGGCCCTGTTCCCGGGCTCCGAGCTGGGATTTGAGTGCGCGGCCATCTTCGCCGTGTTCACGTCCCAGGCCTGGAATATCACGTTTTCCTTCTACCACTCGCTGATCAGCCAGCCAGCCGAGCTCGACGAGGCCAGCAAGCTGATGGGCCTGTCCCGGTGGAAGCGGTTCTGGACCGTCGACGTGCCCGGCGGGGCGATCGGCCTGGTGTGGAACGGGATGATGAGCTTCGGCGGCAGCTGGTTCTTCCTGACCGCCTCCGAGCTGATCACGGTGTCCAGCCGGCGCTACACCCTGCCCGGCGTGGGCTCCTACGTCGGCGTCGCCGAGAACGAGGGAAACCTTCCCGACGTCGTGTGGGGCATCATCACGATGATCATCATCATCCTGGTGGTCAACTTCTTGTTCTGGCGACCGCTGGTCGCCTACGTAGAGAAGTTCCGGAACGAGCAGTCCGAGTCGGAACTCAAGCCCAGATCGCTGCTGCTAGAAACGCTGCGCCGGTCGAACTGGCCGCGCGCGCTCGGGCGCGGCCGACAGACGCTCGCTCTCCCGGTCAACCGGGTCATGGGCCGGGTGACCGGCATCGACGACCAGAGCCTCGCCGTGCACGAGACCAGGCGCCGGGCCGCGGACGTGGCCTTCGCCGTCGTGCTCGTGATCGCACTCGGCTTCGGCCTGTACAGCATGCTCGCCTTCATCGCGACCGGCGCCGACGGGCTGGGGGTATTCGCCACCGCGTTCGCGGACGGCTTCCTCACGTTCGCGCGCGTCCTGACCGTGGTGGCGATCGCCTCGGCGGTGTGGGTACCGGTCGGGGTGTGGATCGGCTTCAACCCGCGGGTGGCCAAGTTCTTGCAGCCGATCGTTCAGATACTGGCCAGCTTCCCTGCGAACTTTGTTTTCCCGTTCGCCATCGTGGTGTTCCTGGATATAGGGCTGCCGCTGAACTTCGGTGCCATCGTCTTGATGGCGCTGGGCACGCAGTGGTACGTGCTGTTCAATGTCATAGCCGGGGCCAGCGCGGTGCCCTCTGACCTGAAGGAAGCCATGGACAACCTGGGCGTCCGAGGCTGGGATCGCTGGCGCCGGCTCGTGTTGCCCAGCATCTTCCCGGCGTACGTGACGGGCGCCATCACCGCGGCCGGGGGTGCCTGGAACGCCACGATTGTCGCCGAGATCGTGTCCTACAACCACAAGCAGCTCGTCGCGAAGGGCCTGGGCTCGTTCATCGCGCTGAACAGCGGTACTACCCACCTGCCCGAGCTGTTCGCCGGCCTGCTGGTCATGTCCCTGTACGTCACCGGGCTCAACGTGCTCGTCTGGCGCCGGCTCTACAAGCTGGCCGAGACCAGGTTCGCGCTCGCATGAGCAGTTCGGTGGTCTCCCGCCTGCAGCCGGGCGAGCCTGTCTCAAGCCCGCCGCTGATCAGCGTGCGGAACCTCAGCAAGTCCTTTTCCGGGCCGGGTGGCCGCCCCTTGCCGGTGCTCGACGACATCAACCTCGACGTGTTCGAGGGCGAGTTCGTCGCGCTTCTCGGCCGCAGCGGTAGCGGTAAGTCGACCCTGCTGCGGTGCATCGCCGGCCTGATGACCCCGACCGACGGCGAAGTGCGGTTCCGGGGCCAGCGGCTGACCGGTACCAACCGCGAGACCGCGATGGTCTTTCAGACCTTCGCGCTCATGCCGTGGCTGACCGTGCAGCAGAACGTCGAGCTCGGTCTGGAGGCGCGGGGCGTGGCGCGCGCGGAGCGGACCGAGCGGGCGCTCCGCGCGATCGACATCGTCGGCCTGGACGGATACGAGAGCGCGTTCCCCAAGGAACTGTCGGGCGGCATGCGGCAGCGCGTCGGCTTCGCCAGGGCGCTGGTGGTGGAGCCCGCCGCGCTGCTGATGGACGAGCCGTTCAGCGCGCTGGACGTGCTGACCTCGGAGAACCTGCGCGGCGAACTGCTGGAGCTGTGGGAGGGCCATCGGTTCCCCACCAAGACCATCGTCATGGTCACCCACAACATCGAGGAAGCGGTGCTGCTGGCTGACCGGATCCTGGTGCTCGGCACCAACCCTGGCCGGATCCGGTTCGACCTGGTCAACCCGCTGTCGCGACCGCGTCGTCGGCGCACCCCCGACTTCGACGAGCTCGTGGACCAGATCTACCGCATGATGACCCAGCGGACCGGGGCAGCGGAGGAGCCGGCCGCAGCCGGCGCCGCGAGCCCGACGGGGACGATCAGTGACACCCCGCTGCCGCAGGCGACAGTCGACGGGCTGTCCGGGCTGGCCGAGATCCTGCTGGCGCGGCACGGGGGCGCGGCTGACTTGGCTGACCTGGCCGACAGCCTGGGCCTGGAGGTCGACGACCTGCTGCCGCTGGTGGACGCCCTGGTGCTGCTGGGTTTCGCCGGGCTGCACGAGGACCGGCTCGGCCTGACCGGCGCCGGCCAGGTCTTCGCCGGCGCCAGCATCCAGGACTCCAAGGAGATCTTCGCCAGGGCGTCGCTCGACTACGCGCCGCTGGTCCGGACCATCTACCGCAGCCTGCGCGGCAGCCGGGACGACAGGCTGCCAGCCGGATTCTTCACCGACATCCTGCGCACCAGCTACGGCGAGGACGAGGCCGCGCGGCAACTCGACGTGGCGGTGAACTGGGGCCGGTACGCCGAGCTGTACGACTACGACGCGGCTCGTGGCGAGATCATCCGGGAGGAGCAGGGCATCGGCGCCACGATCGCCGACGCGCCGCGGCCCGCCCCCCGCGGCTCCCTGACCGTCTACCTGGGCGCCGCACCGGGCGCCGGGGCGACGTACACCATGCTGAAAGAGGGCCGGGTGCTGCGGGCCCAGGGCGAGGACGTCGTCATCGGGTTCGCAGACACCAAAGGCCGGCCGCACACGATCGAGGCGATCGGCGGTCTTGAGACGGTCCCGGCCCGCGCCGACGGTGCGAGTCAGCCAGCGCAGCTGGACCTCGCGGCGCTGCTTGCGCGCAAGCCCGCGGTGGCGCTTGTCGACGACCTCGGCCGCCATACGGCGGCGATCGAGACGCTGCGCGGTGCGGGCATCCACGTGATCAGCACCGCCGAGGTGGCCGACGTGCTGCGAACCGCGCCGGAGGTGGCGACCATCACCGGCCGACCCGCACCGGGCACCATCTCGGACGAGACGCTGGCCGGTGTCGACGCGCTGCAGTTCGTCGATTCCTCGCCCGAGGCGCTGCGGAAGCGCCTCAGCCACGGCAACATCTACCCGGCAGCGCAGATCGACGCGGCGCTGGCGTCCGAGTTCGCCCCCGCCAGGCTCGCCGCGCTGCGGGAGATCGGCCTCCGGCTGGTGGCGCACAGCCTGGCTGGACAGGGCCCGACCGCCGGCGAGAGTTTGCGCCGCTCACAAGCGCGAGACGTGCTCGTCGCGGTGTGGCGGCGGGAGCAGGCCGAGTCGCTGGTGCGGCGGGGCGTCCGGCTGGCGCGACAGCGCGGCGCGCGCTGCTGCGTGCTGGTGCTCCGGCAGCCGGGCGAGGCGGCCGACGGGCTCACCGAGCGCACCGAGGTGGCCGCGACCGCGGGCGGCGCGACGATGCTGCTGCGCGAGAGCCGCGACCCTGGGGTGGCGATCATCGCCGCTGTGCAGGAACTGAACGCCCGGCATCTGGTGCTCGCGGTGCCGCCGCCGGGCCTGCTCGAGCGGTGGCGCGGGACGCTGCTGGAGCGGCTGGCCTTGCAGTTGCCCGCGGTGCACCTGTACATCGAGACCACGGCCGCCCCCCGGCCGCAGCCCGATGGCAGCACCGCGCAGGCTGAGGATGGCGACCGTGCGATGCGGCGCCGACGCGGCGCGATCCGGGTCTATCTCGGCTACGCGCCCGGCTGCGGCACCACGACGGCCATGCTGGCGGAGGCTCGCCGCCGCCAGTCACGCGGCAGCGACGTGGTAATCGGCGTGGTCGACAGCCGGGACCGGGAGAGCGTCCACGCTGAACTCGAAGGCCTGGAGGTGCTGGGCGACGGGACCGCGCTCGACACCGCGGCCGTGCTCGCGCGGCGGCCCGAGGTCGTCTGCGTCGACGACCTCACCGAGGGCACGACCACGGCCGAGCGGCGCTTCGCGGCTGCCCGGCGGCTCGCCGAAGCCGGGCTGACCGTGGTCGGCACGGTCGAGCTTGACCGGCTCGGGGCGGTGCGCGACGGACCGGTGCTGCTGGACGAGGCTGGCCTGCTGGCCCTCGCGGACGAGATCGAACTGGTGGACCTGCCGCCGTCGATGCTGGCCGATAGGGTCCGCCGCGGTGAGATCGTGCCCGCCGACCAGATCGCTGACGCACTCGCGACCAGCTACGCGCCCGACGTGCTGGCGGCAGCCAGGGAGCGCGCGTTTGCGCTGGTGGCCGAGCACGGCGAGCGACGGCTGGCCGGTTACGCCGGGGAGCCGGGCGAGCTGCCCGGCGTGGACCGGCAGCCGTCGATCCTGGCGTGCGCCGCCCCCTGGCCGGGCATGGAGCCGCTGATCCGACGCGCGGCGGCGCAGGCCGCGGGGGAAGACGGGCTGCTGCGCGTCGCAGCCGTGCGCAGCTCTCAGCCGGACGCAGCGGAAGACCGGCTGCTGGCCCGGTACGAGGCGCTCACCGAGCAGCTTGGCGGTGAGTTCGCCGTGCTGACCGCGCTGCCCGCGGCCGGCGTGCGATCCGGTCCGTCGGCGGCCGCCGTGCTGGCGGAATACGCCAGCGCGCAGCGGGCGACCCAGCTCGTGCTCGCCAGGGTGCAGCCTAGTCCCGCGGGCCGGTACCCGGTGCTGCGCGAGCTCGCCCGGACGGCGCGGGACGTCGAGCTGCACGTGCTGCCCGCGACTGAGGACTAGGCACCAGAGACGGCGGTCACGCCGGTCAGCGGCAGGCTGCCGGCCAGCGTCGGCGAGCTCGCGCTCGGGACGGGTAGATTCGGCCCTGCGGTCTCGCGGGGCACGGGGCACGGGGAGTCGCGCCCACGGGTGGCGGCAGCGGCAGCAGCAGACATGAGAGGCACATGACCCATCAGCACGACGGCGGCGGGCCGGGCTATACCGCGGTGGGCGGGCCGGACGAGCCGGGCGGGCAGGTCCTGACCATCCCGAACGCCATCAGCGTCGCCAGGCTCGCGGGCGTCCCGGTATTCCTGTGGCTGGTGCTTGGCCTGCACTCGGCCGCGGGTGACTGGTGGGCCGTGGGCCTGCTGATAGCGTCCGGGGTCTCGGACTGGCTCGACGGCAAGATCGCCAGGGCACTCAACCAGCAGAGTCGGCTCGGCCAGCTACTCGACCCCGCCGCCGACCGGCTCTACATCCTGGCTACCGTAATAGCGCTGGCGATTCGCGCCATCATCCCGTGGTGGCTGGTGGCGCTGCTGCTGGCCAGGGAGGTGCTGATGGCGGGTGTCCTGTGGTTGCTGCGCCGTCGGGGCTGGGGCGCGCTCCAGGTGAGTTTCGTCGGGAAGACGGCCACGCTTTGCTTGTTGTACGCGTTTCCGCTGCTCTTCCTCGGTTCGCACGTTGCCAGTTACGCCGAGACTGCGAAGGTGGCCGGTTGGACGATGGCCATCTGGGGAAGTGCCCTCTACTGGTGCGCGGCCCTGCTGTACATCGTACAGGCAAGGCGCCTGCTCGCGCCGAGCCCGACCAGCCGGGCCGAGGCGGGGGTGCCAGCCTCCGGCGAGTCGCGTTCGGGCTAACTGAAGAAAAGGAGAAGTGTCGGCGGTGGAGCCCGTGATTGTGCCGTGAAGGCGGTCGTGATGGCGGGGGGCGAGGGGACCCGGCTGCGCCCGATGACGGCGAGCCAGCCGAAGCCCATGCTGCCAGTGGCCAACCGGCCGATCATGGAGCACGTGCTGCGGCTGTTGCGCCGGCACGGGCTGACCGACACCGTCGTGACCGTGCACTTCCTCGCCTCGATGGTGCGCAACTACTTCGGTGACGGCGAGGACTTCGGCATGCGCTTGCAGTACGCCACCGAGGAGACACCGCTCGGCACCGCTGGCAGCGTGAAGAACGCCGAGGACGCGCTGCGCGACGAGCCCTTCCTGGTCATCTCCGGGGACGCCCTCACCGACATCGACCTGTCCGACCTCATCGCCTTCCACAAGGACAACAACGCCCTGGTCACGGTCGCGCTGGCACGGGTGCCGGATCCGCTGGAATTCGGCATCGTCATCGTCCAGGACGACGGCAAGATCCAGCGCTTCCTGGAGAAGCCGACGTGGGGCCAGGTGTTCTCCGACACCGTCAACACCGGCATCTACGTCATGGAGCCCGAGGTGCTCAGCCACGTGCCCGCCGGGCAGGTCGTGGACTGGTCCGCAGACGTGTTTCCGAAGCTGCTGGAGAACGGCGAGCGGCTCTACGGGTGGATTGCCGACGGCTACTGGGAGGATGTCGGCTCGCTGGAGAGCTACATCAAGGCTCAGGCGGACGTGCTGAGCGGCAAGGTCAGCGCGGAGATCGACGGGTTCGAGGTGTCACCCGGCGTGTGGATCGCGGAGGGGGCAGAGGTAGACCCCGACGCGGTGCTGCGCGGGCCGCTGTGCATCGGCGACTACGCGAAGATCGAGGCCGGGGCGCAACTGCGCGAGTTCACCGTCGTCGGCAGCAACGTGATCGTCAAGGAGGGCGCGTTCCTGCACCGGGCGGTCGTGCACAACAACGTCTACCTCGGCCGCGGCGTCAACCTGCGGGGCTGCGTGGTCGGAAAGAACACCGACGTGATGAGCCAGGCCAGAATCGAGGAAGGCGCGATCGTCGGCGACGAGTGCGTGATCGAGCCGGACAGCTACGTGTCGGCCGGGGTGAAGGTCTACCCGTTCAAGACCATCGAGGCAGGCGCGGTCGTCAACACCAGCGTGATCTGGGAGTCGCGCGGGCAGCGCACGCTGTTCGGCCCGCGCGGGGTGTCGGGCCTGGTCAACGTCGAGATCACGGCCGAACTGTGCGTGCGGCTCGCCAGCGCGTACGCGACCACGCTGAAGAAAGGCGCGGTGGTCACCACCTCCAGGGACGCCTCCCGCGGCGCGCGGGCGCTGAAGCGCGCCGTGCACGGCGCGCTGAACGCCAGCGCCATCAACGTGGTCGACCTGGAGGCGCAGCCGATGCCGCTGGCCAGGTTCGAGACCGCGCGCAGCGACTGCAGCGGCGGCATCGCGCTGCGCACCACGCCGGGCGATCCGCAGTCACTGGACATCATCTTCATGGACTCCGACGGCGCCGACCTGTCCGAGGCGGCCCAGCGCAAGCTGGAGCGGGTGTTCTCGCGCCAGGAGTATCGGCGGGCGTTTCCCGGCGAGATCGCTGAGCTGTCGTACCCGCCGCGGGTGGTCGAGGCCTATAGCGCCTCGCTGCTCGGCGCCGTCGACATGACGGGCGTCTTCGACGCCGGCCTGCGGGTCGTCGCTGACTGCGCAGGCGGGACCACGTCGCTGGTGCTCCCCAGCCTGCTCGGCAAAATCGGCGTGGACGTGCTGACCGTCAACAACCGGCTGGACGAGTCGTCGCCGACCCAGTCGGTGGCGGCCGCGCGGGCCGACCTGAACCGGCTGGCCGAGCTCGTATCGTCCGCCGGGGCGGCGTTCGGCGTCCGGTTCGACCCGGTGGGCGAGCGGATCGCGCTGGTGGACGACAAGGGGGCCCTGGTCAGCGACGACCGCGCGCTGCTGGTGGTGCTCGACCTGATTGCCGCAGAGCGGCGCGGCGGAAAGGTCGCGCTGCCGGTGACGACCACCAGGGTGGCCGAGGAGGTTTCCCGCTACCACGGCGTCGAGGTGATCTGGACGGCCACGTCGCTGCACGGGCTCTACGAGGCGGCTGCCAGCCCGGACGTGATCTTCGCTGCGGACGGCAAGGGCGGTTTCGTGGTGCCTGGTTTCTCCCGTTCCATCGACGGGATCGCGGCGTTCACCCAGCTGCTTGGCCTAGTCGCGCGGACGCGGCTCACGCTCAGTCAGATCGGCGCCCGGATTCCCGAGGCGAGCCTGCTCAAGCGCTCCATGCCCACGCCGTGGGCGGCGAAGGGCCTGGTCATGCGCACGGTGGTGGAGGCTGCGGGGGACCGGCAGGTCGACACGACCGACGGGGTTCGGGTCCTCGAGCCGGGGCGGGGCTGGGCCCTGGTGCTGCCCGATCCCTCGGATGCCGTGACGCACCTGTGGGCCGAGGGTCCCGACCCCGACACCGCCCAGGAATTGCTGGACGACTGGGCCGCGGTGGTCGAGCGCGCCGGCCGCTGACCGGCGGCAACTGCTGGCCCGGCCTGTCAGACTTGCGGCGCCGATCCGCCAGCCGTGAGACAATCGCTGCTCAGGGCTGACAGTGGACCGGGTAGCCTTGGCGCCTGAACGGCGGGCTGTCCCGACGACACGGCGGAGGTGCGGCCACGATGTGGCGGAGGCGTCCCGACGATGCCCAGCGTGGCGCCGGGGGACCGCGCTCGCGCTGGCTGCTGACCAGGCGCCGGCCGCAGGCTGCGGCGCGCCGGTGGCGCGTGGACCACCGCGGCTCGCCGCAGGTAGCGTTGATGGTGCCGCCGGAAATCGCGCGGGTCCCTGCCACGGCAGGCGCAGCGGCAGCTGCGACGGCCGGCGGGACGAAAGGGGGGCTCGGCGAGCTGATGCCTAGCGTGTTCTGCACCGCGTGCGGCGAGGCCAATCCCGAGGGCGCGCGGTTTTGCGCGAAGTGCGGCACACAGCTGATGCGGCGGTCGGGGGACCGCGCCGCGGACACCACCTCCACGATTTCGATCCCGGGTACAGAACTCGACACCGAGGCTGCCGAGGTGCTCGCGGCGGATGCCGCCGCCGTCGCGGCGCTGCCGGTGGGTACCGCACTGCTGGCGGTACTCCGCGGGCCGAACGCGGGCAGCAGGTTCTTGCTAAACAGCGACCTGACGCTGGTCGGCCGTCATCCCGACAGCGACATCTTCCTTGACGACGTGACGGTGTCCAGGCGGCACGCCGAGTTCTACCGGAACGGCGGCATGTTCACGGTCCGCGACGTCGGCAGCCTGAACGGCACGTACGTCAACAGGGAGCGGATCGAGGAAGTCATCCTGCACGCGGGCGACGAGGTCCAGGTCGGCAAGTTCCGGCTGGTATTCCTGCTCGGGCCCGCGGCGCCGGCTGAATACGTCGGAGGCTCGCAGGTCGGGGAATGAGCGCACAGCCTGCCCGCGGATACCTCGGCATCAGCGAGGTCCTGGCTCAGCTTCGCGGCGAGTTCCCCGACATCAGCGTCTCGAAGATCAGGTTCCTGGAGACCGAGGGACTGGTCAGCCCGGCGCGCTCGCCCAGCGGCTATCGCAGGTTCTGCGCCGCCGACGTCGACCGGCTGCGCTACATCCTCGCGGCTCAGCGCGACCAGTACCTGCCGCTGCGGGTGATCAAGGAGCGGCTGACCCGGCTGGACCCCGACGGCCGGGACGCCGTCGGCCCGCCGGACGGCCAGCCGCGGGCCGACGAGGAGCCTGACCCTGGCACCGGGCCGCTCAGTCGGCGAGAGCTCGTGGCCGCCGCGGGGCTGACCGAGGCGCTGCTCACTGAGCTTGAGACGTTCGGCCTGGTCCGTCGCGTCGGCCGGCAGTACGGGCGGGATGCCCTCCAGGTGGCGAGGGCTGCCGCGGCGCTGACCACCTACGGGGTCGAGGCCCGGCACCTGCGCGCGGTGCGCGCGGCCGCCGAGCGGGAGGCGGCGATGGTCGAGAGCCTGGTCGCGCCCATCCTCGCCCA
>JASHQA010000435.1 GCA_030037785.1 Streptosporangiaceae bacterium
CGAGGCCAGGAAGTCCTCGTCGGCAGGCACGGCGACGCCCATCTTCTGCCGGATGGCGCGAAACCTCGGCAGCTCGCCGGGCAAGTCCTCGCGGATCTCCACCGTGACGGCGGCCCGGACGTACCGGTAGCCGGTCGAGTCATCGATGAGGACGACACCGCGCGGGTTGGCGCGGAAGATCGTGAACTTGACCCGGTTGCGGGTGGTCGAGACATAGAACTTCTCGCCGTCGAAGTAGAACCAGTTGGGGCTCAGGTGCGGCTCGCCGTTGCGCCGGACCCCAGCGACGACGACGTTGCGCCGCTCGGCCAGGAACGCCTGGACCTTGACAGTGTCAGCCATGGCGCAAAGTTAACCGTGCGCGAGCTAGCGGTCCAGACCGCCACGGGCTATCAGCTGCTGGGCGATGACGTTGCGCTGGATCTCGTTGGTGCCCTCACCGACGATCATCAGCGGCGCGTCCCGGAAGTACCGCTCCACGTCGAACTCGGTGGAGTAGCCGTACCCGCCGTGGATCCGCACCGCGGTCAGCGCGATCTCCATCGCCGCCTCCGAGGCAAACAGCTTGGCCATGCCCGCCTCCAGGTCGCAGCGCTCGCCCGCGTCGTAGCGCTCGGCCGCGAACCGGACTAGCTGCCGGGACGCGGTGAGCTTGGTGGCCATGTCGGCGAGGTAGGCGCCGATCTGCTGGTGGCGCCAGATCGGCTGGCCGAAGCTCTCCCGCTGCTGGGCGTAGCCGAGCGCGTCGTCGAACGCCGCCTGTGCCACGCCTACGGCCCGCGCGGCCACCTGGATCCGGCCGATCTCCAGGCCCTTCATCATCTGGGCGAAGCCGTGGCCGGGCGTACCGCCCAGCAGGGCGGCCGCGGGCGCGTGGTAGCCGTCGAACGACAGCTCGCAGCTCTCGACCCCCTTGTAGCCGAGCTTGGGCAGGTCGCGCGAGACCGTCAGGCCCGGCCCGTGCTCGACCAGCAGAATGCTGACGCCGCGGTGCCGGGGCACCGCTGCCGGGTCGGTCTTGCACAGCAGCGCGATGAGCTGGGAACGGCGGGCGTTGGTGATCCACGTCTTGGCCCCGCTGACCAGATAGCCGCCGTCGGGCGCAGGCCGCGCGACCGTCGTCATCGCCTGCAAGTCCGAGCCGCCGCCCGGCTCGGTCAGCGCCATCGTCGCGCGCACCGCACCGGTCGCCATCGGTGGCAGCCACCGCTGCTTCTGCTCATCGGTTCCGAAAGCCAGCAGCAGCTTCGCCACGACCGTGTGGCCGCCCATCGCGCCGGCCAGGCTCATCCAGCCCCTGGCCAGCTCCGCGGTCACCGCCGCGTAGCACGGCGTCGATACCGGCGCGTCGCCGTACGGTTCACCGATCGCGAGGCCGTAAATGCCGAGGGCCTTCATCTGCGCGATGAGGTTCTCGGGATACTCGTTGGCATGCTCAAGGTCACGCACCACCGGCCGGACGTCCCGGTCCACGAAATCCGCCACCGTGGCGACGACAGCTTGCTCCTCCGCGGAAAGACCAGTCACCCCTAGATGGTAGAGAGCGCCGCAATCCCGGCTGGCCAGGGACCGTTCTTTGAGGACCTGGGCGTCGGCCAGCTGTTCGCCAGCGCGCCCGCGATGACGCTGACCGAAGGCCTGGCAGCGGCGCACCAGGCGATCACTGGCGACCGGCTGGCACTGGCGCTTGATCACGACCTGTGCCGGGCGGTCACCGGTGGCGCGCCGCTGGCGCCGCCCGCGCTGGTCTGGGACGTCGCGATCGGCCAGTCCACCATCGTCACCCGGCGCGTGCGCGCCAACCTGTTCTACCGCGGGCTGGCGTTCCGGCGCACTCCGGTGCTCGGGGACACACTGCACACCCGCACGCAGGTCGTCGGGCTGCGGCAGAACAGGGCCAGGCCCGGCCGCGCCGCGACCGGCCTCGCGGCCCTGCGGATCACCACGACCGATCAAGACGACCGGCCGGTACTGGACTTCTTTCGCTGCGCGATGCTGCCGCTGCGGGACACCGACCGCGACACCGGGCACGCTGACGACCTCGACCGCATCGGCCAGGACGTGCCGGCCCCGGATGTTCCGGCGCTGATCGGGGGCTGGCGGCTGGATCGGCTTGCCCGCCAGCTCGGCGGTCCGCGTCCCGCCGAGCTGCGCCCTGGCCAGCGGTTCAGCGCCCCGTCCGGCGACGTGGTGTCCAGCGCGCCGGAGCTCGCCCGGCTAACCCTCAACGTCGCCGCCGTGCATCACGACGCCGCGGCGGCAGGCGGTCGGCGCCTGGTCTACGGCGGCCACACGATCGGGCTCGCGCTCGCCCAGGCGGCGCGCGTGCTGCCGTCGCTGGTGACGATCGCAGGCTGGCACGGCTGCGAGCATCTCGGCCCGGTGCACGAGGGCGACACGCTGCGCAGCGTCGTCGACATCGAGCGCGTCGACCGGCTACCCGGCGCTGGCGCCGTCGTGCACCTGCGCTCGCTGGTGCGGGCCGACGGTGAGCCCGACCGTGACGTACTCGACTGGCGATACGTCGCGGTGCTCGCCTAAGCTGCACGGGATGACGCCGGACCTGAGCCGCTACATCCGGCCAGGCGATACCGTCGCGTGGGGACAGGCGTGCGCCGAGCCGCTCACCCTGACC
>JASHQA010000436.1 GCA_030037785.1 Streptosporangiaceae bacterium
GCGCCAGCGGGCCGTGGCAGGCCAGCCTCGGCGTGGACGGCCGCGGCTGGCTCGCGCGGGCGGAGGCTGAGCTGCGCCGGGCGACCGGGGACAACGACGCGGACAGCTGGCGGGTGGTGGTCGAGACGTTCGGCGCTGGCTTCCGGTACGAGACGGCCAGGTCGAGGTGGCGGCTGGCCGAAGCGCTGGCCGAGGCCGGCCAGCGGCACGAGGCACAGCACGAGTGGCAGCTCGCCGCCGCGGTTGCCGACGAGCTCGGGGCGACCCGGCTGCGCACCGCGCTCGCCGACCTCGGCCGCCGGGCCCGGCTGGGGTTCGGCGGGCTGCGGAACTCTCCGCTCGGCGGGCTGACCGCGCGTGAGCTCGAGGTGCTGCGGCTGGTGGCCGTGGGCCGGACCAACAGGGAGATAGCGGCGGAGCTGTTCATCTCCGACAAGACGGTGAGCGTGCACGTCTCGAGCATTCTGGGCAAGCTCGGGGCCGGGAGCCGGACCGAGGCGGCGGCGATCGCCCGCGACACCGGCATCCCGGTGGCCTGACCGGAGTCAGCCGGCCTGCCGCCAGGCGTCGGCGATCGCGGTGAAGCTGGCCTTGCGCCGCACCCGGTCGAGGCTCGGCGTCACCACGACGATCTCGTCCGCCTCAGCGAGTGCCTTCATCTCCAGCAGCCGCTCGACGACCGCCTTGGGCTCGCCGGTCACCATCCGGTCGTCCCCAAGGCGAGCGGACTCGAAGTCGTCTGACGCGCGGAACTCGGCGATGGCCTCCGGGGCCAGCGGCTCGCGGACGCCCCGCTGGATGTTGCGGCGGGTTAGCGTCCACGCCGCCACGAAGTCGAGCACCGCGTCCGCGTCGTCGCTGGCGAACGCCAGCACAGACATCGCCGAGTACGGCTCGTCACCCGGTCGGCGCGGCTCGAAGCGGCGCCGGTAGTCCCGCAGCACGTCGAAGGCCAGCTCCGGGCTCATGTGGTGGGCGAAGACCGCGCTCATGCCGTTGACCGCGGCGAACCGGGGGCCGTACGGGCTCGAGCCGAGCACGAACAGCTCCGGTCGCTCGTCGACCACCGGGGCGGCGATCAGCGGCTGGTAGGGGTGGCCGGCGGGGAAGCCGTCACCGAGGAACGCCAGCAGCTCGCCGACCTGAGCCGGGAACTCAGCGCCAGCGTCGGCGACCATGCCGCGGCGCAGCACGTGCGCGGTGAGCGGGTCGGTGCCTGGCGCCCGGCCAAGGGCCAGGTCTACCCGGCCTGGGTACATGGCCAGCAACGTCCGAAATGTCTCAGCGACCTTCAGGGCCGAGTGGTTCGGCAGCATGATCCCGGCGGCCCCCACTCGGATCCGGGACGTGAACGCGCCGACGTGCGCGATCAGCAGTTCCGGCGCGCTGCAGGCCAGGCTCCGCATGTTGTGGTGCTCGGAAACCCAGTACCGGCGGTAGCCAGCTGTCTCCAGGGCGCCAGCGACGCTTACCGCGCCGGTCAGCGCGGATGCGGCGCTCTCGCCGTACTCGATGCCGACGAAGTCGAGGACGGCCAGCGGCAGCGAGCCCGTCGCGCCGGCCGGATCATCCTCGGCGGCCAGCTCCTCGGCCGCGGCTGGCAGTGCGTCATCGGAGGTATCCATCGCCTACCGACAGCGCGCAGCCGCGGTGCAGCATTCCCGGCAGCGGCTGGCCCCGGTGCCGCTAGGCCGGGAGTGAGAGCCGGGCGACGATCCGCTCGGCGATGGCGAGTGACGCGGTGGCAGCGGGAGACGGAGCGTTGCGGACGGCAACGACCGGCCCGGCCCGGTGGATGCGGAAATCGTCGACGAGGGAGCCGTCGGGGTCCACGGCCTGGGCGCGCACCCCGGCTGGCGCCTGCATCACGTCGTCAGGCTGCAGCCACGGCAGGTAGCTGCGCGCTTCGGCGAGGTAGGCGCGCCGGGACAGCGAACCGCGCAGCTCGCGCACGCCCGAGCGCCAGTTGTGCCGCGCCATCCGGCGGAACGCCGCCGAGCGTGCCAGCCTGGCCAGCTGCGCCGCCGACACGTCGCGCCACCGGTAGCCCTCCCGGGCGAGGGCGAGCACCGCGTTCGGGCCGAGATCGACTTCGCCGCCGATCCGCGGTGTCAGGTGGACGCCGAGGAACGGGTAGGCCGGATCGGGGACCGGGTAGACGAGGTGCCGCACGCGGTCGCGGACGTGTGGCCGGAGCCGGAGATACTCGCCGCGGAACGGGATGATTTCCGGCGCCGCGCCGTCACCGGCGGCGGTGGCGAGCAGGTCCGCCTGCAGTCCCGCGCAGATGACCAGCCTGCTCAGCCGGTAAGTCTGGGCCGGCGTGACGACGTGCACGGCGTCCTCGCCGCGCGAGCGGATCTGTGCCACGGCGGTCGAGGTCAGCACCTGGCCGCCGAGGCGCACGACGTCGTCGGCGAGCGCGCGGGCGATAGCCGGGTAATCGACGATGGCCGTGGTCGGTGACAGGAGCGCGGCCTGGCCAGCCACATCGGGCTCCAGGTCCCGGATGCCGCCGCCGTCCAGCCAGCGCACCCCGGGCACGCCGTTGGCGGCAGCTCGGCGCTCGAGATCCCGCAACCGCGCGGTCTCGGTCGCATCGCGGGCGACGACGAGCTTGCCGCGCGCGTCCCAAGGGAGCCGGTGCTCGGCGCAGTAGCCGCGCAGCAGCTCGACACCCCGTCGGCAGAGCACCGCCTTGTCCGAGCCGGGCGCGTAGTAGATCCCCGCGTGCACGACACCGGAGTTGTGCCCGGACTGGTGCTGGGCGACGGCGGCCTCCTTCTCGAAGACCACGACGGGGAACTGCCGGAGCGCGATCTCCCTGGCGGTGGCCAGACCGACGAGGCCCGCCCCGACGACGCCCACGGGTCCGGCGCGGTCGGATGGGCGCGCAGCCGCGCCATCGGGGGTCACCCCAGGAAGCATAGGGAACGCGATGGGCCATCCAGTCAGGAACAGCGGGCGCTGCTCTGACGTTATGTCAAGCTGCGGCTGTGTTTGCGGGGAGGCTGGCTGGTGGCGCGGTGTGTGACGTGCGGGGCGGAGCTGCCCGCTGAGCGCGCGGTGAAGTATGACTACTGCACCGCGCCGGACTGCCAGGAGCGCAACCTGAAGGGCCTCACCATCGTGGCCCTCGGGATGAACAAGGCGGCTGACGAGTACCTGATCCTGGACGAGCGCACGCGGCAGGACATGGCCAGCGGCAAGTACCGGGACCAGCGGCGCGGGCTGTTCGGCCCGGCCGCCCCGCGGGCATCCGGCCCGGCCGCCCCGCCGTCCGGCCCGGT
>JASHQA010000437.1 GCA_030037785.1 Streptosporangiaceae bacterium
GCCTTCCGGCACGGGATCCAGGCGCGGACCGCAAACCCGCCGCCGGGCAGTCGACCCGCGGTCACCGTGCCGCCGTACATCGCGACGCGCTCGCGCATCCCGGCGAGGCCGTGGCCGCCCGGCTCGTCGGCCGGCGCGGCCATGCCGTCGTCGGTCACGTGCACGCTGAGCCCGTCGGGTTCGTACTGCAGCGTGACCGCAGCGGTAGCGGCGAGACCCGCGTGCTTGCGGGTGTTGGTCAGCGACTCCTGGACGACCCGGTACGCGGCGAGCTCGGCGCCCTCCGGCAGTTCCCGCGGCACCCCGGTCAGCGTGTAGGCGACTTCAAGGCCGGCCGCCCTGGCCTGGTCCAGCAGCTCGCGCAGTTCGCCGAGGCCGGGCACGGGCGCCAGCGCCGTCCGCTCTCCGTCCGACCGAAGCACACCGAGCAGTCGGCGCAGCTCGGTCAGCGCCTGGCGGCCGGTGGCCGACACCGCGGCGAGCGCGGTCGCCGCCCGGTCCGGGTCGGACCGCAGCACGTACCCGGCGCCATCGGCCTGAACCACCATGACGCTGACGTGGTGTGCGACCACGTCGTGCAGTTCTCTCGCGATCCGGGCTCGCTCGGCCGCGGCTGCCACCTTCGCCTCAGCGTGCCGCTCTGCCTCGAGCCTGGCGGCCTTTTCCTCAAGTGCCACGTAGTAGCCCCGCCGGTAGCGCATCGAGTCACCGAGCACCCAGCACGCGAGCGAGATGCCCCCGAACAGGAAGCCGGAGACGAACAGCCGCTCTGGCAGGGCAACCGTGCCGGGCACCGGTATCCACACGAGAACGGCGACGAGCGAGCCGCCGATACAGGTCAGCAGCGCGGGGATGGAATACCGGCGCGGTCGGTACGCGGCCACCGTGTACAGCAGCACGAGCAGGGCCACGTCGGACGGGATCGGTCCCGTGCGTTGCGGGCTGCCAGTTGTCCGCATCGCGGGCCCGAGCACCTGGCACGCGCCCGCGATTGCCGCGATCACAAACGCGGCTACGGGCACTCGGCGCCGGATGGCAACCGGCACGATCATGAGCAGCACGATGAGCACCGCGGCCAGCGACCCGCCGACCAGGCTGCCGATGCTGATGAGTCCGAGGACGCCCGCTAGCACGCTGTCGACTAGCAGCCGGTGTTGGCGGAGCCAGGCGTAGACGGCCGTCATCCGTCTAGCGTATGCGCGCTGGTCACGGCCTGTCGTCAGACCGCGGGCGGGTCGCGGTCAGCCTCGCGGGTGATGTCGCCGCTGGCGGGTGTGCTCACGGGCCAGCCGCGAGCAGCCGGGCCGGCAGCGCGCGTTCGACCGCAGCACCGGCGGCGTCTGGCTCTACCAGGTAGCCACTGGCGTCCGGCCGCTCCGCCACGATCTCAGCCAGATCCTGGCCCACGTAGTGCGCGGCGGCGCCGTCGTCGCACGCGATTCCCGCCGCCAGGGAGCCGTCGGCCACCAGTGACTGGAAGGTCGGACGGCGGGTCGGCTCGCTGCTGTAGTGCGGGCAGTAGCTGCCCGGCAGCAGGCCGAGGCCCGCCGCAAACGGCCGCAGCACCGGCCCGAACGAGTCCGTGGTCCCGCCGTCGAACCAGCAGATGGCGCCGGCGCTCACGCCGGACAGCACGACCCCCGATTCCCAGGCGCGGCGCATGATCCGGTCCACCCCGTGCACCCGCCAGACCGCCGCCAGGTTGGCGACGCTGCCGCCGCCGACAAAGATGACGTCCTGGGACAGCAGCAGGTCCTCGGGGTCGGCGACGTTCGGCATCGGAAACAGCTGCAGATGGCTGACCCGCGCTCCATACTGCGACAGCCGGGCGTACTGGCGCAGGTAGGTGGCCGGGTCATCGCCGCCAGCCGTAGCCAGCACGCAGACCCTGGGCGCGCCCCCGGTCCCGGCGAGCGCGAGCGCGTGCCGGATGAGGAGCGGCAGGTCGTCGCGCTGGCCAAGGCCAGCGCTGATCCCGCCGATGGCCAGGATGTGCTGCTGCCCGTCCGCCGCCACTCCGACAGGCTATCGTCGCTGCAAGGTTGACCTGCGGCGGGCGCAGGACAGCGACCGCGCGGCTGGCGTCGTGTCGCGGTTCAGCGCGGGAGCGTGTCGCGGTTCGGCGCGGGGACGGTGTCGCCGGTTCGGCGCGGGGAGGTACAGCGATCAGCGACTGCGTGTTCTGCGACATCGCGGTGGGCCGGGCGCCGGCCGAGGTCGTGCTGGCGGACGACGAGGCGGTGGCGTTCCTCGACGCCCGGCCCGTGTTCAAGGGGCACGTGCTGGTCGCGTCCCGCGTGCACGTGCCCACGCTGCCCGAGTTGCCCGCGGCGCGTGTCGGCCCGTTCTTCCTGCGGGCGCGGCGGCTCAGCGCGGTGATGCCCGCCGCGCTCGGCTGTCAGGGCACCTTTGTCGCGCTGAACAACGTCGTCAGCCAGAGCGTCCCGCACTTGCACGTGCACGTGGTGCCGCGGACCCGCGGGGACGGGCTGCGCGGCTTCTTCTGGCCGCGGCAGCGGTACGACTCCCCGGCGGAGGCCGCCAGTTACGCAGACCGGCTGCGGGCAGCCCTCGCGGACTCCGAGCGAGCTGAGCAGGCCCTAGCCGATCGCGGTGACCAGCAGGCACACGGCGGTGGTTAGCTCGGCAGCCGCGCCCAGCACGTCCCCGGTAATGCCGCCGAGCCGTCGGACGGCTACCGCCGTCACTAGTACCGAGCTCGTGAGGCCGGCCGCGACGGCCACCGCGTAGACCGGGCCGAGGGCGGCAGCGGCGCCGACGACGGCGACCGCCAGCACCGCCGCTGCGGCCGGATGGACCGTGCCGGCCACCAGCGCGCCGAGTCCGGAGGTTCGTGCGCTCGGGACGCCTCGCCGGCAGGCCAGCGTGATGGCGAGCCGCGCTGCAACGGTGGCCGCGACGATGCCGAGCGGGCCGCGGCCCAGGCGCTCGGCCTGAGCCAGGGCGCCGACCTGGACCAGCAGAGTGAGAACCAGCGTCACGACCCCGAACGGGCCGATGTCCGAGCGCCTCATCACCGCCAGTGCCTGCGCCGCCGGCAGCCGACTGCCGAGGCCGTCGGCGGTGTCGGCGAGCCCGTCCAGGTGCAGGGCCCTGGTCAGCACCGCGAGCACGGCGATCGCGAGAACCGCGGCGAGCAGGCGGCCGGTGTGGCCGGCCCGGCAGCCGATCAGCACCCCGGCTGCTGCGCCTCCGAGCGCGAGACCGACGATTGGCGCGAGGTACATAGCGGCAGCGACCGCGCGGCGGTCCGGCGCCGCGCCGCCGCCCGGCCGGCCGGCGTCAGCCGCGCTCGTACGCTCGGTGCTGACGGCCGTGCCGCCGGGCAGCGGCACGGCCGTCAGCAGCGTCACCGCCAGCCGCAGTCCGGCCCAGGGCATGGCACCCGAGCCTACGGGGCCGGGTCGCGCGGGGCCGGGATGTCCCGCCGTGATCGGCGCGCACGGACGGGCGGTGTCCGGCACCGTCGGCTTCGTTCCCTCCGAACGCTGGTGATGGTCGACCGCCGTTAGATTCGGGACGTGGCTGAGCGACCTTACGTGCTGCTGTCCGCGGCGATGTCCGCTGACGGCTACATCGGCGACGCCAGCCGTCACGGGCTGGAGCTGTCGGACGCGGCGGACTGGGACCGGGTTGACGAGTTGCGCGCCGGCAGCGACGCGATCATGGTAGGTGCGCAGACTATCCGCGCCGACGATCCCCGGCTGCTGGTGAAGTCCGCGGCACGCCGACAGCGCCGGGTCGCGTCCGGTTTGCCCGCCAACCCGCAGAGGGTCACGATCAGCGGAACCGGTGACCTCGACCCTCGGTCGCGGTTCTTCGCGGGAACGCCCGAGCGGCCACTGGTGTACGTGCCCGGCCCAGCCGCGACCCAGGTCGGCCGGCGGCTGTCCGCGGTCGCGACCGTCGTCGCTGCGCCCGCGGGCGCCGAGCAGGGCCGCGTGGACTTGCCCTGGCTGCTCGCTGACCTCGCCGGGCGGGGCATCGGCAGGCTGATGATCGAGGGCGGCGCGACCATGCTCGCGCAGTTCCTGGCCGCCGGCCTGGCCGATGAGTTCCAGCTCGCCGTTGCTCCGGTCTTCGTCGCCGACCCGCGGGCGCCGCGGCTAGTCGAAGGCGAGCACCCGGGTCCGCTCGCGGGACGGATGCGGCTGGAACAAGCCGGCCAGGTCGGCGACATGGTCGTGCTGCGCTACCGGCCCACCGCCTGAATCTGCTCGCGACCAGCTGCTCGCGACGGCGGGCGCGCCTGATTGCCCGGACCCGACGCTGGCCAAGTCTGGCCCACGTGCTGAACGCGGCCCCGGTCACAGTGCAGGATGGTGCAATGAGCGATACGAAGGCGGTCTCGGGCGACCTGCGGTCCGCGATCGAGCGCAGCGGCTACTACCCAGGGCTGGTGTACGACGCCGTGGCCACCGCGGTGGGGCCCGAGCCCGTGGTGTCGTTTGTCGTACACCACGACGCTCACTTCGATCCGGGCATGGAAGTTCGCCGCCATATCACGGTCATGGCGCTGACCCCGACGAGGCTCGTGTACTCGCACACCGACGAGTACCCGGCGGAGGAGGGTGAGCCGCAGTCCCGACCGCAGGCGGAGACCAGCACCGAGGCCGTGCGCCACTCGCGGATCTCCTCGGTGGCGCTGACCAGGGTCATCCCGGATCCGGCTGGCTATCGGCCCGGCGTGACCGTGCCGACCGAAGTGGTGCTGACGATCGGCTGGAACGTGCTCTCGCACCTGGAGATCGAGCCGGCCCACTGCGGTGATGAGAACTGCGAGGCCGACCACGGTTACACGGGGACGATGTCGGCCGACGACCTGACAGTGCGCGTCAGCGCGGCTGCCGATGGCCCGGAGGCGGTTCAGCAGGTGATGGCGTTCGCCCAGGCGCTGACCGAGGCGACCAGCGGCCCGTGACGACATCGGGCGCCGAAACTCCAGGGCCGCAGGTCGACGGGCCACTGCTGCCCGGTTACGGGCAGACGAGCCTGGCGGACCTCAGCGAGTCGCTGCTCACGTCGCTGGGTGTGCCGGGGGGCGGCAACCCGCTCGGGCTCGCGTCGGCGAGCCGCGTCTGCGTGCTTCTCGTGGACGGGCTGGGCTGGGACCTGCTGCGCAGCCACCGGTCGGGTGCCCCGTTCTTGTGGGGCCTGACCGAGACGGGCTGCTGGCTGACGGCCGGGTTCCCGGCGACGACCGTGACCAGCCTGGGCTCGCTCGGCACCGCCCGCCCGCCCGGCCAGCACGGATTGCTCGGCTACCAGGTCCGGGTGCCGGACACCGGGCAGCTGCTCAACGCGCTGCGCTGGGACAAGGCAGTCGACCCGGTCCGCTGGCAGCCCGGACCGACGATCTTCGAGCGCGCTGCGGCGGCGGGCATCGCGGCCATTCGCGTGGCCGCCGGGGCGTTCCGGCAGTCAGGGCTGTCGGTGGCGGCCATGCGAGGGGCCGACTACCGCGCCGCGGAGACCCCCGGCGCGCTCGTGGCGAGCACGGCAGCGGCGCTGGCCGCAGAGCGGCGGGCGCTGACCCTCGTCTACACCGGGGATCTGGACGCCACCGGCCACGCGTGGGGTTGCGCGTCGCCCGCCTGGCGGTTCCAGCTAGGCCACGTGGACCGGCTGGCCGAGCAGCTGGCCGGGGCGCTGCCGACTGGCACGGCGCTCTACGTGACCGCTGATCACGGCATGGTGGACGTGCCGCCGGGCCACCGTACCGACGCCGACGCCGTGGCGGAGCTGCGGGCTGGCGTGGCGCTGCTCGGCGGCGAGGGGCGGGCGCGGCACGTCTACGCGCAGCCGGGAGCGGCAGCCGACGCGCTCGCGGCGTGGCGGGCGGTGCTCGGTGACAGTGCCTGGGTCGTGAGCCGGGATGAGGCTGTCGACGCGGGCTGGTTCGGCCCCGTGGACAGCCGGTCTGCGGCACGGATCGGCGACGTGGTCGCGGCGGCGCGCGGCCTGTCGGCGGTGGTGGCGACGCAGGCCGAGCCGCGCGAGTCGGCTCTCGTGGGCATGCACGGTTCCCTGACGCCGGCCGAGCAGCGGGTGCCGTTGCTGAGCTGCGTAGCATGACGCGACGAGACGACGACACCAGGCGCAGGTCTGGTTATCCACAGCCTGGGCCGTAGGGTGCACGGCGAGCGGCGAGTTGTACACAGGCATGCGGAAGTTATTCACAGGAGAGGAGAACCGACTCGATGCCAGCGTCGAACGCCGACCCGCTGATCAGCGTCGCGGAGCTGGCGGGCGCAGCGGCGGCAGCCAGCGCGCCGGTGCTGCTTGACGTCCGGTGGCGGCTTGGCGGGCCGCCAGGGATCGACGGCTACCGCGCTGGGCACTTGCCCGGTGCCGTCTACGTGGACCTGGCCACTCAGCTGGCCGGACCGCCCGGCGAGGGCGGACGGCACCCGCTGCCGGACACGGCGGTGTTCGAGGCCGCCATGCGGGCCGCGGGCGTGCGCGACGGCGGCGCGGTGGTGGTCTACGACGAAGCGGACGCCACAACCGCCGCTCGCGCGTGGTGGCTGCTGCGCTTCCACGGTCACCAGGACGTCCGGGTCCTGGACGGCGGGCTCAGGGCCTGGGTCGGGGCTGGCCTGCCGGTCAGCACGGCCGAAGCCGCGCCCGTGCCCGGTGACTTCACGGCACGGCCAGGACAGCTGGCTGTTCTGGACGCGCTCGACGCTGCCGAGGTTGCCCGGTCCGGCATCCTGCTCGATGCGCGGGCACCGGCCCGCTACCGCGGCGAGACCGAGCCCGTCGACAAGGTCGCGGGGCACATCCCCGGCGCTCTGAGCTCACCGGCTGCGGAGAACGTCACCGCGGACGGGACTTTCCGCCCGGCCGATGAGCTGCGCGCGCGATTCGCCAGCCTCGGCATTGCTGGCCCGCAGAACGGTCAGGGCGGTGCATCGTCAGACGCGCGGGCGGCGGGCCAGGCGCGAGTGGGTGCCTACTGTGGCTCGGGCGTGGTAGCGGCGCACGAGGTGCTGGCGCTGACGCTCATCGGCGTCCCGGCGGCGCTCTACGTCGGGTCGTGGTCAGGCTGGATCGCCGATCCAGCCCGCCCCGTCGCGACGGGCCCCCGGCCCGGCGACCTGCCCGGCTAAGCCCGGCGCGCAACCGGTGGATGGCCCGTGGACGCGGCGAGCATGACCCCCGTGACGCGCCGAACGCTCGTTCTCGCCTCCGGATCACCGGCTCGGCTGCGGTTGCTGCGCGACGCTGGGATCGAGCCGCGCGTCGTGGTGAGCGGCGCAGACGAGACCGCCGACGCAGGCGTCGGCACCGCGGCGCTCGTGGCGATGCTCGCCGAGCGCAAGGCTGCCAGCGTGGCCGCGCTGCATCCTGAGGCGCTGGTGCTCGGCTGTGACTCCCTGCTCGACGTCGACGGGGTGGCGACTGGCAAGCCCGCGTCCGCGGCCAGCGCCGTTGCCCTGCTGCGCGGGCTCGCCGGGCGAGAGGCGGTGCTCTATACCGGGCACCGGCTGATCGACGGCGAGTCCGGCAGGCAGGCGAGCGGTGTCGCCGCCACGATCGTCAGGTTCGGCACTCCTAGCGACACCGAGCTAGCGGCCTACGTCGCGACGGGTGAGCCGCTCCAGCTGGCCGGGGCGTTCAGCATCGACGGCCGCGGGGCACCCTTCATCGACGGGATCGACGGAGACCCGAGTAACGTCATCGGGCTGTCCCTGCCGCTGCTGCGCCGTCTGCTGGTCGAGCTGGACATCCCCATCACCGACCTGTGGCAACCGCAATCGGGGCCAGCTCCGGCGTAGCGGCGCGTAATGGCGCGCTAGCCGTCGCGCGGCGGCGCTAGCCGTCGCGCAGCGGCCGTAGCCCGTCGCGCGGCGGCCCGCAGGTTCGGTTAGCGGAACCGGTCAGACCACGTCCGGCCCGCCGAGTTCATCCTCGCGCCCCGGCGTGTCGGTACCGAGCTCGTCCTCGTGCTCGGACTGGTCTTCGCCCAGTTCATCCTCGTGTCCGGGAAGGTCGGCACCGAGTTCGTCTTCGTGTCCGGGCGTGTCGGTGCCGAGCTCGTCCTCGTGCTCGGACTGGTCTTCGCCGAGTTCGTCCTCGTGCGCGGCCCGGT
>JASHQA010000438.1 GCA_030037785.1 Streptosporangiaceae bacterium
GCGGCGACGTTCGGCTGGCACACGAGCGTCACCGACCGGGACGTGTTCCTGCACACGCTGCCGATGTTCCACTGCAACGGATGGGGCATGCCGTATGCGGTCACCGGGATGGGCGTGCCGCAGGTGGTCGTGCGCAAGATCGACGGCGAGGAGATCCTGCGTCGCATCGAAGACCACGGCGTCACGCTGATGTGCGGGGCGCCCGCCGTGGTCGCCGCGATCCTGACCGCGGCCGCCGACCGTCGGACCGCAGGACGGGACGTGCCGGGCGCGGGCACCGTGCGGATCGTGGTTGCCGGGGCGCCGCCGCCGTCCAAGACAATCGAGCGCGTCGAGACGGAGCTGGGCTGGGAATTCATCCAGATCTACGGGCTGACCGAGACCGCACCGCTGCTGACCATCAACCGGGCCGTGGCGGAGTGGGATGACCTGCCGGCCGCCGAGCGGGCCAGGCTCCAGTCGCGCGCTGGCGTACCTGCGCTCGGCGTGGAGGTCCGCACGGATGCCGAGGGTGAGGTGCAGGCGCGGTCCAACGTGGTGTTCGCCGGCTACTGGGAGCAGCCCGAGGAGTCAGCGCGGGCGCTGGCGGACGGCTGGTTCCACACTGGCGACGGCGGCCACGTCGATGCCGAGAACTACCTGGTGATCTCGGACCGGAAGAAGGACGTCATCATCACCGGCGGCGAGAACGTCAGCTCCATCGAGGTCGAGGACTGTCTGTACCAGCACCCCGCGGTGGCCGAGGCCGCGGTGATCGGGGTCCCGGACGACAAGTGGGGCGAGACCGTCAAGGCGCTCGTCGTGCTGCGGACCCCGGCCGGCGCCACCGAGGCCGAGCTCATCGAGCACTGCCGGGCTCGCCTCGCGCACTTCAAGTGCCCGACGTCGGTTGAGCTGCGGGATGCGCTGGCCCGCACCGCGACCGGGAAGCTGCAGAAGTTCAAGCTGCGCGAGCCCTACTGGGCCGGCCGGGAGCGGCGCGTCAACTAGCGTCGCCGCCGGCCCGGTCGGTCTCGTCACCGCGGACCCAGTCGCGGCATAGCCAGGCCCGGCACGGAGGTCTCGCCGACGTGCTCGACGCGGATCGCTAGGCTGGCCGGAGCCGCGCGAATCCGACACGCCTCGCGGGCAAACAGCTTCGGCCACCGCGAGTCGTACTTGACCAGTACGATCGGCGCATTGTGGGGTGTCAGCGGGCCGATGGTGACCCGCTGGATGTCCTCGTCGCTGGTCAGCGGTGCCTCGTCCGCGGGATCCGCTGGCATGAGGATGGTCCTCGGACCGGTACCGGGCAAGGCCTGTCACAGTCAAGCAAGAAAGGCCAGCACATGGCGAGTTCGGCCAGTTCTGAAGCGCTCAGCGGTGGCGCCGCTCCCACGGTAACCACGGTGGAGCGGCGCGGCATCGAGCACGTGCCGCACGGCGAACGCTGGGGCAAGGCAAGCGGTCTGTTCTGGATGTGGGCTGGTGCCGTCTGGAACGTGGAATTCGTGGTCTACGGCGCGCTTGCGGTTGTGGTGTTCGGGTTGTCGTTTGCGCAAGCCCTGCTCATCATCCTGCTCGGCAACCTCACGTACTGCCTCACCGGGCTCGCCAGCGTGCAGGGCCCGCAGGCCGGCACGACGACGTTCGCGATCAGCCGGGCGTCGTTCGGGCCGAATGGTAACCGGATGCCGTCGTTCTTCAACTGGGTCACGCAGGTCGGGTTCGAGATCGAGGGCATCGCGCTGATCGTGTTCGCCGCGATCCTGCTCTCGACCAAGGCGGGATTCACCGCCGGTGACCCGGCGAAGATCATCTTCATCATCCTGGCGGTCGCGGTCCAGGCCGTGCTCCCACTGCTCGGTCACGCGGCGGTGCTTCGGGTGCTGCGCTGGCTCGCTCTCCCGTTCGTCGTCCTGTTCGCCGTCATGGCTGGCCTGACGGCAGGCAAGGTCAACCTGCACGTGCCGGCGCACGGGGCGAGCTGGGGCGCGCTGACCATCTTCCTGGCGCTGGTGATCTCGGCTGGTGGTCTCGGCTGGACGGAGAACGCCAACGACTACTCCCGGTACCTGCCCAGGACCACCGACAAGAAGCGCATCGTGCTGGCGGTGATGCTCGGCGGCGCGATCCCGTCCGCGCTGCTGGAGATCCTCGGCGCGGCCATCGCGACCGGCGTGCCGAGCGCGACCACACCCAACGGCCTGGTATCCGGGTTCCCCGCGTGGTTCATCTGGCCGTATCTCATCTTCGCGATCTTCCAGCTGTTCGCGATCAACACGCTGGACCTGTATTCCTCGGGCGTGACTCTGCAGAGCATTTTCCCGCGGCTGCACCGGGTGGCCTGCGTCGGGATTGACACCGTCATCTGCGGCGGGATCGCTGCCTACGCCGTCTTCTCCTCGCACTTCTACACGCTGCTCGCGGACTTCCTGCTGTTCATCATCGTGTGGCTCGGACCGTGGTGCGGCATCTACCTGGTCGACAGCTGGCTGCGGCGGAACCGGTACGACCACGACGGTCTGCTGAACGAGCGGACTGGCCGGTACTACCGTCACGGCGGCTTCCACTGGCCGGCCATCGCGGCCCAGGTAATCGGGATGGTCTGCGCGGCGCTCTGGCTTAACGCCTACTCCCCGTACGTCGGTCCGCTGGCTAGCCGCATCGGCGGCACGATCGGGTCGGACTTCAGCGTGTTCATCGGCCTGTTTGTCGGCGCGGTGGTGTACTTCGCGCTAGCCAGCCGGTCGGTCCGGGCAGAAGGCGAGGCCACTCCCGAGACCGTCGCCTCATTAGGCCCACCGCAGCCCGGCGGAGTCTGACGGAAGGCGATCGCCAGGCTTCGCCGGGCTGGCGACTCGACGAGCCAGCCTCAGGGTCGGCCAGCGCCGGGCTAAGGTCACTAGCCATGGCAGCGCCGCGGGTAGCGATCGGGCCGCACAGTAGCGCGGCTGCCGAGGATGCGGTCCGCGCCGCGGGCGGCGTGCCGGGCGGCCCCGAGTCGGTCGCTGACGCCCTTGTCTGGCTGGCGCCGCGGGACACGGCCGGACTCCGGGCTGCGCTTGCTGCTACGGCCGCGCGCTGGGTCCAGTTGTCGTCGGCGGGCATCGAGCGGACCGCAGCCGCCGGACTGCTTGACCACGGCCGCCTCTGGACGTCCGCGAAGGGCGTCTATGCCGACGAGGTAGCCGAGCACGCGCTCACGCTCGCTCTCGCCGGGCTGCGCCAGCTACCGATGCGCATCGCGGCGCGATCGTGGGGGAGACCGGGTGGCGACTCCCTGTTCGATGAGCCCGTCACGATCCTCGGTGGCGGCGGAATCACCGCCAGCCTGCTGCGACTGCTCGCGCCGTTCCGGGCCAGGGTGACGGTCGTGCGCCGCCGCGCCGACCCGGTGCCGGGCGCCGTGCGAACCGTGCAGGCGAGCGACCTGGACGCCGCGCTGCCGGACGCGAAAGTCGTGTTCCTCGCGCTGGCACTGACGCCGGAGACGGAGCGGGTCATCGGCGCCGCGCAACTGGCCGCCATGCGGCGAGACGCATGGCTCGTCAACGTGGCGCGCGGCCGTCACGTGGACACCGGAGCCCTGGTGGCCGCGCTAGTGGCAGCCGGCATCGCAGGAGCTGCCCTGGACGTCACCGACCCCGAGCCGCTGCCGGACGGGCATCCGCTGTGGGCCCAGCAGCGGTGCATCATCACGCCGCACACAGCGGACCCGGCCGAGCTGTCCGACACCGCGCTCGCGCGCCGGATCAGGGACAACGTGTCCAGGTTCGGGGCCGGCCAGCCACTGCTTGGCCTCGTGGACCCGGTGGCTGGCTACTAGAGTTCCGACGACCGCAGCGCGCTACCCGGCCCCAGCGCGCTTGGCTAGGTAAGCCGCGCCGCGCGGTGCGATGCGGTAGCCGACATCCAGGCTGATCGTGAGGCCGAGCGCCTTGAGCCGCCGCACGTGCAGCTTGTAGTCCGGCCGGTCCCAGTCAAGCTCAGCGGCCAGCAGCGCCGACGAGACCGCCGGCTGGCTGGCGATCTGCCGTAGGACCAGGATCGTCCAGGGGCCGCGCTTGCTCGCGGTGTCCATTCGGGCTAGTCGCTTGCTGATGGCCCGGACGTCGTCATCCGACAGGTCCGCCGTGGCGGCCAGTTGGGCGCGCGGATCAGGGCCGGCAGCCGGACGGAACCGGATGCAGTACAGCGGCAGGTCAGGGTCACCGCGCAGGTCGGCGACCGCCGCCCGGACGTCGGGGAAGCCAGCGTCTCTCGCGAGCTCTGGCGTGATGTCGGCCGGAGTGATCGTGTCCACCGAATCAGCCACCACGATGCCGTCTCCGGTGCGGTACTGATGTCCGGCTACCACCTGGACGCGGCGCCAGCGCCGGAACGCGACGGTGATCCTGCCGTCACTAAGTCCCTGGCGCAGCCGCGGCTCGAACTGCACGCTGCGACTGTACTGCGCGCGTGCCAGGCGGCAATTCTGCGCGACACTTGGCTCATGACCGGCAGCGTGACGGCGGGTCAGGACCCGGCGGGCTTCAGCGATCGCACCATCCGTGCACCGTCGCCCATGCTCCGTGGGCTGGTGGACTGGTACTCCGGCTACCGCGACGTCGGGATCCCGCCGGCGCATCATCGCGGGCTGCCGTCGCCGGGACTCACCGTCATCTTCACGCTGGATGACCAGCTGACACTCGCCAGGCACCCGGATCCGGCGCAGCCGGCCGACACGTTCGACACGCTGATCGGCGGGCTGCACACCAGTCCGGCGCTAATTACCCACGACGGGCGCCAGTCTGGCATCCAGGTCGGGCTGAGCCCGCTCGGCAGCAGGGCGTTGCTCGGCATGCCCGCGGCTGAGCTGGCTGGCCGCTGCGTGCACGGCCACGACGTGCTCGGCAGCTTCGCCGCCGAACTGCGGGGGAAGCTGCGCGCGGCCGGCACCTGGGACGAGCGGTTCGCCATCCTGGACCGAGCACTGCTGTCCAGGGCGCGGCTGGCCGACGAGCGGGCGGGGATCAGCGGTGAGCTGCGACACGCCTGGCAGCTGCTGGTGCGGTCAGGCGGCAGCGCGCCAGTCGCGGGTCTGGCAGCCGAGACCGGCTGGAGCGACCGGTACCTGCGGGCGAAGTTCCGGGCGGAGATCGGGCTGGCGCCCAAAGCCGCCGCGAGGGTGATCAGGTTCTCCAGGGCCCGCCGCATCCTGCAACTGCGGGCGGTGGCGGGGGAGCCGTTGTGCCTCGCCGAGCTCGCTGCCTCCTGCGGCTACTTCGACCAGGCGCACCTGGACCGGGAATTCGGCTTGCTGGCGGGGTGCTCGCCGACGGGCTGGGTCGCAGCGGAGCTCCAGAACTGGTAACTCAGCAGTGATCAGCCGCAGCCGGACCGTCGGCATGAGTGGCACGTGTCCGGCACACTGGGCGGGTGCCTGCATCAGAAGGTGACCGCCGTGACCCGCGCGGCCTGCGCGCGGACGCGCCACTGCTCGCGGCGTGGCTGGACTTCACCGCCCGTGTTGACGCCGGCGACTTGCTGCCGATGTGCGTGCCCGGTCACAAGCAGCGGCAGGATCTGGTCGGCGCGGTCATCGCCGGAGACGCTCCGTTCTACGGTGGCATCGACACCATCAAGCACGCCGATGTCCTCCGGCTGGCGGCCGAGCGCCGGGCCGCGGCCCTCTGGGGCGCGGACTGGTGCCGGTTCTCGGTCGCGGGATCGACGCACGGCAACCAGGCGCTCGCGCTTGCGGTTGGTCAGCCGGGCCAGGAAGTGATCATCAACCGGACCCTGCACCGGTCGCTGCTGCTCGGCCTGGTTCTGGCCGGGCTACGACCAGTCTGGGTCAGGCCGGACGTCGATGCCGCGTCCGGGCTGCCCACGGGTATCGCCGTCGACGCCGTGCGGGCCGCCCTGGCCGCGCACCCCTGGGCGTGCGCGGTGTTCCTCGGCGATCCCACGTACGTAGGAACGATCAGCGACCTCGCCGGGCACGCGGCGGTCGCGCACGAGGCAGGCATCCCGCTGCTCGTGGACGCGGCGTGGGCGGCGCAGCTGGGATTCCATCCCGCGCTGCCACCACACGCCATCGCTGCCGGTGCCGACGCCATGGTGACCAGCGCGCACAAGGCGCTGCCCGCCTACACGCAGGGCGCGCTCGTGCTGGCCAGGACGAAGCTGCTGGATCAGGCACGGCTGGACCGGGCGTTCGAGGCCACGCACACGACCAGCCCGGCCGGGTCGATCATGGCCAGCATCGACGCGGCCAGGGCGCTGCTCGCCGCCGACGGGGAATGGCTCTGCGGCCGGCTGATCCGGGCCGTCGCCGCGGCGCGCGAGCGGCTGCGCACGGTGCCGGGCGTCGACGTGCTGGCGGGACCCGGCGTAGAGCCGACCAAGCTGGTGGTGCTGCTCGCAGGCGCGGGTGCGCACGGCAGCCGGGTCGAGGCCGACATCGTCGCCGCCGGCATGGCGGTCGAGATGGCCGACCGGGACACGATCGTCCCGATCCCGGCGATAGCCGATCACGAGGACCAGGTCGCCGCGTTCACCGAGGTGCTGATCGCGGCGATCGAGCGTCATCGCGGGCCGCCGCGACGTCCGGTGGCCGCCGCGTCCTGGACCGTGGAGCCGGAGACGGTGCTGGCGCCCCGCGAGGCGTTCTTCGCCCCGAACGAGACGGTGTCCGCCACCGCGGCGATCGGGCGGGTCAGCGCGGAGCTGATCGCCCCGTATCCGCCCGGCGTGCCGGTGCTGGCTCCCGGCGAGCTGATCACCGCTGCGGCTGTCGAAGCGCTGCGCGAGGTTGCCGCTGACGGTGGCCGGATCGCC
>JASHQA010000439.1 GCA_030037785.1 Streptosporangiaceae bacterium
GTCGTGAGGTAGCCCTCGAACCACTCCGCCGCCGGGATAACCCGCTCGCCAGCCTGGCCGCGCACCACGAACTCGGCGTCGAGCGCGCGGGCAACGGCCGGCAGTTCCGCGGCGGGATCGGCGTGCGCGAGGCTGCCTCCGATCGTGCCGCGACTGCGGATCGCTTCATGACCGATCAGCGGCAGGGCTGCCGAAAGCAACGGCACGGCCTCAGCGACGGTCTGTGATTCCTCGGCCACGTACTCCCGGGTCATGGCCCCGATCGTCACCCAGCCGTCAGTCGCCGACACGCCGGACAGCCCGGCGACGCCGTTGATGTCGATGAGCAGCGCCGGGCGGGCCAGCCGCAGCGCGAGCAGCGGGATGAGGCTCTGGCCCCCGGCCAGCACGCTCGCCTCGTCACGATGCTCGGCCAGCAACGCCACGGCCTCGGAAACGGTGTTCGGCGCCTCGTAGTCCACGGGAGGCAGCTTCATGGGCGCGGTCCTTCGATCTGGCGGTGGTGCCCCGGCGTCGGTCCAGGCTCACTCAGCCTGCCCTGACAAGCACGGCCACGGCAACCGCAGTCAATCACGACTTCGGCGCGCGGGCTGCCGCGGTCAGGGGCGGTCGGGTGTCACGTGATCGGCCAGCGCGCTGCGGACGCTGCCGTCGGAGTCACCGAGCGCCTTGGCGGCCGCCTCTGGCTCGAGCCCGGACAGCAGGCACACCAGCGCCAGCCGCAAGTCACCGCCGCACCGGGCCAGCTGAGCCCGGCACACGGCCTCGTCGGCGCCGGTCGCCTCGATCAGGATCGTCAGCTGGCGCCCGCGCAGCTTGGCGTTGGTGCCCGACAGCGAGACCATCAGGTTGGAGAAGGTCCGGCCCAGGCGCACCATCGCCGCCGTAGACAGCGCGTTGAGCAGCAGCTTCTGGGCTGTCGCGGCTTTCAGCCTGGTGGACCCCGCGATCGCCTCCGGCCCGGTGTCCGCGACCACGACGTAGTCGGCAAGGCCTGCCAGCGGCGCCGCCGGATTGCTGCTCACCAGCACCGTGACGGCACCGGCCAGCCGGGCGGCGCTCAGCGCACCCGCGACGTACGGCGTGCGGCCGCTCGCGCTGATCCCGACGGCGACGTCGGCCGCCGAGACCGTTGCCGCGTCGCTCGCGCCGAGCGACACGTCGTCCTCGGCGTCCTCGACGGCCGTGCCGAGGGCCCGGTCACCGCCGGCGTGATGAGCAATGAACACGCCATGATCCAGCCCGAACGTCGGCACGACCTCGGCGGCGTCCAGTACGGCCATCCGCCCGGACGTGCCGGCCCCGAAGTAGTGCACCTGGCCGCCGGCGCGCACGCACTCGACTACCTTGTCGACGACCTGAGCGAGGACCGGCAGTGCGCGGGCGACCTCGCCCGCGACGGTCGCGTCCTCGGCGTTCAGCAGTCGCAGGACTTCCTCGGTCGGCACGATGTCGATGTCGGCCGTCCGCGGATTGCGCTGCTCGGTGCGCGAGGATTCCCGCGGCGGAATCAGCACGCCGGGCCCGTCTGACTGCGTTTCGGCCGACACCAGCCCCTCCTCCGCTGCCAATGCGCAGCGCCGGGCGCACGAGCTCCCCCGACCCGGAACCGTAGCGGAGGCACCCGGAAGCTGCGGTGTCCGGCCGCCTGCGGATAGGAGCTACCCCAACGTTGCGTAGTAAATATCCACGCTCACTTGTTTGGATGTCAATAACTGACATAATCATAGCCGTGATCATCCGGCCGGCCACAACCCCCGATCTGGCCCCTGTCCAGCGCATATGCGCGGCGCGGGTGGAACGGGTCTACTGGCTCTACCGCAAGGCGCTGTGAGGTGCCGACCACGGCCGGGATCGAAGGCTGCCTGCTCGCCCGCTTCGACGGGCCGGAGCTGCCGTCGTGGCTGCGCCGCTGGCTGGACGCGGGCCTCGCCGGTGTCGTGCTGTTCGCGAGCAACATCGCCAGCCCACGGCAACTTCGTTCCCTCGTGGCGGAGCTGAGGGACCACAACCCCGACGTGCTCATCGCGGTGGACGAGGAGGGTGGCATCGTCACCCGGATGGAGGCGGCCACCGGGTCGTCCTATCCGGGCAACGCGGCGCTCGGGGCCGTCGGCGACGTCGCGCTGACCGGTCAGGTAGCCAGCAGCATCGGCGCGATGCTGGCCGCCAGCGGCCTCAACCTCAACCTCGCACCGGTCGCTGACACCGACGTGGCTGCTGCCAATCCGGTCATCGGGGTGCGGTCGTTCGGCGCCGATCCGGAGCGGGTGGCCGCGCACACCGTGGCCTTCGTGGCCGGCGTGCAGGCCAGCGGCGTCGCCGCGTGCGCCAAGCATTTCCCCGGCCACGGCCGGTCCGGGGCCGACTCGCACCTCGAGCTTCCGGTCGTGGCTGCCACGCTGCCCGAACTGCGCGGCAGTGACCTCGTGCCATTCCGCGCGGCGGTCGGCGCCGGGGTCCGGGCGGTGATGACCGCGCACGTCGTGTACCCGGCCATCGACAGCCTGCCCGCCACGCTGTCGCGCCGGATCCTGGGCGGCGTGCTGCGCGACGAGCTCGGCTTCGACGGCGTGATCATCACCGATGCGCTGGACATGGCCGCTATCGGCGACGGGCCGGACCGGGCGGCCGGCGCTGTCGCTGCCCTGGCGGCTGGCGCGGACCTGCTCTGCCTCCCGGCGGCGCCGGCGGCGCAG
>JASHQA010000440.1 GCA_030037785.1 Streptosporangiaceae bacterium
GCGGTCGGCGGCAGCCGGCAGTTCGCCGGCAGCCTCGGCACCCAGGTCGTGAAGATCTTCGACCACGCCGCGGCCCGGACCGGGCTCCGCCACGACGAGGCCGCGGCGGCCGGGTTCGACCCGGTAACCGTCCAGACCGAGGCCGACGACCACAAGGCCTACTACCCCGGCAGCCACCGCATCACCCTGCGCGTCACTGGCGACCGCCGCACCGGGCAGCTACTCGGCATGCAGCTCTTCGGCCACAAGCACGCCGAGATCGCCAAGCGGATCGACATCGCCGCGACCGCCATCTACAGCGACATGACCGTCGCCGACGTCAGCGACCTCGACCTGTCCTACACCCCCCCGCTCGGCAGCCCCTGGGAAGCGGTCCAGCAGGGTACCCAGGCCTGGGACCGGGCGGTTCACCCACTCAGGCGACGCGCTTGAGCTGGGCCGAGACGTGCGACTGCAGCGGCTGCCCGACTGCTGCCATGTCGTAGGCCCAGCCGAGGTCGGCGCCGATCAGCCCGTAGAGGCGCCGGCCGGCGGTCACCTGCTTGGCTGTCGCGGTCCGGACCACCGCGTCCGTGGCCAGCTCGATCCTGGTGCCCGTCACCTCGCCCAGATAGATCTCCGTTATCCCGGTCGGATGCGCCAGCAGGACCTCGAGCGCGCCGTCCGCCTGGGGCCGCCAGTACCCCGTCTCCATCGCCAGCGGGCGGCCGATGGTGCCGTCGGCCTCGATGAGCCAGGTGCGGCTCGAATAGCTGAGGAACGGCTTGCCGTTGTGGCCGAAGGTGATCTCCTGGCCGAAGTTCGCGCTCTCGATCGTCGGGTATCCCACCACGCCGGCCCCTTCCCACCGGCCGAGCAGGAAACGCACCGGGTCCAGGCTCGGGTGCACGTCGAAGTGCTCGGGCGGGCCACCGGACCCGGCGGCGGCAGGCTGGCCTGGTTCCATGTGACGCTCCCTTGAGACAGCCGCTCGTCTGCACGTCAGCATGAGCGGCCCGGCACGCACGCGCCGACGCCTACCCCGGCCACCGCCCGCTCACCCGGAACAAGGCGACGAGCAGCGCGGTCCCGGCAGCCGCGGCCAGCGCGAGCGCGAGGACCAGCGCTACGCCCGTCAGCATCGCCGGCATGCCTCGGAAGTGTAGGGTTCCAGCCCGGCGACCGGTCCGCGCCACGCCGCCCCGCTGGCGTCGGCTACCGCGCTCGCGGCGCGCACCGGCTGCCTGAGCGTAGGGTGCCGTACATGGCCACACGTTCCCTGGTCGTCAAGCTCACCGTCGGCAAGGACGAGCCGGAGCGGTGCAACCAGGCCCTGACCGTGACCGCCGCCGCGGCGGCCAGCGGAGTACCGGTGTCGCTCTGGCTGACCGGGGAAGCATCCTGGTTCGCCCTGCCCGACGGCTGCCCGGACCTGCAGCTTCCGCACGCCACCGCGTTGCCCGAGTTGCTCGCGACGGTGCTCAAGATGGGCACGGTCACGCTGTGCACCCAGTGCGCGGCCCGCCGCGAGATCACCGAGGCGGACGTCGTCGACGGCGTCCGCATCTCGGGTGCCACCACGTTCGTCGCCGAGGTCCTCGCCGAGGGAGCGCAGGCGCTCGTCTACTGAGGCACGGCGCGCAGTCGCTCGGCTCGCAGCCGCGCGCCCCACTCCTCCGCCGCCGGGTCGATCGGCGGCAGCGGGCCAGCGGCCCAGCCCAGCAGCAGGTCCGCGAGGCCGGGGTTGCGGGCGAGGGCCGGTCCGTGCAGGTACGTGCCCAGTACCTTGCCCGCGTAGGCGCCCTCGGTACCGTCGCCGTTGCCCACTCCGTAGCTCACGATGGCGAGCGCGCGCGCGCTCGGTCCGATGGTCGTGACCCCCTGATGGTTCTCGAATCCGGTCAGCCGGGGCACGCCGAGCGCCGGGTCGGCGTCGGCCACGAGCTCGCCGACCCCGCGCTGCTCGCCACGGCCGCTGGTGATGTCCAGCAGGCCAAGCCCGCTGACCGGCTCGCCCTCCACCCCGCCGAACCGCTGGCCGATCACCTGGTAGCCGGCGCACACCGCGAACACGACGGCGCCGCGGCCGACGGCGGCCGCCAGGCCGCCGTCGTTGCGCAGCCGCTCGGCCGCGAGGATCTGCGGCAGGTCCTCGCCGCCGCCCAGCAGATAGATATCCCCGTCGGCTGGAACACGCTGGTCGGCGTTCACCTCCGTGGCCTCGACCTCGATGCCGCGCAGCCGAGCCCGGCGGCTCAGCACAAGCAGGTTGCCACGGTCGCCGTACGTGCTGAGCAGGTCCGGGTACACCCAGACCAGGCGCAGCCTGCTGGCGTTACCCGCGGCGCCGCGGTGGTGTTCCGCGGCGGGTGCTGCGTCGGCGGCCGGAGTCGACTCGCGGCCCGGCCCGGCCGAGCCGGGGTCTGCGCCCACCACGGCGTGGCCGTTCGGCGACGGACCCTCGCCGACCGCGCCGGGGCCGACAGCGCCGGGGCCGTCGGCGAGCCAAGGCTGGTCCGGCCGGATCAGCGTGTCAGCCAGGTCCCGCGCAGCGTGTCGTCCTGGGCGCTCGGTCATCCAGCCCCTTTCCCGCTCACTGGGCCCGCCCGAGCAGCGCCCGGATCTGCTGGAAGGCGGTGTAGTTGGCCAGCACGTCCAGTTCCCCGCCGGTGATCCGGGTCACCGCGTCGTCGATCCCGGCCACGACCTCGAACGGCACCTGGTCCGCTTCCAGGCGGACCGCCAGGTCGGTGCCGCGCTCACCGGTGACAAGGACCCGCCGGCCGATCAGGACTCGGTAGTCGACATCCCACAGCCAGGAGGTGTCCCGCCCGTCCGGGCCCTGCGCGTTGACCGCGAGCAGCACCGGAACCGGCCTGGGCGCCAGCACGTCGAACGCCTCCAGCCAGCCCGCGGGATTCTTGGCCAGCAGCAGCCGCACCTTCCGGCCCTGCCGCTGCACCTGCGTGTACCGGCCAGCGACGGACTTGACGTCCCGCAGCCGTGGCAGGGCCTGGTCCACGCCGACGCCGAAGTACGAGCCGACCGCCAGGGCCATCACCGCGTTGGACGCGTTCGCACGGCCGGGCAGCGTCAGGCCGAGCTCGCGAACCTGGCCGCTGCTGTCGACCACCGTGTCCCCCGCCAGTACCCAGCGGGCCGACGGCCGGGCGAATCCGCATTCGCCGCACCGCCAGCCGAGCTCATCCCTGCGAAGGTGGGAGCCGCACTCGGGGCAGCACCAGGAGTCCTCGTGCCAGCGCTGGCCGGCCGCGACCCAGCAGACCCGCGGCGCGGTCGACGCCGCCCACGCGATCAGCGGATCGTCGACGTTGGCCACGACCATGCAGTCGGCGGCTGCGCCGAGAGCGCGCCGCCACCGGCGGGCAGTCAGCCAGATCTCGGCCGCGCGGTCCATCTGGTCCCGGCTCAGGTTGAGCAGCACCACGGCCCGTGGCCGGGTCGCCTCGATAACCGCAGGCAGGTAGCGCTCGTCGGTCTCGAGCACGGCGTACGGCGCGTTGGGCGAGCGGCCGAGTGCGGAGGCGAGACCGGCCTCCATGTTCGCCCCGAACGCGTTCGTGGCGACGTCCTGACCGAGTGCGCCGAGTGCCGCCGTGACGAGCCGGGTCGTCGTCGTCTTGCCATTCGTGCCGGTGACCAGAACCACCTGCCGGCCAACCGCGAGCAGCCGCAGCAGCTCGGGCTCGATCCGAAGGCCGAGGACTCCTCCGATCACCGAGCCGTCGCCGCGGCCGGCAAGGCGAGACACGCGCCCGGCTGCGCCGCTCAGCGACGTCGCGACGCGCGCCCGGAGCGGAAGCTTGCTCATGTCGGCCGATGCTACCCGGCGACCCGGTCCGGCTCTCTGGCCGGCAACAACGCCTGATCATCGGCACCGACGATGAACCGCCGCGGCCAGGACAGCACCGGCTCGAGCCAGCCGGTTGCGCCCATCTCCCCGGCGGCCTTCCGCAGCTGGCCGGCCTGACTGACGCCAATCGCGACCGCACCGAGATCCTCGATGAACGCCGAGTGGTCGTCCTCGCCGAGCAGCGCTGTCCAGGCGATCAGCCGATTAGCCGTGACCTCCATGGACAGCGGATGACGGCGCAGGCCGCTCACCCGCTGGCCGACCTTCGCGTCGGCCTCGCCTGGCAACCCGGGCAGCGCATAATCCAGCGGCGGCGCGAGCGCGAATGGGTCGGGCGGCGCACCGTCAAGCGGGCACACCCGCTCGAGCTCATGCAGCCACTGCAGCTGCGGAATGACCCAGCCGGTGCCCGGCATCGTCCCGGCACCCTTGCCGCCGGCCAGCACGCCGCCCGCCGATGCCGCGCAGGCCGTCGCCAGCGCCGCCGGATCGTAGTTCTCCCGCAGCGCCTGGCTGCGGCGCTCGGTGGCCTGGTCGAGCGCGGTGGCCAGGGCGCAGTCACGCAGCCGTTCCGGCAGCTCGGACCAGCGCTGACGCAGTGCCGCCGGCACCCTCGGCCGGGGCCGGTTGACCAGGTGAGCGAGCACGTATACCTCGGCCCAGACCCGCAGCCAGGCGCCTGCGGGCGAGCGTGCGACCAGGTCGGCGGCCCGGATCTCCACCAGCGTGCAGGCCCGCTCGGCAACGCAAGACTGGCCGCACGCCGATGACCGGCGGCCGGCCAGCAAGAACGAGCCCACCGGCTGTACACCGGCTGGCTCGGCACCGGCCAGCTCCGCACCGACTGGTTCCGGCTCTGCCCCGCGATCGGCCAGGGACGTCAGCGTGGCTGGCCACCGTTCGCGATCGCCGCCGTACGGCACGCGCACGCGCATCGGCCCGTCCATCCCGTCGCCGAACACGACGGCCTCGCCCGGCGGCAGCGACACCACCTGGCGCGACTGCCGCTCGTCCAGGTTCATCGCGGCGCCGACGAGCTGCCGGTCGTCGGCCGCGGGCAGCCGGTGTGCCACCGTCAGCGCGGTGTTCTTGACGACGTCGGGCACCAGCCTCGCCGGCATCTGCTCGACCACCACGATGCCCTCGCCGTGGGCCCGGAGCTCCGCCAGCAGGCTCGCGAACAGCTCGACCGCCCGGCCGCTCGCGCCCGTCCGTCCGGCGCGGACTAGCCGGTGCGCCTCCTCCAGCACGATGACGTGCCGCAGTTGCTCGACCGCTGGCTGGCCGGCGGGATGACCTCCCGAGCCCCTCGCCCTGGACCGCAGCCGCAGGTGCTCGACGAGCCTGACGATCAGCGCGCCGATCACGAAGGCCTTGTTCTCGTCGCCCGCGACGTCCTCGAGCGCGAGAACGACGTTGCCTGCCAGCAGCGCGCCGACGTCGGCCGGGTGACCGCCTTCGAGGAATCGGCCGGCGGCGCCCCCGGCGAGCGAGCCAAGGCGCATGTCGATGACGCCGCGCAGGTCCGCCTGCAGCTCGCGGCCGTAGCCGACGTCCGCGATCACCGCGAGCGCGGCCGCCTGCAGCCGGGCGAGTGTCGGGACCGCAGGCGGCGTGTCCCGGTCCGCCCGGCCCCCGCCGGTTAGCGGGTCCCAGCCGCAGTCCGCGTAGACGCGCTGCAGCGCCTGGGACATGACCTGCGGGAACGGCCCAGCGGCGTCGAACACCGCCAGGAACAGCGCGCGGACCATGTCGATGTGGCCCCGGACTGGGTAGCCGGGCTCGGGCGCCAGCGGATTGACCGAGAGCGGCACTGCTTCCGGATCGGCCGGGTTGATCACGGTCACCTGCCCGGCCGGGCTGCCCGCAGCTGCCGCCTGACGGATGTCCGCCAGTCGCGCCGCCATCGCGGCGTACTCGGACTTCACCGGCTCGACCGCCAGCCAGCCGATGCCCGCCCGCGTCAGCTGCTCGAGCACGTGCCGGACCGTGTGAGACTTGCCGGAGCCCGTCGCGCCGGTCACGAGCGCGTGCCTGTTGAGCGTCGCGAGCGGGACGGCCAGCGCCCCCACCTCGCAGTCTCGCCCGTCGAGTATCCGGCCCAGCTCGGCCGTCGGCGTCAGCGCGGGCGTGTCAGCGGTGACATCGAACAGTCCGGTCCGAATGAGCCGGACGCCAGGGATCTCGTGCCGGGGCAGGCCAGTGAGCGCCGTCAGCGCGCCCGCAGTCGCCGCGAACGGGACAGCGGATCCGTCTGAGGTGTCGGTCAGCCTCGCGGCCAGCACGTCGGCGAACTCCTGCGCACCTGCCGGGCAGCGCAGCCGGTACGGGTGCGGGCTGAGGTCGGCCGAGCCGACGAGCACCGGCGCGATCAGGTCCAGGTCCTGCTCACTCGCCGCGCCGACCAGCACGCGCACCTGCCAGAGGCCAGCCTCGCGAAACTGGTCAAGCTCGGCGAGCCGCTGCGCCATCCGGTCCGCCTCGAAGCTGGCCTGCTCGTCAGGGTAGCGGCGCAGCACGGTGAGCTCGCTCTGAAGCTCCGCGCTCTCGTTGTCCAGCAGGTCGGTGGGATCGGCGACGATCAGCCAGCCGAACGGCCGACCTAGGAGAGTCTGCAGCGCGGACTCGAACAACGTCGGCGGGCCGTCCTCGTCACCCGCTCGCGGGCGGGTCTGGTGGCGACCGCCGACGTCGATCGGTACCCGCCGGCCCGGGCACGGCGCCCAGACGAGCCGGTCCAGCTCGTCGATCATGTTCTGATCGATCCGGGTGCCGCGCGCACCCCAGGGAAACAGCATGTCCACCACCGGGGCGTCCGCTGGATCCGGGGCGGCCAGGTCGCCCGGCGGCTCGGTCTCGGCCTGCTCGCCGGACAGTCCCGCCGCGGGCGCCGGCCCGGCATTGGTGACCAGTTCGAGCGGCGCGCCGCCACCGCGGGACAGCCAGCCGGCGATGAAGGACCGCCGGTGCCGTGCCGCGGTCAGCACCGCTGGCAGGATCGAGGCGTAGTCCGCCTCGGCGGTACCGGTCAGGGAGCTCGCGGTCACGGCCTGCACCCGATACCAGCGGCCGGCCGAGCCGCCGCCGATGCCTGACGTCACTCCCATGGTGCGTGCTTACCAGGACCGAAGCGGGCTTGCTACCGGATTGGTCCGGGATTGTGCCGCGGTCTCCCGTCAGAGGTCTGCCGTCCCGCACACGCAAGTGACGACGCTGCCCCCGACCCAGACCTGGCCGTCTGCATCCTGGGTGACGCGAACCTGGCCGTCACGGCCCAGCGCGGTGCCCTGCCGAACGAGGTAGGGCGCCTGCGCCCGGCCGGTGGACAGCAGCCACTGCGCCAGCGCGGCGTTGAAGCTCCCGGTGACCGGATCCTCGCAGATCACGCCGTTAGCGGGAAAGAACGCTCGTACCTCGAACGCGGCCGGTCCGCCCGGCTCGTGCGGTCCGGCGACGCCCACGTCGAGGTCACCCGGCCGGGGCTGGATGGCCAGCACCGCTTCCGCACTGGCCAGCAGCACCGCGATCCAGCCGGGCCCGTTGTCGGCCCACTGCAGGTCGACGACGTCGTCCCGGCCGATGCCGAGCATGGCGGCGACACGCCCCGCCAGTTCGGCGTCCACGGCGCCAGAGCGCACCAGCGGCGGTGCGGCGAAGGCCAGGCCGTCCGGGCCGACGCGGATGTCGACCAGGCCCGCGCCGCACTGCTGAGTGACGACGCCGGCCGCGCGTGGGTGGCCGCCCGCCTCCAGCCATGCATGGCAGCTGCCGAGCGTCGGGTGCCCGGCGAACGGCAGCTCCCTGCTGGGCGTGAAGATCCGGACCTGGTAATCGGCCCCTGCACCGGGCGCGAGCAGGAACGTGGTCTCGGACAGGTTGGTCCAGTTCGCGAACTGCTGCATCTGCGTGTCGGTCAGCCCGTCGGCGTCGTGCACGACGGCGAGCGGGTTACCCCGGTACGGCACAGCGGTGAAGACATCGACCTGGCGGAACGGACGGGACATGCGTCCATCCTGGCCGGCCAGCGGCCGTGCAGCGAACCGGTTAAGAGTCCCAGCCGTCCGCGGTGTGTGCCCACGACACCGGTGAACCACCCCCGTCGGAGGCCGGCAGCGGCGGCTGCGGGGTCTGCACGATCAGCCGGAACATGTCCGGCCGGAGCACGGCGATCGTCAGGGCCACCGGCCGGTCGCTCACGGGATCGGCGAACCGGACCGTGACCATCAGAGCGGGCTGACCCGCTGTGAGCCGCAGGCTGCGTGCCACCGACGGCGGCGGGGCCTGCTGCTCGATGTGCAGTGACGTCGGACGGCCCGCAAGTGACTGACTGACCGGCGCCGCGAGCGAGCGGGGCTCGCCGTCGGCGACCGGCTGCACCGGGATGTCGGCGACGGTGGTGACCTGCAGCAGGTTGAGGGTTGCTGGCAGCCCGGCCGCAGCGCCCACGTTCGCCTTGCTGGCGAGCTCGCCGGGCACGTACGTCGTGCACAGCGCGGCCGGCTCGCCACCCGCGGTCCAGAGGAACCGGACCACGCACACCTGCTGCTCGGCGGTCATCCCGAGCGCCCAGGCAATGTCCTCGGGCGGCAGTCGCCACGTCACCTGCCGGCTGCGACAGGCGAAGTGGCCGCCCATGGTGTCGACGTACGTCGTCAGCCTGGGCACGCCCTCGAGCCCGATCACGTACTCGGCCGGGCTGGTGCGGTAAAGCTGGCCGTCGGCGAGCCGGCGCACCAGGTGCCGGCCGACGAGTTCCTCGACGGCCGTGTCGATCTCCGCCGGGCTGACGTTGTACCGCCGGGCCAGCGCCGAGTGCCGCGGCAGCCGCCAGCCGGGCTCGTGATGAACCAGCGCGGCCGCGAGGCGGTCGGCGAGCACGCTCATCGCCTGGCCTCGTCATCGCCAGGGGCCACCGGTCGGCCGACCTCCGGGGCGGTCATGGCGCCTCACTCCGAGTAGCGCCGGGCGATCGCGGCGACCAGCCGTCCGAGCAGGATCAGGATCAGCACGAACACGAGGAGCACAAGCGCCGCGTCGTAGGACAGGATGTTGGCGCTGTTCACCGGCTGGATGAGGTAGGAGAACGAGTACACGACATCGGTGAGGAACGGCACCCCCTGGTGCGTAACGTGCACGAGCGACGGGGTCTGGTCAGAGAAGCTCGCGGTGTAGATGAGCGGCGCCGTCTCGCCGACGGCGATGGCGGCTGCCACCAGGAAGCCGGTGATCATGCCGGGCAGCGCGGACTTGAGCACGATCTTGCGCATCGCCCAGGACGTGGGGATGCCGAGCGCCTCCGCGCCCTCGCGGTAGCCGGTCGGCACCGTGGCCAGCGCCGTCTCGGTCGACTTGGTGATGTACGGGATCGTCAGCACCGAGATAACGATCACCGCGGGCAGCAGGCCGAAGCCCAGGTGCAAGTCGACGACGAGCGCCACGTAGCCGACGAAGCCGAGCACGATCGACGGGATGCCGGCCAGCACCTCGTACGCGCCGCGCAGAATGCCGCGGTGCCAGCCGGACGCGAACTCGCTGAGGTACAAACCGGTGAGCACGCTGATGATGCCACCGACGATCATGCCGAGGACCGTGATGAGCACGGTGCCGAGAATCGGCTGGAGCAGGCCGCCCTGCAGCTCTGCCGTCCGAGTCCACAGCACGCTGACGTGGAAGTGCGGCGCGGCCTTGGCGATGATCCCGCCGGCCAGCCAGAGCGTCGGCGCGATCACGAGCAGGAGCGCGAGCAGGCACACCCCCCAGAACACGAGGTTGCCGATTTTCCTGCGCCTCGGCACGGCCGGCCACAGGCTGTCCTCACCGCGTCCGCCTGCGGTGTGGCGCTGCGCCGCTGGTGCGCCGCTCATCGGGTGTCCTCCTCGCTGGGGCCCGTCATCCGGCTGGACATGTGTCAGACGCCCCGGCCGACGGGCAGCGCGGTGCCGGAAACTCTGCGGACGAGAAAGCGTGCGCCCACGTTGACGGCCAGCGTGATGACCATCAGCACGAGGGCAAGCTCGGCGATGCTGCGCACCGCAAAGCCGGTGCCGTCCAGGAACGCCGAGTCGAGGTCGGTGACGATCGTCGCCGCGATCGTGGTCATCGTGCCGTAGATGTTGCTGCTCACCGAGCCGAGCGCCACCCCGCAGCACATCGCGACCGCCATGGTCTCGCCGAGCGCCCTGGCCAGGCCGAGCACCGCGGCGCCGATGATGCCAGAGCTCACCCATGGCAGCGTCACCTTGCGGGCGCACTGCGCGTCGGACATGCCGAGCGCGATCGCGCCCTCCCTGGGCAGGATCGGCACCTGCCGGATCAGGTCCCTGGTCGTCGACGCGACGATCGGGATGATCATGATGGCGAGTACCAGGCCAGAGGTCAGCAGGCCCTCGCCGTTGCCGACCGCGCCCCGGAACCAGTTCAGCACCGGCACGTCCGGCATGTTCCGGGCGATCGCCGGGGTGATATCGCGGGCGAGGATCGGGCCGAAGGTCAGCGCGCCCCACAGCCCGATGATGACGCTGGGGATGCCGGCCAGCAGTTCCATGAACACGCCGATGCCGCTGGCCACCCGCCTGGGCAGCCGCTCGACGATGAACAGCGCCGCGCCGATCGAGATCGGCACGCCCACGATCAGCGCGATCGCCGACGTCTGCAGCGTGCCGACGATCTCCGGCAGGGCCCCGTAGTCGGCACCGGACAGATGCTTGACACCGCCGGTGGTGACGATGGTGGCGTTATAGCCGGTGCCCTCGTCCCACACGCTCTTGGTGAAGAAACCGGCGCCGTTGTAGCGCAGCGCGGGAATGGCCTCCACCAGCAGCACGACGAGCAGGAAGCCCAGCGCCGTCAGCGGGACGAGCGCGCCGATCCGGCCGGTCCACTTGAGCGCGCTGCCGCCCTTAACCGCCGCGCGCAGGCCGTCGCCGGCCCGGCGGAGGAGCGGGACTCCCGCCCCTCCGTCCGGGCCGACGACCGGTGCTGTTGCTGCCATGAACTCAGGCGCCGATCTTGGCAATCTGGTTGTCGGTCAGCGTGACGACCGCTGCTGGCAGCGGCTGGAAGTCGACCGCGTCCAGGTACGTGGTTCCGGACTGGCCGGTGTGCACGCACCAGTACAGGAACGCGCGGATGTCCTCCGCCGTGACCCCGTTGGCCTGCTTCGTGTTCACGATCGCGTACTCGTAGTTGACGATCGGGTAGCCACCCGACGCGTTGGCGTCGATCATCGACAGCGTCTCGTTCGCCGGGGTCTTGCCGGTCTCCGCCGCCGCCTCGGCCGAGATCGTCGTCGGGTTCGGCGCCAGATACTGACCCGCGCCGTTCTCGATCAGCGCCTGGCCCAGGCCCGCGGCCTGCGTCTTGGACAGGTAGCTGATGCCGATGTAGGCGACGCAGCCCTTGGTGGCGGCGCAACCGGTCACCATGCCGCCGTTGCCCGTCTCGGCCAGCGCGCCGCTGACCGAAGGCCAGGTCACCGTCGTGCCGACGTTCGAAGACGACCACCCGCTCGAGTCCTGCGCGTTCAGGTAGCTGGTGAACAAGAACGTGTCACCCGAACTGTCCGAGCGGTGTAGCGGGACGACGGTCAGGCTCGGCAAGCTCACGCCGGGGTTGAGCGCGGCGATCGCCGAGTCGTCCCAGTTGGTGATCTTGCCCGAGTACATCTCGGCCAGCACGGTGCCGTTCAGCTTCAGCGGCGTCGAAACGCCCGGCACGTTGTAGTTGACCTGCTGAGCCGAGATCGCCAGCGCGATGTTCAGCATCGTCGGGTAGGTCTGCAGGTCGGAGCTGGACAGGTACGCGTCCGAGGCGCCGATGTTGACCGTCCCGGTTGCCGCGTCGGTGATGCCGGTGCCGGACCCGGTGGAGCCGGTCTCGATCGTGACGATCGGCGCGCCGCTGCTCGTCGCGAACTGCTTCTGGTATGCGGCCGTCCACGTGCCCATCAGCGGGTAGAGCAGCGAACTGCCCGTCTCGGTGAGGACCGTGGAGGCCTTGTTCGGGGACGTCGGCAGCGCCGCGCCGACCATCTTCGCGGTCGACGGGCTAGACGACGAACTGGAGGGTGTGGACGGGCTACTGCTGCACGCGGCAGCCAGCGCGGCCACGGCCCCTAGGGCGGCCGCCGTGGCTACCAAGCGAACTCTCTTCGCCACCTGGGAATACTCCTTCAGTTGTGCACGCTGACGCGTGCGCTACACGACTCGCACGCGGGTGCGTGCGACGGTGGTCCGCGCTAGCGCGGCCCTGCGCCCGGGCCCGGGGGGAGTGCTGCCCCCCGGCCGGGTGGTCCTTCTTAGCCGAAGCGGCCCTGCACGTACCGGGCCGTCTCCTCGGAGTGCGGGTTCTCGAACACCTGCCTGGTCTCGCCGTGCTCCACCAGCCGACCCTGGTTCAGGAACATCGTCCGGTCGGAAACCCTGGCGGCCTGCTGCATGTTGTGCGTCACGATGATCACGGTGATGTCGGGCACCAGCCGCCGGACCAACCCCTCGATGGACTCCGTGGCGTTCGGGTCAAGCGCCGAGGTCGGCTCGTCCAGCAGCAGGATCTCCGGCTTGATGGCCAGCGCCCTGGCCAGGCACAGCAACTGCTGCTGGCCGCCGGACAGCCGGAACGGCGAGTCCTTCAGCCGGTCCTTGACCGCGTGCCACAGGCCCACCGCAGTCAGGTGCTCCTCGGCCACCTGCCGAAGGCCGGCCCGGCCGACCATCTTGTGCGCCCGCGTGCCGGCGACCACGTTGTCCATGATCGACATCGGGAACGGGTTCGGCCGCTGGAACAGCATGCCGACCCGGCGGCGCAGCGAGATCAGGTCGACGCCGGGGTGCCAGATGCTCCGCTCGTCGAGCAGCACGTCACCCGCGTGCCTGTACGTGCTGACCTTGTCGTTCATCCGGTTGAAGGTGCGCAGGAGCGTCGTCTTGCCGGATCCGGTGGGACCGATCAGCGCGGTCACCGAGCCGCGCCGGATTTCGGTGTTGATGTCGGTCAGGATCGGCCGGGAACCGAAGCTGAGGGTGAGGCCGACCGCCTTGATGGCGACGCCGCCGTCGGGAGCCGACTCGCGACCCGTGGCGACGATCGGCGCAGCCTGGGCGGCCACCGCGGGGGATGAACTCCCGCTGCCCACTGCGGCGAATCCGTCGCCGGACAGAACAGAATCAGGCTCGGTTGCCATGCTGCTGCCTTCGTCCTCCCCCTCGGGAACCCCACGGCCAGCGTGCAAGCCGCCCGGCCGTCAGCCGCGGCTGCTGTGCCGCCGACGTCTTTTGTAGGGGCGCCAAGTGAACAGACGTTGAACTGCAGGGGTCGGACAAGGTGTCCGCACGGTGCCAAGTCAGCTAACAATGTCGCGATTCGGACTCAACGGCCTGGCGTGGCCAGACCGGACAACGCAACAGGGGCAGCGTAGCCACGCTGCCCCTGTTGCTCCCGTCGTCTCCGGCTGGCCCGCTGGCCAGCGCCGGAACCGCGCTACACCGAAACTTCCAGCTCCCTGATCTCGCCGGTCGCGGCGGTAACCGTCCGGTCCGTCCGGATTCCGCCGGGCGCGAGCACGCGCAGCGTCCAGTCGCCCGGAGCGGCGAAGAACCGGAAGCCGCCGTCAGCACCGAGCGGCACCTCGGCGACGAAGTCACCGCCGGAGTTGAGCAGCCGGGCGTAGCCCACCTGCACCGGCGCTCCCGCGCTCGTCACCTTGCCCTGCACGATCGCCTGGTTGCCCGCGTTGGTAAGCACCGCGCCGCCGGCGGGCGCGCCGCACCCGCCGGCCGAGGCCTGGCCGGACGCGCCGGCCGGCTGGCTCGAAGCGACCATCAGGACTCGTCCCCGAGCTTGATCGGCACGCCGACCAGCGAGCCGTATTCGGTCCAGGAGCCGTCGTAGTTCTTGACGTTCGGCTGGCCCAGCAGTTCGTGCAGCACGAACCACGTGTGCGCCGAGCGCTCTCCGATCCGGCAGTAGGCGATGGTGTCCGTGCCGAAGTCGACGCCCGCCGCACCGTAGAGCGTGCGGAGCGCGTCGTCGGACTTGAACGTGCCGTCCTCCTCGGCGGCCTTCGACCAGGGCACGTTCTTTGCGGTCGGCACGTGCCCGCCCCGCTGCGCCTGCTCCTGGGGCAGGTGGGCTGGTGCCAGCAGGCGGCCGGCGAACTCGTCGGGCGACCGCACGTCAACGAGGTTCTTGGCGCCGATCGCGGCGACGACCTCGTCGCGGAACGCCCGGATCGCGGTGTCCTGCTCGTGCGCCTGGTAGCTCGTGGCCTGCCGGTGCGGCACGTCGGTTACCAGCTCGCGGGAGTCGAGCTCCCACTTCTTGCGGCCGCCGTCGAGTAGCTTGACGTTCTGGTGCCCGTACAGCCGGAAGTACCAGTACGCATACGCGGCGAACCAGTTGTTGTTACCGCCGTAGAGGATCACCGTGTCGTTGTTCGAAATGCCGCGCTCCGACAGCAGCTTCTCAAAGCCAGTCCGGTCCACGAAGTCACGACGAATCGGGTCCTGCAGGTCCGTCTTCCAGTCGATCTTGACGGCGCCGCGAATGTGCCCCTTGTCGTAGGCGCTGGTGTCCTCGTCGACCTCCACGAGGACGACACCGGGGTCGTCACGGTGCGCTTCGACCCAGCCCGCGTCCACTAGGACGTCAGAACGGCTCATGCTTGCTCCTCCTTGAGTGCCGGCCGGCTCACGGTGAGCTCAGCCTGAGTTTTCTGCTTCTGTCATGTCCGGGCGCCGGCGCCGGCCGGCCAGGTCCGCCTGATCAGCAGGTACATCTCGCATCCCAGGCACAGCCCGAATACCCCGTTCAGCACCGCGGCGACCAGCCCGGCTGCCGCGGCCGCCATGCCGAGCGGCGTCACGCCGGTGCCGTAACCGACGATGCCGATGAGGCTGATGACCAGGCCCACCGCCTGTGCGAACCGCGGCGGCGCCGCCGCCTCAAGCTCGCTCGGCGGTCCAAGCCTGGGCCTGACCAGCCACTTGTATGCCAGCCCGTACGGGGACCGGGGCAGCCCGAGTAGCGCCCCGGCCGCGAACGCCACCGCCTGCGCGGTCAGCACCCACACGTTGCCCGTGATCAGCACCGCCGCGAACATCGCCATGGTGAGGAGGGCGCCGAAGCGCGGCCCCCGCGGGTCGATCTGCACTGCCCGATTCTCCCTGTGATCGTGACTGCTGGCCGTTGAGCGTTGCCGCTAGCGGAACACCGTGCCGATGCGAGCCGGCGCGTCCCAGGGAACGGGGCCGTCTGGCCACTCAGCCAGCGGCCTGCTCCGCCTGGCTGGGCCGCGCCAACAGCCTTCGGGTCAGCGCGCTCGCGATAGCGGCACGGCCGGACAGATGGCCGTCGCAACGCGGCAGAAGTCCACCGCGCGGCGCTTGGTCAGGGCGATCTCGGGGCGCCGGGCCCGGCCCTCGCTGCGCAGCTGTGCAGGCACGTACGCGATGCTATGCGGGCAAGCCGCCCCTGTCACTATCTGTTTTACCGATCTGCTAGCTAGGGATAGCCTATCAGCTACCACGCGGGTCACGACAGCCCCACTGCAGCGCCGACAGCGGCGATGACGTCCGGCTTGCGAGGCTGGCCGCTGGCCCGGCGCACAATGCTGCCGTCGGCCGCGAGGACCAGCACTGTCGGGGTCCGCAGCACCCCAAGCTGGCGGACCAGGTCGAGCCGGGACTCGGCGTCGATCTCCACGTGCGCGACGCCGTCGGTCATCCCGGCCACATCCGCCAGGATCCGCCGGGTCGCGCGGCACGGGGCACAGAACGCCGTCGAGAACTGCAGCAGCGTGGCCCGCTCACCGAGCGCGCGACCTAGCTGCTCGCTGGTCAGCCGCGGGCCTTGGGCGGTGCGAACGGCCGGAGCGGCCTGGACCGGAACGAGCCCGTTCCCCTCCGGAATGTCCCGGACATCGGGGCTGGTTCGCAGTGCCCAGCGTGGCGCTCGCATCCGACCGTTCGTCAGCCGCCAGCCAGCGCCGCCGAGCACCGCAGCAGCGATCGCAGCCAGCAGCGCGATCAGTCCTCCGGACACGTCGGGTGATAGCGCGCGATCGCGTCGCCGCATTCCCGGCTAGCTGGCCGGAATCGTCAGCAGCACCTTGCCGCTCGCGGTGATCTCGAAGCTGCGCACGGAACCGGACGCCGCCCTGGACGCGAGCGAATACCACCGGTCCTGGCGATAGCTGGGCTGGATCGTCCAGGTGCCCGCGTAGGTCCGGCCATTCGTGCCAACCATCCAGAACTGGCAGGTGGTGCCCGCCTGGATGCCGGTGACCTGCACGCGCATGGTCGTACCGCCCCACGGGGTGGGTGCGTAGTCGACCACCGCGGCTACGCCGGTGCGGCTGCTCATGCCGCTGGCCACCTGGACGTGCGCGGGCTGCGCGGCCGGCCTGGCCAGGTCCACGGCGACCGTGGCACCAGCGGCAGCGACCGCCGCGGCTGCGGCCACCGAGATGGCGCCCCGCCAGAGTCGGCTCCGGCGGCGCAGCGACACCCGCCTGAGCAGCGAGTTCAGCACGGCTCCGGAGGGCGGCTCGTCGGCCAGCAGGCCGGCCTCCAGGTCCAGGCGCGCCACGTCCGGGGCAGGCACCCGGCTCAGCATCGCCGGCAGGCCGGCCAGGCCGGCCAGTTCGTCCCGGCACAGCTGGCAGCCAGCCAGGTGATCGTCCACGATCGACCGCTCTGCCGGGTCGATCGCCCCGACGACGTAGACGCCAAGCAGATACCGGATCTCCCGGCAGCCGGCGCCGTAGTTGCTGTCCTTCATCGTCATGGCGCGAGCCCCCGCTCTTCCAGCGCCAGCCGAAGCGCACGCAGCGCATAGAACGTGCGCGACTTCACGGTCCCGGCCGGCACGCCCAGCGTGGCAGCCGCCTCGGCCACAGACTTGCCGCGGTAGTAGGTCTCCAGCAGCACCCGCTTGTGCTCCGGCTGCAGCGAGAGCAGCGCGTCGGAGACCGCCCAGGATTCCAGTGCTCGCTCCGCTTCGTCGGGTGCCGGCCGGACTTCCAGCGCCGCCTCACCGACCTCCTGGGGCCGGGCGCGGCGGGCGCGGTAGGAGTCGATGGCTAGATTACGGGCGACGGCGAACAGCCAGGGCCGGGCCGGGCGGTCTGCGATGGCCTCGGGATGCTGCCAGGCGCGGAGCAGGGTTTCCTGCACGATGTCCTCCGCGCGCTGCCGATCGCCGCTCATCAGGTGGACCGCGTACCGCAGCAGCGGTCCAGCGTGCTCGGCGTAGAGCGCGCGCACGAGCTCCTCGTCGGATCCCATCCGCCGTGAGTTACCGCCGCCCGCGCCGCCGGGGCTCGCCATACCACTTAGTACGTGCGCCACGGTGCATTGGTTCACACCGTTCAGTAAGTTTTCGGTGCGTACTCAGCGGTCCAGGCTGGCTAGCCCCCGGCGAACGGCGGCAGCACCTCGATCACGCTGCCGTCGCGAAGCTCGACCCGTTCCGCGGCACGGCGGCCGACCGGAGCCCCGTCGACGAGGAACGACGACCTGGCGATGACCGCTCGCAGCCGGGCCCGGTCGTCGGACGCGGTCACCGCCGCCAGCGCGGCAGCCAGCGTGTCCGCCGTCACCGGCTGCTCGGACACCCCGGCAGCGTCCTTCGCCGCGGCCCAGTAGCGAATGGTCACGATGGCCATGTCAGCTATCCTCGCCTATAGCGGCCCTGGACGACGACGACCCGGGTGTACGTGCGGAGTTACGGGACTGGTCTTCGGGGCGGAGCCCCCGTGGGCGGGCTTTTGCCGGCGGTACCGCCGGGGCCGGAGGTGCAGCGGTTGAGCAACGTGCTGGTGCTCACCAACGGGCGGGAGCCGCCCGCCGACATCCTGCCGTCGCTGAGCCTGCTGCCGCATACGGTCCGGGTGGCGCCCGCCGCCGCTGAGCACGTCCTGGCCGGTCCGGCACCGGACGCGGTCTTCATCGACGGTCGCCGTGACCTCGTGACGGCCAGGCGCGTGCTGCTCATGCTGCGCGCCGCTGCCACCACCGTTCCGGTCATCGTCGTCGTGACCGATGGCGGCTGGGCGGCGATTTCGACCGATTGGGGCGCGGACGACCTGCTCTTGCACACAGCCGGACCTGCCGAGGTCGAGGCCAGGCTCCGGCTTGCCATCGGCCGGCGAGCGCAAGCCTCCACCCAGCTCCCGGACGAGATCCGGTCCGGCGGGCTGGTCGTGAACGAGGCGACGTATTCGGCCCGGATGCACGGCCGCTCGCTGGACCTGACGTTCAAGGAGTTCGAGCTGCTCAAATTCCTGGCGCAGCACCCTGGGCGCGTCTTCACCAGGGCTCAGCTGCTCCAGGAGGTCTGGGGTTACGACTACTTCGGCGGCACCCGGACCGTGGACGTGCACGTGCGCCGGCTGCGGGCCAAGCTCGGCGCCGAGAACGAGGAGCTGATCGGAACCGTCCGCAACGTCGGCTACCGGTTCGTGCCCGTCAAGCCCGGCGCTGCCGAGGCCGGGGCTGGCGAGGGCGAGGCCGGCGAGGCTGGCGAGGCCGGCGCTGGCGAGCGCGGGGCTGGCGGCGCTGGCGACTCCGGCGACGGCTCCGGTGTGCTAGCCGGCCGCGACGACGGCGCCGGGCTGACCCTGGCCGCTGGGGCCGGCCCGGCGGTGCAGCCCTCGGTGTCCCATGCGGAGGTCTAGCCCGGCCGAAACCGCCGAGGCGAGGCCAGCATGACGGCAGGCCGGCCGGCCGCTGGTGACACCGAGCGCCGGGATGACGGGCAGATCCGGGTCATGGCCAGCGGCGTCATCTCGCCGCCGGACCGGGCCGCGGTGCTGGAGGTGGTCAGCGAGGCCGCGGACGCCGACGGCGTCAGCCCGCTGTCCGAGCACGTCGTGCTGCACCTGAAGTACGGCGGCGACCCGCTGGCTCGCCACGTCTTGCTGTCGTACCAGGGCAGGCTGGCCGGCTACGGGCACCTGGATCCCGCCGACCAGGTCGAGGGGCCAGCCGCCGAGATGGTCATCCGCCCAGGGGTGCGCCGGCGCGGCCTTGGCCGGCTCCTCGGCCGCGCGCTGGTTAGCGAGGCCGACGGCGGGGACCTGCGGCTGTGGGCGCACGGTGACCTGCCGGCAGCCGCCGGCCTGGCCGCAGCTGTGGGCTTCCGGCGCTCCCGCGCGCTGTGGCAGATGCGCAGATCGCTATCGGCTGAGCTCGCAGAACCACGGCTGCCCGCCGGGGTGACGGTTCGCACCTTCCGGGTCGGGCTGGACGAGGACGCCTGGCTCGACCTCAACCGCCGGGCCTTCGCCCAGCACCCGGAACAGGGCGCCTGGACCAGGTCCGACCTTGAGCTGCGCGAGCGCGAGCCGTGGTTCGACCCGGCGGGGTTCTTCCTCGCCGAGCGCGACGGCAGGCTGGCGGGCTTCCACTGGACCAAGGTGCACCCCGGCGTGCGCCCCGACGCGCCGGCTGCGGTTGGAACCGGGTTGCGCGCGGCGGACGACCGCGCGCGCGACGCCATCGGTGAGGTGTATGTGGTTGGGGTCGACCCTGGTGAGCGGGGCACCGGGCTCGGCCGCGCGCTCACGCTGATCGGCGCGCGCCACCTGCGCAGCCTGGGGCTCGCCGAGGTGATGCTGTACGTGGACGAGACGAACGTCGCAGCGATCGGCCTGTACGCTTCGCTGGGCTTCGAGCACTCCGGCACCGACGTGATGTTCTCCCGCGGGGGCGCGGAACACGCAACGGAAGGCTGACCGAGACGGGCTCAGCAGGCGCCAGCCTCCGCGCTCGCGTGCTTCCGCAGCCCGAGCACCTCGTCGATCTGCTCGGTCGTCAGCGGACCGTCAGCGACCGCGACAGCGCTCAGCACCTCGGCGTAGAGCTCGATCT
>JASHQA010000441.1 GCA_030037785.1 Streptosporangiaceae bacterium
CGGCGGCGGCGCCCGCGCTGGGCAGCGGCCGTCGTGGTGGTTGTGCTGGCGGCGGGGGTGACGGGGGCTGATGCGGCGGGCGTGTTCCGCTCGCAGAGGGCGGCGGTAGGCAGCAGCGGGTATGCCACCGGGACGGCCACGGTGACGCGGGGGTCGCTGACCGGGCAGACGCAGGAGAACGGGACGCTCGGCGACGCCGACTCGTACACGGTGCTGGTGCCGGCCTCGTCGGGCTCTGGCAGCGGGTCGGCGGGGGCCTCGCCGTCCGGTTCGGGTTCGGGCACGTTCACCTGGCTGCCGTCGACCGGGCAGACCATCCTCCAGGGCCAGACGGTCTACCAGGTCAACGGCACCGCGGTGGTGCTGCTGTACGGCAGCATCCCGGCCTACCGGGACCTGTCGGAGGGGATGACCGGCACGGACGTGACGCAGTTGAACGCTGACCTGGTCGCGCTCGGCTACGCCACCGCCGCCGCGCTGGGGCCCCGGTCGGGCTGGGATTACTTCAGCGGCGAGACCGCGTACGCGCTGGAGCTGCTGCAGGCGCACCTGGGGCTGGCCCAGACCGGGACGCTGCCGCTGGGCCAGGCGGTGTTCCTGCCGGGCGCGATCCAGGTGACCGGGCTGGGCAGCGGCGCGGTGCTGGGCGGGCCGGCCACTGCGGGGGCCACAGTGCTGACCGCCAGTTCGCTGACCCCGGTGGTGACGGTCAGCCTCGACGCCTCGCTGCAGGACGAAGTCGCGGTCGGCAGCAAGGTGTCCATCACCTTGCCGGACGGTTCAGTGACGCCGGGGGTGATCTCTTCGATCAGCACCGCATCCGCATTGACCTCCTCGTCCTCGTCCGCATCCGGAAGCGGCTCGGGCACGCCGACGATCGCGGTGGCGGTCTCGCTGAGTGACCCCGCGGCGGCCGGGAACCTGAACCAGGCCCCGGTGCAGGTGACGATCACCACCGGCAGCGTGAGCAACGTGCTGATCGTCCCGGTGGACGCGCTGCTGGCCCAGCCCGGCGGCCGGTACGCGGTCGAGGTGACCGGCCCAGGCGGCCATCACCTGGTAGCAGTGACACCGGGGCTGTTCGACGACGCGGCCGGGACGGTGCAGGTGACCGGGAAGCTCACACCCGGCCAGCGCGTGGTGGTGCCGGGCATATGAGGACGATGATCCTAGCCGCCGGAGCGTCCCGCCCTGCGATGGCCGGCGCGCCGGAACCGGTGCTGGAGCTTGTGACGGTGGCCAGGGTCCACCCGGGCAAGCCGCCGGTGCCCGCGCTGCGGGGCGTGAGCGTGCAGGTGGCAGCCGGGGAACTGGTGGCGGTGCTCGGCCCGTCGGGGTCGGGCAAGACCACGCTGCTGCACCTGGCCGGCACCCTGGACCTGCCGACCGCCGGGACCGTGCGGGTCACGGGCCTGGACGTGGCCACGCTGGGCGACCGGCAGCTGGCCGGGCTGCGCGCGTCCAGTATCGGGTTTGTCTTCCAGCAGTTCTTCCTGGCCGAGCACCAGACAGTGTTCGACAACGTGGCCGACGGGCTGCTGTACGCCGGGGTCGCCCCGGCCCGGCGCCGCGACCTTGCCGCGGCCGCGCTGCATCAGGTCGGCCTGGGCGGCAAGCTGACCGCCAAGCCGACCCAGCTGTCGGGGGGCGAGCGGCAGCGGGTGGCGATCGCCCGCGCGATCGCCGGGCAGCCCGCGATCGTGCTGGCCGATGAGCCCACCGGCAACCTGGACCAGGCCACCGGCGCGGGCATCCTGGACCTGCTCGACCAGCTCAACCAGACGGCGGGGACCACGATCGTCGTGGTCACCCACGACGAGCAGGTCGCCGCCCGGATGCGCCGCCAGGTGCGGATGCTCGACGGGCGGATCATCTCCGACACCGCGGCCGGGCGGCGAGCTGGTGCCACCGGCCCGGCCTCCTGCGCCGCGCGCGGAGACCTGGCCAGAGGAGACCAGCGAACGCATCGCGGGTTGCTGGCCCGGCCAGCAAGAAGGAGGAGCGTGATGACCACAACGTCAGCGCCGCGCGCTACACGGCGCGCGCAGGCCGGCCGCGGCCCCCAGCCGGCCCATCTGAGGCCGGCCGACCTGGCGCGGCTGGCCACCGTGGGGGTGCGCACGCGCAAACTGCGCGCCGCCCTGTCCGCGCTGGGCATCGCGATCGGAGTCGCCGCGATCGTGGCCGTGCTCGGCCTGTCCGCCTCCTCAGCCGCCGGGCTGAACGCCGAAATCGCCGCGCTGGGCACCAACCTGCTCACCGTCCAGCCTGGGCAGAACATAAACGGCGCCACCGCGCAGCTGCCGGTCGCCGCCCCCGCGATGATCGCCCGGCTGAACGGCGTCTCCCAGGTCCAATCCACCGGCGCCACCAACGCCAACATCTACCGCTCCCCCCTGATCCCCCCGGTCGACACCAACGCGCTCAGCGTCGACGCCGCCACTCTCGGCTTGCCCGCCACCGCGGGGACCAGCCTCGCGCAGGGCGAGTTCCTCAACGCCGCCACCGAGCACCAGCCCGTCGCCGTGCTCGGCGCCGCCGCGGCTCAGCTGCTGGGCATCGACAAGATCTTCCCCGGCGAGCGAGTCTGGGTCACCGGCACCGGCGCCAACGGCAACGGCGGCATGTGGCTGTATGTGGCCGGCATCCTCGGCCCCGACGTGCTATCCCCCGATGTCGACTCCTCGGTGCTGGTCGGGTACCCGTTCGCCGAGACCTACCTGTCCTTTGACGGCTCTCCCGCCACGATCTACGTCAAGACCACCGACAGCCGGGTCAACGCCGTCGACAGCCTGCTCGCCGACCAGGCCGATCCGCAAGACCCCGCCGCTGTCGACGTGTCCCAGCCCTCCGACGCCCTGGTCGCCCAGGCCGACGCCAAGAGCGCGTTCAGCACCCTGTTCCTGGGCCTCGGCGCGGTCGCACTGCTGGTCGGTGCGATCGGCGTAGCCAACATCATGGTGATCAGCGTCCTGGAGCGCCGCTCGGAGATCGGGCTGCGCCGCGCTCTCGGCGCCACGCGCGGGCACATCCGCGTCCAGTTCTTGGCCGAGGCGATCACTTTGTCGCTGATCGGCGGGGCCGCCGGGATCATCACCGGCGCCGTGGCCACCGCGATCTACGCCCATGGCAAGGGGTGGGCCACCGTCATCCCCGCCGGCGCCTGGGCCGGCGGCCTGGCGGCCGCGCTGCTCATCGGCGCCCTAGCCGGGCTGCTGCCCGCCATCCGCGCCGCCCGCCTCCCCCCGACTCAGGCCCTATGGTCCCTATAACCGTTGTCCCGGGCGTGCTGCCGCAGCAAGACCGGTCGCGCTCCTGAGCCGCGCCGATCACCCAGAACGGAGCGTCTTCGCAGGCAGCACCGTCATCGTCGCTCCCCGCGCCGAACGGCGGCTCGGTGCGCGCCTCCACCATGGACGGCAATTGCACGAGGTATTCGCAGTAGCCGGCACCGGGCAGGTCGGCATGGCCGCCGCTGGGCAGATTCAGCTGGCCGTCGTCAGCCGGCACGAGGGCCCGTCGTGGCGCACAGCGCGAACGT
>JASHQA010000049.1 GCA_030037785.1 Streptosporangiaceae bacterium
CTCGCGCCCACGGCGGGCGGCAAAACCGCGGCGGCTTTCTTCCCTCTGCTGACGGCGATGGAGCGGGAACGATGGTCTGGGCTGTCGGTCGTCTATGTCTGCCCGCTCAAAGCGCTGCTCAACAACCTGTTGCCGCGGCTGGAGACGTACACGTCCTGGCTCGGCCGACGGGCAGCAGTCTGGCACGGGGACGTACCCGCGTCGGCCCGGCAGCGAATCCTCCGGGAGCCACCCGACGTGCTGCTGACAACGCCGGAGTCGCTCGAGTCGATGCTGATCAGTGTCAAGGTCGAGCAGTCCCGGATCTTCTCGGGACTGCACGCGGTCGTGGTTGACGAAGTGCATGCATTCGGCTCCGACGACCGCGGCTGGCATCTGCTGGCCGTCCTCGAGCGGTTGTCTCGGGTGGCGGGCCGGCAGCTGCAGCGGATTGGCTTGTCGGCGACGATCGGGAACCCGGACGAGCTGCTGGCATGGCTGCAAGGGTCGGGCCGCGATGAGCGGGCCGCTGTGGTCGTCGCACCAAAGGAACTACCTGCGGTACAGCAGGGGCAGCGGGACGGAGCACCCAGCCAAGCATCACAGGCGCTCGGCACGGACCCCCTCCAAGACCTACCGCGCGGTGCCTCGAGCAGCCCACCACCGATACCGATCGGTAACCGGCCGCCAGATGAGGTCGAGATCGACTACGTCGGATCGGTCGCCAACGCAGCGAAGGTCATATCTCTGCTGCACCGAGGCGAGAAACGGCTGGTCTTCTGCGACTCGCGACAGCTCGTCGAGGAAATCGGCGCGGCCTTGCGGGAACGGGGCGTTACCACGTTCTTGTCGCACGCCTCGCTGTCGGCCGACGAACGCCGCCGTGCCGAGCAGGCCTTCGCTGAGGCCCACGACTGCGTCATCGTCTCCACCTCGACCTTGGAACTGGGCATAGATGTCGGCGACCTGGACCGAGTCATCCAGGTCAACTGCCCGCCGACGGTAGCTGCGTTCTTGCAGCGGATCGGGCGCACCGGGCGACGGCCTGGCAGCGCGCGAAACTGCCTGTTCCTCGCGCTGGACGAGAGCTCGCTGCTGTGGACCACCGGGCTCGTGCTGCTGTGGAGCCGGGGCTTCGTCGAACCGGTCGTCCCGCCACCCGAGCCGCGGCACATCGTCGCCCAGCAGCTGCTCGGGCTCTGTCTGCAGGAACGCCGGATCGGCCGCTCGGCATGGATCGGGGAATGGAACGGGCTCGCGCCTTTCGATGCCAGCGCGGCCCCTATCCTCAGCTACCTGATTGAACGCGGCTTCATCGACCGGGATGGCGAACTGCTCTTCATCGGCCCTTCCGCTGAGAAGGCGTTCGGGCACCGGCATTTCATGGGCATGACCGCGGTGTTCACCGCGCCGCCGCAGTTCGTCGTCCTGTCGGGCAGGGACGAGATCGGCCGGACTGACCCGATGCTGCTGACTGAGAAAGTCCATGGTCCTCGCCTGCTGCTGTTGGGCGGTCGGAGCTGGCTGGTGAACTGGGTCGACTGGAAGCGCCGGAGATGCTTCGTGGAGCCCGCGCCGGGCGGAGGCAAGGCGCGCTGGCTGACCCCAGGAGTCTCCGGCGCCAGCTTCGAATTGACCCGCGCGGTACGTTCCGTGCTGCTCGGCGTCGATGCGCCGGTCCCGCTGACCCAACGCGCGCAGAGGGTGCTCGCCGCGATGCGCGACGACAAGACGGCCTCGGTGCATCCCGGTGGTACGGTCGTTGCCAGCTCCGGAGACGACGTCCGTTGGTGGACCTGGGCGGGGCTACCGCGCCAACGCCACCCTTGCTGCCACGCTGTCCGACCTCGTCGACAGCACGCAGCGATTCGATGACATGGGCATCCGGATGCGCGCTGACCTGACGCGCGAGATGTGGAAGGTTGCAACAGCTGATGCCGGCGAGCGGCTCTGCCTTCCCGACGTCGACGAGCGCGCTCTGGCGGGTCTGAAATTCAGCGAGGCCCGCCCAGTCACCTAGCCGCCGCGACCCTGGCCTCACGCCTGGCAGACCTGCCGTCCGCCGCACGTGTACTGGATGAACCGCTCCGATTCATGGCGCTTCCTTCACCGCACTAAGTGGTCTACCGGGCACGAGAGCTAGCCGTGTTGCGGGCGCTATGGCGAGCTTCCACACGGCGTGCCGGTACCGCCGCATACGCAGTGCCAGCTCCAGCGGCGCCCCGAGACCCAGACACACACGCAGACGGCCGGCCCGGAGGCCCCGAAGAGCGCCGCGACGGCGGCCCGCTCTCGGGGCGAGCAGCGCGGTGACGTCGCGCTAAACCAGGGACGCCACCATTTCCTCCACATCAGATAGATCAGCCCATCGATGAACCTTCCGATAAGCAAGGCGATCAACACCGCGTCTTCGGTCTGCCGCCGCTCGTAGGGCCGCTCGCCCTGCGTCCCGTACGGTCCGGCTTCCACGATGGGCGCCTGGTACGGCTGGATCCGCTCGAGGTAGACCGGTTGCGCCGGCTGCAGCGACTCCCAGCCGCCCATCACACGCACCGGATGGTCAGGGCGTGCGGAAGCTGT
>JASHQA010000442.1 GCA_030037785.1 Streptosporangiaceae bacterium
ACAACCGGTATGCCGTGATAGTCCGATAGCTTGCGCAGCACCTCGGCGTCCTGGCTGACCGGGTCGGTGGTCACCATGACCTCGATCCCGTCGTAGCCGAGGCGCGCCGCAGTCTCGAACGCATCCGGAGTCCGCTCCGGGAACACCGAGGCGGTCGACAGCGCGACCCTGATGGCTGTCACGCCTGTGACCTGCGCAATCGCCTCTCCTTCGACCGGTGCGGGAGCGCGGCGGCGCGATCAGCGGCTGGCCGAGGGCCTCGCGCATCCCGACTTCCGGCAGCTGATCCCCGCTGTACCTCTAGCTTAGTTCGGCTGGGTACCACTGCCGCCAGCGGCAGGTCAGGCTCGTCCGACCCGACTGTCAGCGGCAGTCGGTAGCGTCCCGAGCATGCCTAGATCTGCGACGACCAGCGCGTACGAGTGCTCGGTGTGCGGCTGGCGGACCACCAGGTGGGCCGGTCGTTGCGGTGACTGCGGCGCCTGGGGAACCGTGATCGAGGCACTGGCCGGGGATCTCGACGTCAGCGCGAGGTCGCGGGCCCAGCTGCGGCCCGCCGAGCCGGCCACGCCGGCGATCCCGATCGGCCTGGTGGACGCCGCCGCCGCTCGGGTGCAGCCGACGGGACTCGGCGAGCTAGACCGAGTCCTCGGCGGCGGCCTGGTGCCTGGTGCCGTCGTGCTGCTGGCCGGCGAGCCCGGCGTCGGAAAGTCGACGCTGCTGCTGGCGGCGGGAGCCCGGGCCGCCGCCACCGGACGGGTGCTCTACGTGACGGGCGAGGAGTCGGCCGCGCAGGTGCGGCTGCGCGCCGACCGAATCGGCGCGGTCACCGAGTCGCTCTATCTCGCGGCGGAGACGGACTTCGCCGCGCTGCTCGGCCATGTCCAGGCGATCGATCCGACCCTGCTGATCGTCGACTCCGTGCAGACGATCAGCGCCGCCGGGGTGGAAGGCGTGCCCGGCGGCGTGACCCAGGTCCGGGAGATCACCGCCGCGCTCACCGCGCTGGCGAAGCAGCGGACGCTCACCACCGTGCTGGTCGGACACGTCACCAAGGACGGCTCGGTGGCCGGTCCCCGCGCCCTCGAGCACCTCGTTGACGTCGTGCTGCACTTCGACGGAGACCCCCGCGGCCAGCTCAGGATGGTACGGGCGCTGAAGAACCGGTTCGGCCCGACCGATGAGTTCGGCTGCTTCGAACTGGGCGAGCACGGCATCACGGGCCTGCCGGACCCGAGCGGGCTGTTCTTGTCCGAACGCCACGACCCAGTCCCCGGCACGTGCGTGACCGTGACGCTCGAGGGCCGCCGACCCCTGGTGGCCGAGGTCCAGACGCTGGTCTGCGCCACGGTGGGCGAGCTGCCGCCGCGGCGAGTCGTCTCTGGCCTGGATGCGGCCAGGATGGGCATGATGCTCGCGGTACTGCAGCGGCGGGCGGGCGTCGAGCTCGGCAGGCGTGATGTATTCGCCGCCAGCGTGGGCGGCGTGCGACTGACCGAGCCCTCCGTCGACCTCGCCGTCGGACTTGCGGTCGCGAGCGCCATCGCCGACGTCAGCGTGCCGCCCGACCTCGTCGCCATCGGCGAGGTGGGACTGGCGGGTGAGATCCGCCGGGTCACCGGCTTGCAGCGACGGATGGCGGAAGCGGAGCGGATGGGTTTCCGCCGGGCGATTATCCCGGCCGGGTCGGCCTCCGCGCCGGGTCCGAGGTCGCCCGGAGGTCGGCGGCTGTCCGTGGTCCGCGCCGAAAGCGCAGCCGACTGCCGGCTGGAGCTGACGGCGGTGGCTGATGTCCGTGGCGCCATGGCCGCGGCGCTGGGCGGCCCCCGTTAGCGTCGCCGCCTCGGCCGCGATCATGACTAGACTGCCGATGGCAACCAGGCACGGAGGATGGGTGCAGGCAGTGAGCGAGGGCCGCTACGAGCGCCGACGGACCGCTCTCGCCATGGTCGCGCCGGGAACTGCTCTCCGGGACGGCCTGGAGCGAATCGTCCGCGGCAATACTGGCGCGCTCGTGGTGGTGGGCTGCGACCCGGTCGTGCAGGCGATCTGCTCGGGCGGATTCGAGCTGGATACGGAGTTCTCCGCGACTCGGCTGCGCGAGCTGGCCAAGATGGATGGCGCCATCGTGCTTGATCGGGTGGCCAGCCGTATCCTCCGGGCGGCCGTCCAGCTCGTGCCCGACCCGCAGCTCCCGACGCAGGAGTCCGGTACTCGGCACCGGACGGCGGAGCGGGTCGCCAGGCAGACCGGCCTCCCGGTGATCACGGTGAGCAAGTCGATGCGCACCATCGCCGTCTTTACCTCCGACCAGCGCTACGTGCTCGAGGACTCGGCTGCGCTGCTGGCCCGCACCCACACAGAGCTCGACACGCTCGAGCGCTATCGCCGACGTCTCGACGACGTGAGCCGGGTGCTGACCGCGCTGGAGATCGAGGACCGGGCAACCGCGACCGACATCGCGCTCGTCGCCCAGCAGCTCGAGATGGTGACCAGGGTCACCGACCAGATCGTCGGCTACCTCGTCGAGCTGGGCACCGACGCCGGGCTGCTCCGGCTTCAGCTTGACGAGCTCACGACGGGCATCCGCCGCCAGCGTGAGCTGCTGTTGCGTGACTACGAGCCGGACGCGCCCGGTTCTGCCGGGCAGTCAGCCGCGAGCGGCCCTGCGGACCGCCTCGCCGGGCTCGGGGCCGATGCCCTTGCTGACCTCCCGGCGGTCGCCGCCGCCATGGGGCTGTCCGGCCCGACCGACCCGGCCACCCAGGTCAGTCCCCGCGGCTACCGCGTGCTCGGACAGATTCCCCGGCTGCCTCCGGAGGTGAGCGACAGGCTCGTCGAGCAGTTCGGCGGCCTGCAGAAGCTGCTGTCCGCCAGCGCCCAGGACCTGCGCCAGGTGCCGGGCATGGACCCGGCACTGGCGGCCACGATCCGGAACGGCCTCTCGCGGATAGCTGAGGCGGCGTTGTTCGACCGGTATCCCTAGCCGATCCGGAACGTCACAGCGTTGCTCGCCGTCGAGCCGGCCGTGGCCTTTGCTGTGTAGCTGCCGGCCGGCGCAGCCCGGCCTGGCATCGGGCACCCCGCCGAGGAGTACTGGTCGTCCCAGGTCATGGGCACCACGTCCGGCACGCCCCGGTGCAGCGTCGTGACCTGCACCGCCAGGCCCTCCGCACAGTCGGCTGACGTCCAGATTTGCTTCCCGCCCGCCGATATCTGCAGCTCGACGTGCCGTGCCCCGATGTCAAAGCTGCACGAGTGGCTAGCCGTGGACACGACGTCGACGTCGAACTCCGGGACTTGCTGAACCGAATAGCTCGGCTGTGAAGCTGACAAGCTCAGCGTTACGTCGGCGACCGGACACGCGGGCGCGGCTGGCGGTGCGGCCCGCCGGGCGCTGGTCGCGTCCGGAACCCCGAGTTGCGTCGCGGCGGTCAGCGGGGCGGCGCCGCGGCTGCTCGCTACCGCTGACCGGGATGGCCGGCCTGACCCAACCAGGGTGCCGACCGCCCACGTAGCTGCCCAGCTGAGTCCGACCAGCACCGACAAGCTGGCCAGGAGTACCGCAGCACGCCGCCGCCAGTAGATGGCGCTGGCTTGTCCCGGTGCATCACGGAATGGCCGTGCAGCCATGCAGGAAAGTATGCAAGAACTTTGCCGCAAGCCCGGTGCGACGCGCCGACGCTGGCGTCGCTGACCGATCTGGATGACTAGCGGGGCGGACCTGTCGACCGCTGCTGCCGGGTAATTTCCGCACCCACCGTGTCGTGCGAGGATCTTCTTCGATGACCGCCTCCTACGCCGCCCCTGTGCACCGCTGGTACTCGACCCACGCACGTGACCTGCCGTGGCGCCGTCCGGATGCAACGCCCTGGTCCATCCTCGTCAGCGAGGTCATGCTGCAGCAGACGCCCGTGAGCCGGGTGCTGCCCGCCCACGCGGCCTGGCTACAACGGTGGCCAGACGCACGGTCGCTCGCTGCGGCCAGCGCGGCGGACGCGGTCCGGCAGTGGGACCGGCTCGGGTATCCCCGCCGCGCGGTGCGTCTGCACGCCAGCGCGGGCCTCATCACGACGAGGTACGCCGGCGAGGTGCCCGCATCGGCGGATGAGCTGCGGAGCCTGCCGGGCGTGGGCGCCTACACGGCCGCGGCGGTGTCCAGCTTCGCCTTCGGCGCGCGGCACGCAGTACTGGACACCAACGTCCGGCGCGTGCTCGCTCGCCTGGTGACCGGGGTCGCCCGGCCAGCACCCGCACCGACCGCGGCGGAGCGGGCGCTCACGGAGCGACTGCTGCCAGCGGACGGCCGGCTGGCGGCGCAGTGGTCGGTGGGGATCATGGAACTCGGCGCCCTGGTCTGTACCGCGACACGACCGCGCTGCGGCCACTGTCCGCTCGCCGGCGAGTGCGCCTGGATGCGGCACGGGTGCCCGGCGCCGGAGTACCGGCGCGCGGCTCCCGGCTATCACGGCAGTGACCGGCAGTGCCGGGGCCGGCTGCTGGCCGTGCTCCGCGAGGCTTCCGGTCCGGTGCCGGCCGAGATCCTCAAGACCGCCTGGCCGGACGCTGCGCAGCGATCGCGGGCACTGGCCGGGCTGATCGACGACGGCCTCGTGGCCCGCGGCGCGGACGGGCTGTACGGCTTGCCCGGCGACCCAGCACGGTCCGGCTAGATCCGGCCGACGGCGACGGCAGCCGGCGATCTGGCCCGGCACCCAGACCGACGCGGCCTAGGCGCAGCTCAGCTCGTGCTCAGTCCGACGCGCTCGAGGACGTGGCGGTGGCCCCGCTGGCCCCGGCCTTGGTCTCCACTTCCACCGGTGGGGCGTCCGGCACGTCGGCCGGCTTCGTCACGCCGGTAAAGCTGAACGTCCCGTCCTCACCGCTGCCCTCAGCGTCGACGATGACGATCTGGCCAGCCTTGAGCTCGCTGAACAGGATCTTCTCCGAGAGGTGATCCTCGATCTCCCGCTGGATCGTCCGCCGCAGTGGCCGGGCGCCGAGGACCGGATCGTAGCCCTTCTCCGCGAGCAGCTTCTTCGCCGCCGGCCTGATCTCGATGCCCATGTCGCGGTCGCGCAGGCGCTCGTCCACCTTGCTGACCATCAGGTCGACGATCTCGAAGATCTCTTCCTGGCTCAGCTGGTGGAACACGATCACGTCGTCGACCCGGTTCAGGAACTCGGGCCGGAAGTGCTGCTTCAGCTCCTCGCCCACCTTGGCCTTCATCCGCTCGTACGAGCCACGGGACTCCGAGGCCGTACCGAAGCCCACGGTCACGCCCTTGGATATGTCCCTGGTGCCGAGGTTGGTGGTCATGATGATCACGGTGTTCTTGAAATCGACCACGCGGCCCTGGGCGTCCGTCAGCCGGCCATCCTCCAGGATCTGCAGCAGCGAGTTGAAGATGTCGCCGTGAGCTTTCTCGATCTCGTCGAATAGCACCACCGAAAACGGCCTGCGGCGCACCTTCTCGGTCAGCTGCCCGCCCTCCTCGTAGCCGACGTAGCCGGGCGGGGAGCCGAACAGCCGCGAGACCGTGTGCTTCTCCATGTACTCGCTCATGTCCAGCTGGATCAGCGAGTCCTCGTCACCGAACAGGAACTCCGCCAACGTCCGCGACAGCTCCGTCTTGCCGACGCCAGACGGCCCGGCGAAGATGAACGAGCCGCCCGGGCGCTTGGGGTCCTTCAGGCCGGCCCTGGTCCGCCGGATCGCCTGCGACAGCGCCTTGATCGCGTCGTTCTGGCCGATGACGCGGCGGTGCAGCTCGTCCTCCATCCGGAGCAGACGCTGCGACTCCTCCTCGGTGAGCTTGAACACCGGGATGCCGGTGGCGGTGGCGAGAACCTCGGCGATGAGCTCCTCGTTCACCTCAGCCGGCGTGTCCATGTCGCCGGCCTTCCATTCCTTCTCCCTGGCATCCTTCTTGTCGATCAGCTGCTTCTCCTTGTCGCGGAGTGAAGCGGCCTTCTCGAAATCCTGGGAGTCGATCGCCGACTCCTTCTCACGCCGGACGTCAGCGATCCGCTCGTCGAAGTCGCGCAGGTCCGGCGGCGCGGTCATGCGGCGGATGCGCATCCGCGAGCCAGCCTCGTCGATCAGGTCAATGGCCTTGTCGGGCAAGAACCGATCGCTGATGTATCTGTCGGCCAGCTGCGCAGCAGCCACCAGGGCGTCGTCGGTGATCGTGACCCGGTGGTGCGCCTCGTACCGGTCCCGTAGCCCCTTGAGGATCTCAATGGTGTGCGAGATCGTCGGCTCGGCGACCTGGATCGGCTGGAACCGGCGCTCGAGCGCGGCGTCCTTCTCCAGGTGCTTGCGGTACTCGTCCAGCGTGCTGGCACCGATCGTCTGCAGCTCACCGCGGGCGAGCATCGGCTTGAGGATCGACGCGGCGTCGATCGCGCCCTCGGCCGCGCCCGCGCCGACGAGGGTGTGGATCTCGTCGATGAACAGGATGATGTCGCCGCGCGTCTTGATCTCCTTGAGGACCTTCTTCAATCGCTCCTCGAAGTCACCGCGGTACCGGGATCCTGCCACCAGCGCGCCAAGGTCCAGGGTGTACAGCTGCTTGTCCTTCAGCGTCTCGGGCACCTCACCCTTGACGATCTTCTGAGCTAGGCCCTCCACGACAGCCGTCTTGCCGACGCCAGGCTCGCCGACCAGGACCGGGTTGTTCTTGGTGCGGCGGGACAGCACCTGCATGACCCGCTCGATCTCCTTGTCCCGGCCGATCACCGGGTCAAGTTTGCCCTCGCGGGCGGCCGAGGTCAGGTTGCGGCCAAACTGATCCAACACGAGCGAAGTCGACGGGGTGCTCTCGGACGGTGCGCCTGCCGCCGCGACCTCCTTGCCCTGGTAGCCGTGCAGCAGCTGGATGACCTGCTGGCGAACGCGGTTCAGGTCAGCCCCCAGCCGGACCAGCACCTGGGCGGCGACGCCCTCGCCCTCCCTGATCAGCCCGAGCAGGATGTGCTCGGTGCCGATGTAGTTGTGACCAAGCTGCAGTGCCTCGCGCAACGAAAGTTCGAGAACCTTCTTGGCCCGCGGCGTGAAGGGGATGTGCCCGGACGGGGCCTGCTGACCCTGGCCGATGATCTCCTCAACCTGTTGCCGCACAGCTTCGAGGCTGATACCGAGCGACTCAAGCGCCTTAGCGGCTACGCCCTCGCCCTCATGGATGAGGCCGAGCAGGATGTGCTCGGTGCCGATGTAGTTGTGGTTGAGCATCCTGGCCTCTTCCTGTGCCAGGACCACAACCCGCCGCGCCCGGTCGGTAAACCTCTCGAACATCTCGTCGCTCCTCACAGAGCGGTCGGTGAGGCACCCATACTGCCCCGTCCCTTCCGCATGGTAGCCCGTATGCCGGGTGGCGCCACGACGTGCGACAGCCGCACTAACAACGACGTTCCCAGCCCTGAGGGCGTTCATCCCATTCAAACCCAGGCTGGCTAGGCAGTCTTCCCTCGTACGCTGGCAGCGAAAAGCACGGACGCGGCGACTATGCCAGCAGCGAACGCGCAGGCCAGCCCCCACCCGCACGACACGGCCAGCCGGGTGGGGGCAGTGCCCGTGCCCCCCGCTCCGAGCAGCTCCAGTGTCCTGATTTTGCGGAAAAAGACTCCCTATCGATGGTTAGCGCCGGTTATCCAGGCATCGGATGGCGATCACAGCGGCAGGGCTGTCGGTCCGGTCAGCCACCGGCCGGGCGGGCGGCGGCCACACCGACCACCGTGGCCCGTAACGGATGGATTTAGCGGGAACTCATCCGGAGCGGTCCACAACGTCGTGACACGGGAACGACGGCAATGCGTACCGGCCGGTCGGACTGGCAGCAGTCGGCGGCCGATATCGCC
>JASHQA010000050.1 GCA_030037785.1 Streptosporangiaceae bacterium
GCCGAAGGCGTCGCAGGTGCGGACGAACCGCGCAGCCTTCTCGGACGCGTCGATGTCGAGGGTGCCGGCCGAGTGCATGGGCTGGTTGGCGACTACCCCGACCGAGACGCCGTCGACGCGGCCGAAGCCGACGAGGATGTTCGGCGCGAAGCCCGCGTGGATCTCCAGGAAGTCACCGTCGTCGAGCACGTGCCGGACGATCACGTGCATGTCGTACGGCTGGCGGGGCGAGTCCGGGATCACGACGTCGAGTTCGGCGTCGGCCGCCGTGGTCTCGAGCGCCGTCGCCGGGTCGGATACGGCGGGCCCGGTCGGTGGTTCGTCCAGGTTGTTGGACGGCAGGTAGGACAGCAGTTCCCTGGCGAACTCCAGGCAGTCCTGCTCGTCGGCGGCCTGATAGTGCGCCACGCCGGACTTGACGTTGTGCGCGTGCGCCCCGCCGAGTTCCTCCTGGCTGACCGCCTCGCCGGTCACCGTCTTGATCACGTCAGGGCCAGTGATGAACATGTACGACGTGCCCGTGACCATGAGCGTGAAGTCCGTGATGGCTGGGGAGTACACCGCGCCGCCGGCGCACGGCCCCATGATCAGCGAGATCTGCGGGATCACGCCGGAGGAGATCACGTTCCGGTAGAAGATCTCGCCGTACAGGCCGAGGGCGACCACCCCTTCCTGGATCCGGGCGCCGCCGCTGTCGTTGATGCCGATGATCGGGCAGCCGGTCTTGAGCGCGTAGTCCATGACCTTGACGATCTTCTCGCCGAAGACCTCGCCCAAAGACCCGCCGTTGACGGTGAAGTCCTGGCTGAACACGGCCACGGGCCGGTCGTCGATCGTGCCGTAGCCGGTCACCACGCCGTCGCCGTAGGGCCGGCTGGCGGCCATGCCGAAGTCCGTGGCCCGGTGCCTGGCCAGCTCGTCGAGCTCGGTGAAGGAACCTTGATCGAGCAGCGCGTCGATGCGCTCCCGTGCGGTCATCTTGCCCTTGGCGTGCTGGCGCTCGACCTGGCGGGCCGCGCCTGCGTGCACGGCCTCGTGCCGGCGCCGGTCGAGGTCGGCGAGCTTGCCGACGGTCGTGTGCAGGTCAGGCGCGTCGGGGCTCCGGGCCGCGGCGGCTGACCCTGGGGCGTCGGCCGACCCAGGTGCGTCGGCCGACGCGGATACGTCGTTGGCCATGCCGGACAGGGTAGGGCAGGACTACCGGTCGTCGGCGGCCGGGCGCGGAGCTGTGTTCCGGGTGGCGACGCCGAGGCCCACGGCCAGGCAGCTCAGCGGGATCGCCATGATCGTGTACCGGTAGAGCGACTGGGTCGCCGCGGCAGGGGTCAGCAGGCTCATCGCGGCCAGCCCCCACGGCAGCAACTGGACGCCGCCGAGCCGGCGCCAGTCCCGGATCACAACGGCCAGCCCCGCCAGCACGACGAGCAGGTAGACCACGCCGGGGAAGACGACGGGCTGCTGGTAGAGCAGGACGAAGTAGGAGTAAGGCCGCACCGCGTGGGTGTTGCTCGTGGTGTGCGCGTAGCTGCTGAGGTATCGCCGGTAGTAGGAGGGCAGCCGGGCGATGCGCGGGGCGCTGGTGAACGTCATGTAGGCGCCGCCCTGCGGGCGGTCGGTAGTCAGGAAGGTGAGCAGCACGTTCTCGGCCACGACCCTGGCGTAGGCCAGCGGCTGCGCCTCGATCGCGCGCTCGGCGAACGCCCGGCCCAGCGCGTTGTTGTAGGCGTTGATGCCGGGATGGGCGTCATGCCGCCACCAGACGTCCGCCGCCCACAGGTACGCGCTCGGGCCGGGCTCGTGCAGCAGCGCGGTCACCGACCAGGAGGGCGCGGGCCGGGCCGGGGCGACTGATTTCTCCAGGTTCGGACACAGCGGTCGCAGCTCGGCTGGCGGCTTGATGACGGCGCAGTTGGCAAACGAGGTGGTCCGTGACCACAGGAAGACGCCATCGGACTCGGTGAGGTTGAACCTGCCGTAGGCGGCGTGGAAGGCCAGCAGGTAACCGCCGAGCGGGATCGCGATCGCCGCGGCAGCCGCGGCGATCGCCCGCCATCCCACGCGCCTGATCAGCAGGAACAGCGCGGCCACGAGCGCGAGCGCCAGGCCGTTTCCGCGGGTGACCGCCGCGTAGCCGAGCAGCAGCGCCGCGGCGGCGCACTGCCACGGCCGGGGCGTGCGGCGGCTCAGCAGCAGTGCTGCCGCGGCGACCACCAGCAGGCAGTACAGCGTGTCCGGCAGGATGTAGGACTCCAGCGCGATCTCGCGGCTGTCGAACAAGGTCGGCAGCGCCGCGAGGCACGCTCCCCAGCCCGGCAGGCCCCAGTAGCGCAGCAGGCCATACACGATCACGGCGACCGCGATGCCCATCAGGTGCTGCGCGATCGTGACCGCGAGCAGCGGGTGCGGCAGAGCGGCGAACAGGTCAAGCAGGTACGGATACCCGTCGGGCCGGATCAGGCCGAGCGTGCCGGTCACCGCGTCGTGCATGTAGACGAAGGAGTCCGCGGTGAGCAGCGCGGGCCGGAACGCCAGCGCGGCAAGGATCCGCGGGATCAGCGACAAGGCCACGGCGATGGTCATCAGCCGGTGCCGGTGCCAGAGCGCTCGGGGGGTTAGCTCGGCCGCCAGCACGCTGAGAGTGGCGCCGGCCGAGGCGAGTGTCGCAGCGGCGTTACCCGCCTGCCACCGCGCCACCGAGCCGGGCGCGCCTGGACGGCCGCCGTCGTCAGATGGTGCCCTCAGGTCGGTCAGCGCTCGCCCCAGCCATGTCGCGACCCGCGGCCGAGACCGCCGGGTCCCCCCGGTCAGCTATCTTCCGCAGCGCGATCGGATAGAAACGCTGAGGTGATGGCGCCCGCGGGGAACGCGGCCGCCGCACCTCGCGGCCAGGCGAGCCGGCGCGGACCCATCCCGAGGTGGCAGGCTGCCGTCATGAGCGGAGCAGAGCTACGGTCGCGGCTGCCGCTGTCGCCGGCCGCCGTGCGCGCGGCCGTGCTCGCCGGATCGGCCTTGTACACCAGCGTCGAGGTGGTCGCGCGCACCGGGTCGACGAACGCGGACCTGCTGGCCGCCGCCAGGACCGGCGCGGCTGGCGGGTCGGTGCTCGTCGCCGAGGAGCAGACCGCCGGACGGGGCCGGCTCGACCGGAGCTGGCACAGCCAGCCGGGCGCCGGACTGACCTTCTCGGTTCTGCTGCGCCCGGCGGCGGTTCCGGCCGGAGGCCGAGGCTGGCTGCCGCTGCTGACCGGCGTGGCGGTCGCCAGCGCGCTCGCCGCGCGGGTCGCCGTCGACGCGGCGCTCAAGTGGCCCAACGACGTGCTGGCCGACGGCCCGGACGGCCCGGCCAAGCTGGCCGGGATCCTGGCCGAGCAGGCGGGTGGCGCCGTCGTGATCGGCGTGGGCCTCAACGTGAGCGCGACGCGCGCGGAACTGCCGCCCGGCCAGTCCACCTCGCTGCTGCTCGCGGGCGGCTCGAACCTGGACCGGCAGGCGATCCTCACGGCGGTGCTCGGCGAACTGGAGCGGTGGTACCTGCGCTGGACCGGCGCCCCGGTGCCGGGCGACGCGGCCGGGTCTGGGCTCCGCGCCGCCTACCTGCGGGTCTGCTCGACCGTCGGCCAGCAAGTCCGGGTCGAACTGCCGGGCGGCGGCGTGCTGGCCGGCCGCGCCGGTGGCGTGGACGACGCCGGCCGGCTGCTGGTCAGCACGCCAGACGGCGTGCACGCCGTGAGCGCCGGCGACGTGGTGCACGTGCGCCCTGGCCGCTAGCCCGGCCGCACGCGGCGGCCGGTCTGACGGACCGTGACCACGGTCGGCATTTCGGGGCCTTTCCTTCGGGTGTCGCCGGGGATGTCGTGCGACGATGTGCTGTATGAGCAGCACCGCCGGGCTCGTCGAGGGCGAGCGACTCGTGCTGCGGCTGCACCCGCACTGGAAGACCGTGCTGCGGCCGCTGCTCATCCTGGCGGCGACCGTGGTGGCGCTGCTGGTCGTGCTCATCGTGCTGCCGTCCATGCGCGACGCGGCGCTGGTGCGGCTCGCGCTCGCAGCGCTCGCCGTGCTGATCATCCTGGTCTTTACTGCCGTCCCGCTGCTGCGCTGGCGGACCACCAGCTACGAGCTGACCACGCGCAGGCTGCGGCTGCGGGTGGGCATCCTGACCAGGCGGGGGCGGGACTTCCCGCTCATGCGGGTCAGCGACGTCTCGTTCGCGCAGGGTCCGCTGGACCGGCTGCTGGCCTGCGGCCGCCTCGTGGTGGAGTCCATGGGCGAGCACGGGCAGCTCGTGCTGACCGAGATCCCGCACGTGCAGCACGTGCAGTCCGTCTTGTTCCAGCTCGTGGAGGACGAGCAGCAGCGGCTGGCCAGAGAGCAGCAGTAGCCGCCGCGAGCTAGCCTGAACGGGTGGCACAGCTACCGCGCCAGATCTCAGTCAGGGAGGTCGGCCCGCGCGATGGGCTGCAGAACGAGCAGCCGGTGCCCACGGACGCGAAGATCGAGCTGATCGACCTGCTGTCGGCGACCGGCGTGCAGCGAATCGAGGCCGTGTCGTTCGTCCGCCCGGACGTCATCCCGCAGATGGCCGACGCCGACGAGGTGTGGCGTCGCATCCAGCGTCCGGACCGGGTCAGGTACTCGGCGCTGGTACCGAACGCGCGCGGTGCCGTGCGGGCGCTCGACAACGGGCTCGCCGAGCTTGAAGCCGTGGTGTCCGCGTCCGACACGCACAACCGCAAGAACCTGAACCGGAGCACGGCCGAGACGCTGGACGAGATCGCCGAGATCATCCAGCTGGCGCACGACCGGAGGGTCAGCTGCCAGGTCATCGTCTCGACCGCCTGGGGCTGTCCGTACGAGGGCGACGTGCCGGTGGAACGGGTCGTCGCCGTGGCCGGCCGCGCGATCGCCGACGGCGCCGACAGCGTGTCGTTCGGCGACACGACCGGCATGGCGACACCGGGCCGGGTGCAGCGCCTGGTTGGTGAGTTCCGGTCCGCGCAGCCAGACGCCGCGCTGAATCTGCACTTCCACAACACCCGCGGTACCGGCCTGGCGAACGTGCTGGCCGCGCTCGAGCAGGGCGTGACCGACTTCGATGCGTCGGTGGGCGGGCTAGGCGGCTGCCCGTACGCGCCGGGCGCCACCGGCAACATCGCCACCGAGGAACTCGTGCACATGGTCGAGGACATGGGCATCTCGACCGGGATCGACCTGGACGCGCTCATCGCCGCCGCGGCAGACGCGGAGCGGATCATCGGCCGGGTGCTGCCCTCTCAGGTGCTGAGGGCCGGGCCGCGAACCAGGATCGTCGGAGTCTGAGGCCCGCGCCGGTGCGCCACTTCATGTTTGGGCGGCCGTCTGCTGGTGACTTAGCGGCTGCCAATAGCGGGGTAAGCCGAACGGAGTCACCACCATGGCTCGCCACAAATCAAGCTGGCTGTTCATCATCTGGGTCATCGTCGGGATCATCATCGCCTGGACGCATGCTTACATCACGGCGGCCGTGCTGAAGGTGGTGCTGTCCGCGGTGCTCAGCATCTTCTTGTGGCCGCTGCTGTTGCTCGGGGTCAGCCTCCACGTGTCGTAGGGCCGTGGACGGACGCCCGAGCGGATGACGTGCGCCCGGGACGGCGAGCCCGCTCCCGCCGTCCCGGTCGTACTTCACGTACGCTCGCGAGCGTGGGCGCTACAGAGGAAACGGCGGCGGCCGCTGCCGGTCCGGCCAGCCCGGCCGGTCATCCCGAGCTGGCCGAGGTCAGGGCCAGGATCTCCCGCGGCGGCGCCGAACGCTACCACCGGCAGGCGGCCGCTGCGGGCAAGCTGTTCGCCAGGGACCGGATCGAGCTGCTCATCGACCAGGGCTCGTTCTCCGAGGACGGGGCGTTCGCCAACGTGCTGGCGGCTGACCTGCCGGCCGACGGCGTCATCACCGGCACGGCGACCGTCGACGGGCGGCCGGTCGCGCTGATGGCCAATGACTCCACCGTGAAGGCCGGCTCGTGGGGTGCCCGCACGGTCGAGAAGATCATTCGGGTGATCGAGCAGGCATACGCCACCGGCGTGCCGATGATCTACCTCGTCGACTCCGCCGGCGCCCGGATCACCGACCAGGTGCAGATGTTCCCTGGCCGCCGCGGCGCCGGCAAGATCTTCCACACCCAGGTCCGCGCCTCTGGGTCGATCCCGCAGGTCTGCGCGCTGTTCGGCCCGTCGGCGGCCGGCGGGGCCTACATCCCCGCGTTCTGCGACTTCGTCGCCATGGTCGACGGCAACGCGTCGATGTATCTCGGCAGCCCGCGAATGGTCGAGATGGTAGTGAGCGAGCAGACGACGCTCGAGGACATGGGCGGCGCGCGGATGCACTGCTCGGTGTCCGGTGTGGGTCACTACCTGGCCTCCTCAGAGGCCGACGCGATCTCCGCCGTCCGGTCCTACCTGTCGTACCTGCCGGGCAACTGGCGGCTGGCGCCGCCGGTCGCGCCCGCCGCTGATCCCGAGCCGGCCGACCTGCGCGCCATGGTCCCAGCCAGCGAGCGGCAGGCGTTCGACATGCGCAGGTACCTTCGCGGCCTGGTGGACGCCGGGTCGCTGTTCGAGGTCCACGCGCTGTGGGCCAGGGAGATCGTGGTCGGCTTCGCCAGGCTGGCTGGTCAGCCGATCGGCGTGCTCGCCAACAACCCGATGTTCAAGGGCGGCGTGCTGTTCGTGGACTCCGCCGACAAGGCGACGCGATTCATCCAGCTCTGCGACGCGTTCAGCCTGCCGCTGCTGTTCGTGGCCGACGTGCCGGGCTTCATGGTCGGGACCGCGGTGGAGCGCCAGGGCATCATCCGGCACGGCGCCAAGATGATCAGCGCGGTGTCGGAGGCCACCGTGCCAAAGATCAGCGTGATAGTCCGCAAGGCCTACGGGGCGGGCCTGTACGCGATGGCCGGGCCCGGTTTCGAGCCGGACGCCACGCTGGCGCTGCCCACCGCCAAGATCGCGGTGATGGGCGCCGAGGCCGCGGTGAACGCCGTCTACTACAACCGGCTCGCGGCGCTCGGGTCGGACGCCGAGCGCGCGGCAGAGACGCAGCGACTGCGTGCGGACTACGAGGCCGACATCGACGTGCTCAGGCTCGCCAGCGAACTGGTGGTCGACGACGTCGTCGAGCCCGAGGACCTGCGTGCCCAGCTGATCCGCCGGTTCGCGGCCGCGCGCGGCAAGGACCGCTCGTTCTCGCGGCGCCGGCACGGCGTGACCCCGGTCTGAGTTCGGGACCAGCGGGGCCTCCGGCCGGCGTCAGCCGGCCGGAGGACGGCAGGCTTGCGTCGTTCCGTTATTAGACGAGTACTTTAGGTTACGCATCGCAAGGTCAAGCGGGCGCCAAGACATCGGTCACGGCGCGTGTGGCGGAGTGAGATTGGCTGGATCGGCCCTACCATCAATGACATGACCAGCGTTTTGCTTGCCGAGGATGATCCGGCGATCTCGGAGCCGCTTGCTCGTGCGCTGCGGCGCGAGGGCTATGACGTGGACGTTGCTGCCGACGGCCCGGGCACGCTAGAAGTTGCCAGGAACGGTGGCATCGACCTCATCGTTCTCGACATCGGCCTGCCCAAGATCGACGGCCTGGAGGTGTGCCGTCGCATCAGGTCCGCGGGACAGGCGGTGCCGGTGCTGATCCTGACCGCCCGCGCGGACGAGGTGGACACGGTCATCGGCCTCGACGCCGGCGCCGACGACTACGTGACCAAGCCGTTCCGGCTGGCGGAGCTGCTCGCCAGGGTCCGGGCGCTGCTGCGCCGCGGGGCGTCGGAGACCAAGACCGTCCAGGGCGTGCGGGTGGATACCGACGCTCGCCGGGCCTGGCTCGGTGACACTGAGATCGAGCTGACGTCCAAGGAGTTCGACCTGCTGGCGCTCATGGTTGCCGAGGCGGGCAAGGTGGTGACGCGCGAGCAGATCATGCGCCAGGTGTGGGACTCCAAGTGGTGGGGCTCCACGAAGACCCTCGACATGCACGTCTCGTGGCTGCGCCGCAAGCTCGGCGACGACGCGCATAACCCGCAGTACATCACCACCGTCCGCGGCGTCGGCTTCAGATTCGAGCGCGGCGACTAGTCTTCCTGCTGAGGCTTTATGGTGGCAGGCGCAGACAGCCGGGAGCATGGGCAATGCAGCGGCGGCTGCTGATCTCGATGATCGCGGTCGCGATCGCGGCCGTGCTGGCTCTCGGCATCCCGCTCGGCTTCGTGCTTGGCCGGCTGCAGGTCGACGACGCCACCCAGTCGCTGCATCGTGACGCGCAGGTGCTGGCCACGAACCTGTACCAGCGCTGGCAGGCCCAGCAGCCCATCGACGCCAGCTACGCCGCGCAGCTCGGCCATGCCTACGTTGGCCGGTACGTCATCATCGAGCAGAACGGGGCTGTCCTCGCCAAGACCGGCACCTCGCCGGGGGTCGGGGACTACCGCGCCGAGACCGCGACCGAGGGCCAGGACAACAACGACCCGAGCGTTCCCCTGTTCGCGGTCACCGTCGAGGCCGACGACAGCTACCTGTCCGGCAATCTCGCCGCGGAACTGCTGCTCATCGGTGCGGTGGCGCTGGCAGCGGTCGGTATCGCCGTCGTGCTCGGGCTGCTGTACGCGCGCCGGCTCGCCCGGCCGCTGGAGGAACTCGCCCAGGCGGCCGACCGGCTGGGGCTGGGGGATACCGGACCACTCGGCCGCCGGTACGGGATCCAGGAGCTGGACCGGGTCGCCGAGGGCCTGGACGGCTCGGCCCGGCGGATCAACGACCTGCTCTCGGCCGAGCGCGACTTCGCCATCGACGCGTCTCACCAGCTCCGGACGCCGCTGACGGCGCTGTCCATGCGGCTCGAGGAGATGCTGGCGGCGGCCGACTTCCCCGATGTGGTCCGCGAGGAAGGGGCGGCGGCACTCGCCCAGACCGAGCGGCTCGCCGACGTGGTCGGCCAGCTACTGGGCCGCGCCCGCCGGCCGACGGCCGGATCGCCCACCGCTGCCAGCGTCGACGACATCGTGGGCCAGCAGGTCGTCGAGTGGGAGCCGGCGTTCCGGCGAGAGGGCAGGCGGCTTGCGGTCGCCGGCGACAAGGGATTGCTCGCGTTCGCCACGCCCGGCGGCGCCGCGCAGGTCATCGCCACGCTGCTGGACAACGCCCTGGTGCACGGCGCGGGCACCGTGACGATCCGGACGTCACGGACCCGCCGTTCCGTGGTCATCGAGGTCAGAGACGAGGGCAGCGGCGTGCCCGCCGACCTCGCGCCGCGGATCTTCGA
>JASHQA010000443.1 GCA_030037785.1 Streptosporangiaceae bacterium
GCCAGCTCCTTCTCGGCTGTCTCGATCTTCAGCCAGTCCGCGTAGCTGACGTGCCGGCAGTTCCGCCCAGCGAGCACGGCGTGCAGCGGGGATTCAGCGGCATCTGCACCGTTCGCCTCCGGCATTCGCAGCAGGCCGGCCCGCGGGAGCTGGACGTCTCCGGGTCCCGGCCCGCCGGCCAGGTCGGCTAGCAGGGAGCGCACCGTCTCCGCGGCGTCAGACTTGTTCGTGCCGATGACGCCGCTAGGCCCGCGCTTCAGCCAGCCGGAGACATACTCGCCTGGCAGCGGCGCGCCGTCGGGCCCGAGCACCCGGCCAGCCATGCTCGGTACGGTGTTCGAGTCCCAGTCGAAGGGAACGCCTGGCAACGGCACGCTCTGATATCCGACGGAGCGCAGCACCATCTGCACGTCGAGGCTCTCGAACTGGCCAGTCCCGGTGAAACGGCCTGACTCGTCGAGCCTCGTGCGCTCGAGCGTGAGCCCGCTGACCCCGTTCGGCCCGTGAATCTCCACTGGCCGCAGCCAGAAGCGGACGGTCAGCCTGCGTGCGCCATCGGCTGGCACCCGGCGCGCCCAGTCGGAGATGACCGCGTAATTCCCGCGCACGTGGCGGTCCGTCGCGGCGAGATCGGCACTCCGACCGGTCGGGTCGAAGGCGTCCAGGTCAGCCTCGCCAGGGCCCAGCACCACGTCGACGCCGGGCAGCTCACCGAGCTCGCGCAGCTCCTTGGTCGTGAACTTCGCCTGGGCAGGGCCGCGGCGACCGATCAGGTGCACCTCGCGGATCTTGCTCGCCTGCAGGGTCTCCAGCACTGGCTGGGAGACGTCGGTCTCGCGCAACTCGTCCGGGTTGCGAGCCAGGATCCGCGCCACGTCCACGGCCACGTTCCCGACGCCGATGACCGCCACGGACTCCGCATCCAGGCTGAAGGCAGCAGGGTCGATGTCGGGGTGACCGCAGTACCAGTTGACGAAGTCGGTCGCTGCGACGCTGCCTGGTAGGTCCTCGCCGGGGATGCCCAGGTGCCGGTCCCGCATCGCGCCCGTCGCGTACACCAGGGCGTCGTAGGCCGCGAGCACCTCCTCGCGGGTCACGTCGTAACCGAAGTGAACGCCGCCGACGAAGTTCACGCCGTCGTGCTCGAGCACGTTGCGCAGGTACTCAGCGATCGACTTGATCGACTTGTGGTCCGGGGCCACGCCATAGCGGACCAGGCCGTATGGCGTCGGCAGCCGGTCCAGGACGTCGACACGGATGGGGCGCGGCGGGTCCAGCGCCGCGGCCTGCTTGATCAGCGCCTCAGCGGTGTACAAGCCGGCCGGCCCCGAGCCGACGACCGCAACGTGAAGAGTCTGCATGTCTTAGATTCTGCCCCGTGAAGTCTACCCGGAGGGGCGAACCGGCCAGGCTGACGCCGGTCAGCGGGCGGTGGCCCGCCAGAAGATCACGCCAAGAAAGACCAGCGGTACAAACAGCGCGGTGGTCGCGAGCGTATCGGCGTGCAAAGCGCGTTCCATTCTCGCCCAGCCAATAGCCAGCAAAGCGAGAGCGCCCACCCGGATACCGAACATGACCACCCGGTCCACTTTGCTGCCTTTCGACGGACTATTCAGGGATAGTACGCACTAGGTCGCCGCCAAGGCTGCACGCCACGCCGCCCTCTGATTCCAGATCTTGCGTTCCCTTTCCTTATTCGGCGCGAGTTCTTCCGCCCACCCGCCTTCGCTCGCCGCCCGCGGCCGGGCGGTGCAGCGCGATCGGCGGCTGGCTCGGCTGTTAGCGTTGGCGAGCGTGACCGACGTTCGGCGGACGCCGGAAGCCATCATGGCCGGGCTGACCGGCAAGGTGGCGCTGGTGACCGGCGCCAGTGGGGGCATCGGCCAGGCCATCGCGCTGGCGCTCGCAGCCGCGGGCGTGAGCGTGGCCATCGGGTACGGCGCGAACGACGCCGCTGCCCATCGTCTCGCCGGTCACATCACGGCCTCCGGGGGGCGGGGCGCCGCGCTCAGCGCCGATCTCGGCGACCCGGCTGAGGTCGCGCGGCTCGTCGAGGAGGCCGAGGAGGCGTTCGGGCAGGTCGACCTGCTGATCAGCAATGCCGGGGCCGGTCAGCGGCAGCCGCTCGAGGCCATCTCCGTTGCCGACTTCGACGGCACGATCGCGGTGAACCTGCGGGCACCGTTCCTGCTGGCGCAGCGCTTGCTGCCCGAGATGGCCAGGCGCCAGTTCGGGCGGGTCCTGTTTCTGTCCTCGGTCGCGGCGTTCACCGGCGGCATCGTCGGCCCGCACTACGCAGCGGCTAAGGCCGGCCTGCACGGGCTGACCCACTCGCTCGCAGCCCGGTTCGCCGACGACGGCATCACCGTCAACGCGATAGCGCCGGCGCTGATCACCGACACCGGGATGCTGCCCGGCGAGCCCGACGAACTGCGGCAGCGGGTACCCATCGGGCGGCTCGGGCGGCCAGCCGAGGTCGCGGACCTGGCGCTGGCCGTGCTCCGGAATCCGTATCTGACCAGCCAGGTCATCTCCCTCGACGGCGGCCTGTACCCGCGCTAGCGGGCCAGGGGCGGCGCGCGCTGGCCCCGGCCCGGCCTCGGCCACGGCCCCGGCGGCTTTGCCGCCCCTTGCCACGGCTGCCACGCTGCCTTGAGCCCTGGCCGGGTATCGACGTTGGCTGTCCACGCCGAGAGCCCTGACGCGCCAAGGAATGTCCAGGTGACAGCCAATCGCCGTCGGCCTGCGGGCCGCCTGGTGCCGCGCGTGCTGGCCAGGGCGGCCGAGCTCGCCGTCATCGCCGGGGTGCTGGCAGGCGCCATGGCGCTGACTGTGGTCGGGCTCGCCGGGACTACCGCTCGCGATGCAGCCGAAACCTTCAACAACCTGTCGGTGCCCACGCCGACCGTGCTCCCGAGCCGGTCGGAGATCCTGGCCAGCGACGGCAGCCTGATCGCCTACTACTATCCGGGCGACATCGACCGGATGCCGGTCAGCTATCAGCAGATCGCGCCGTCGATGCGGCACGCGATCGTGGCGATCGAGGACTACCGCTACTACCACCACGGAGCCCTCGACGTCCAGGGCACGCTGCGTGCGATGGTCACCGACGTGACCGGTGGTCCGGTGCAGGGCGGCTCGACGATCGCCCAGCAGTACGTCAAGAACGCGCTGCTGCTGACCGCAGAAGACAGCGCCGAGCAGCGCGCCGCGGTGGCCGACGACCTGGCCCGCAAGATCCGGGAGCTGCGGATCGCCGCGAACGTCGAGCACGTGCTGAGCCTGAACCAGCTGCTCGCCGCGTACCTGAACGCCGTCTACTTCGCCAACGGCGCCTACGGCGTGCAAGTCGCGGCGCAGCGCTACTTCGGGACGACCGCGGCCAAGCTCAGCCTGGACCAGTCGGCGCTGCTGGCCGGCCTGGTGCAGAACCCGGCCGGCTACGACCCGGTAGCCGACCCCTCCGCCGCCCTGCGGCGACGCAACGTGGTGCTCGCCCGGATGGCGCAGCTTCACTACATCAGCAAGCCGACGGCCACCGCGGCCGAGCAGGCACCGCTGGGCCTGCATTTCTCGGTCCCGCCGCTACCGCAAGGCTGCACGAGCGCGGCGTCACCCACGGCGGCCTGGTTCTGCGACTACGCCGTTGCCGAGCTGCGGACCAACCCCGCCTACCGCCTGGCCTGGCGGGACCTGAACACAGTCGGCGGCCTCGCCATCTACACGACCATGAGCCGGCAGGATCAAGCCGCCGCACAGCACGCGGTGAGTTTCATGGTCCCGGCGCCGCCGTCTAGCTACAACCCGGGCCAGAACGCGGCCGCGGAAGTGCTGATCCAGACGGGCACCGGGCGGGTCCTGGCGGTGGCCGTCGACCGCCCGTACGGCGTGCAGCCGGGCCAGGACAGCATCGACTACGCCGTCGACTCCGCTCAGGATGGCGGCGCGGGAGTGCAGACTGGTTCGTCGTCGAAGCTGTTCACACTGATCACCGCGCTCGAGCAACGCATCCCGTTCGGCTTCACGCTGTCGGTCAGCTCCCCCGCAGTCGTCGGGCCGTACACAAACTGCCGCGGCCAGAGCGTCGGGGCGTTCCACGTGGTCAATGACGAGGGGGCCAGCCGGGGTACCTACACCCTGTACACCGGCACGACTCAGTCGATCAACGTGTATTTCGCCGAGCTAGAGCAGCGGGTGGGACTCTGCAACGTGGTCCGGACCGCGGTCAGCATGGGCGTGCACCGGGCCGACGGCGCGTCACTGCTGGCCGGTGTCGGCCGCCCGGGCTCGCCGGGGTACCTGCCGCCTGCCGACGACGTGCCTTCGTTCACGCTCGGCTCCGTCAACGTCTCGCCGCTGACCATGGCCGCCGCGTACGCGACGGTGGCGGCGGGCGGCGTCTACTGCCGGCCGATCGCGATCAACAAGATCATCGCGACCGGCGGCCACGCAATGCCGGTTGCGACGGCCCGCTGTCACCGGGTGATGTCACCGGCCGTGGCGGCCGCGGCGACCTACATCCTGCGGGGCGTGCTGACGACGGGCACCGCCAGCGGCGACGGAGTCCGGCGCGACGGCGTGTACGTCCCGCAGGCCGGCAAGACGGGAACGGCGAACGGCTTCGACTTCGCCGCCTTCGGGGGCTACACCCCGAAGCTCGCTGGCTACGTGTCGATGTTCAACCCGGCCGGTCCCGTCGCGCACCCGATGGTCGGCGACGCCGCGTGCTTCCGGTCCGCGGGCGGCACAGCGGACTGCCCAGGCTCGGTGTTCGGCGCGAACGCCGGCCAGATCTGGCAGCTCACGTTCTCCCTGGCTGCGCTCGGCAGCCCGGTCGGGCAGTTCCCGGCCGTGCCAGCCAGCTCGCCCTACTTCCGCGCGGGTAATGGTGCCAAGCCGGCCCGCGGCGCGGGCGGGCACGACGGCTGACGTCGCTCAGGCGGGCTGGCCCTCGTCCGCCTCGGCGAGCTGCGGCGCGCGCCGGGCGACCATCTCGGTGATCCGCAGCGCCAGGTGCTGCGGCGTGAGCCCCTGCGCCTCGAGCAGCTCACCACGCTCGCCGTGCTCGAGGAACCGCTGCTCCAGGCCGAACGTGCGGACCGGCGTGTCGATGTCGTGATCGCGCAGCAGCCTGGCCACCGCGTCGCCGAAGCCGCCGACGCGGCCGTTGTCCTCGACGGTCACGACCAGCCCTGCCCGCCGCGCGGCGTCGGCGAGCGCCGGATCGAGCGGCTTGACCCAGCGCGGGTCGACGACGACGACACCGATGCCGTGATCGGCCAGCCGGTCCGCGACCTGCGCGCAGACGCCCGCCATCGGGCCAGCGCCGAGCAGCAGCACGTCGCAGCGCGCTGGATGGGCCGGCTGCCGCAGCACGTCCATGGTGCCGAGCTTGCTCACGGCGGGGATGTCCGGAACGGTCAGCCCCCTGGGGAACCGCAGCGCTGTCGGGCCGTCGCTGACCGCAATCGCCTCTCGGAGCAGCTCGGCGAGCCGGGCGCCGTCCCTAGGTACGGCGATGCGCAGGCCCGGCACGAGCTGCAGGATCGAGCCGTCCCACATGCCGTGGTGACTGGCTCCGTCGGGCCCGGTGACGCCTGCCCGGTCGAGCACGAACGTCACCGGCAGCCGGTGCAGGCCCACGTCCATCAGCACCTGGTCGAACGCCCGGTTGAGGAACGTCGCGTAGATCGCCGCGACCGGGTG
>JASHQA010000444.1 GCA_030037785.1 Streptosporangiaceae bacterium
CTGTAAAACCGTCGGCTCAGCCTACGTTGGTTCGAACCCAACACCTGCCACCACCAGCGGAAATAGCCCGTGACCTGGGCAGATCCTAGCCTTCGAAGCGTCCGGCTATGGTCGCACCGTGTGTCAACGAGATGCCGTCGCATGGCATCGCGGCGCAGTTGTTGCGGACATATGGCGGACAGAATCGGGGCCGAACAAGCGGTCCGTCGAACCGCTTGTCCCGGCCGGCCAGGGATTCCCAGGCGTGCGCCAGCGGGCGCTGGACCGGAGAAGAAGTTAGCAACGTGCCTGCGCGCCCGGGACCTCCGGTGTATCTGGCAGTGCCGGAAGTCGCAGCTGGCGCCCGGCTGGCCAGGCAGATAGAACTGCTCGCTACCGGTGCTCAGCTGCTGGGAAGGTCGTCGCGTGCTAACACATCTCTGCTCTACCCCTCGGGCATTGTGCCGGGCTGTCTGATGACGTCGAAGCCAGCCGGCTTGCCTGGGAGCAGACTTACGCCGGCCTGCTGGCCAGCGACCCCGTCAGCCGGGCCGCGCTCCGAGTGCGCGTGCAGGCCCGCGAGGTCATCCACGAGCAATCCCGGCTGCTCACCGAGCAGCGCATTAGCCTGACTCGGCAGATGGGGCCTGACCCGGACGTCTCCCGCCAGCGCATGACCGCTTCGCCGACGCGATGCCGTCGGCTCGCGTGGCTGTGGACCTGAAGGCGGAGCTGTTCCGGTGGGTAGTCGCCGCGGGATGGCCCTCTCTCGACACGTGGCCTTCCGACCGACAGACTTAGCGCGATGGCGCACTCGCACGCGCACACGCGGGCCACACAGATGAGCGGGCGAGGATGATGGGGAGGACTCGGAACCGGAAGTACTCGCCTGCGAGCCGCCTGGCGGTGCAGGCGGGGCTGCCGCCACTGATCCGAATGCTGATGAAGCGGGATTGGCAAGGCCGCCAGCACCTCATGGGTAGGGGCGGCGTGATCGTGGCTGCCAACCACCTCTCCTACGCAGACTGGGCGGCCATGTCGCTGTTCGTGCACGAGGCGGGCCGTTTCCCGGTGTTCTGGATCAAGTCCTCAGCGTTCGACGTGAAGCCAATTGGAGCATTCCTGCACGTCCTCGGCCAGCTGCCGGTGCGCCGCGGCGAAGCCGACGCCGCTCTTGTGCTGAAGCCGTCCGAAGAGGCTCTGGCCGCAGGCGAGTGCGTGGTGATCTACCCGGAAGGCACCGCCACTCGCGACCCGCAGCTATGGCCAATGGTCGCCAAGACTGGCGTTGCCCGGCTCGCGTTGACTACCGGGGCCTCGGTGATCCCGGTCGCGGTATGGGGTGCGCAGGTGATCTTGCCGTATGGCACTACCAGGCCGCATGTCTTGCCGCGCAAGATGGTCCGCATGCAGGCCGGCCCGCCTGTCGATCTCAGCGAGTACGCGGGAAAGCCTCTTACCAGGGCCGTCCTGCGGTCCGCGACGAACGTCATCATGGCCGATATCACCACGCTTCTTGCCCAGCTTCGCGACGAGCAGCCCCCAGGTGCGCCGTATAGCCCCGCTAGCCCTGCTGGCGACGTCCGGGTCGCAGCTGCGGACGATACTGATCGGCTGGCTGAGGCTGAACCATCGTGACGGCGTTGGGTCCAGCTCAGGCGAATCTGATACGCGACGCTCAGCGCCCAGCGCGACTGCTGAGCGCTGAGCACGACGCGTTGCTGCCTATCCTGCACCGAACCCCCGAGAGCGCCTTCGACCACCCGACCGCGTGCCCAGGATGGTCAGTACGTGACGTGCTGGCGCACTGCGCAGCAGCCATGACCAGAGTCGAGACCGGCCGCCTGCACGCCTTCACCCCCGAGCTCAATGAACGCGACGTCGCTGAACGGCGCGACTGGCCCCTGCGCCGAGTACTTTCCGAACTCGAACGCGGTTACCTGCGGGCAGGGACCGAGATCAGCGCCGCGGACGGTGCACTCGACCCCATCGCTCTTGGCGAATGGCTGCACGGCGGAGACGTGCGTGCCGCTCTAGGCGAGCCAATGGCGTATGCAAGCGAAGGCTACGACGACGCACTCGTCCTACTCGGCGACTGGACTCGGCGCCGGGCTATCCCCCTAATCGAAGCCCGCGTAGCCGACACCAACGTCTGGCTGGGAACTGCGAGTCCAGGACGCCCGCGCGCCACCCTGCTCACCAGTCATGCGACGTTAATGCGATTGTTCGCCGGACGGCCGACCGACTCGGCCGACTACCAGCTGACCGGCGCCATGCCCGCAGAACTTGTCGTCTTTTGACCGCGCGGCGTCATTCGCAGGTCAGGTCTCCCCGGTGGTACGGGTCTCTGCAAGGTTGTCAAGCTTCGATGACCGTTCAGCTCGCGATCTTGCTAATGGACTGCTAACAGAAGGCGTGGATGATCGTCGCCAGCGCTGGACATCTTCGGTATCGAGGTACGGACCTGGCCAGATCGGGCGGTCAGACTATCTTGAGCTGCTCGTCGCCGAAGTCGGCAATGCGCTTGAGGGTGCCACCCAGCGCAGCAACAAAGCGGTTGAGCACGTCCTGGGTCGAAACCTCACCACTCTCGATCTGCGAGATGCGGGCAACTGAAGCGCCCATCCGGGCTGCCACCTGCTCCTGAGTCATTCCGGCCGCTTCCGCATTTCGGCGAGCCGCCAGCCGCGTGCATCATCGAGCAGGGCGCCGGCCGCGGCGTCAAAGGCCTCCTGCCCTCCGGCGGTCTCCACAGCGCGCTGCGCGGTTTCAACGGTGAGCTGGTTGATGGCGCGGACGACCGCCGGGATGCAGAGACGAGGTGCAGACCACTCCATATGCGCGACCCCCGTGCCCGAATGCCACCCAGCAGTGGAGCAGATAGGCGTTTCGCGCGCCGGGCGGTGCAGTGAGGCTGACGGTGCCGGTCAATAGCCTGAGCTCAGCCAGAGCAGAGGATTGAGCAGCGGAAGTTGCTGCGCGCCGATCGGCTGCTGCCGGGGACGACGATCGTGGTGCGCGGAGGCCGGGACACGGAGGGCAAGCTGCTGCGCCACGCGCTGCGTACGGCCCGGGCCTGGTCGCTCGACGGGCTGCCGCTGCTGGGCATCTCGGTGTTCGCGGTTGCAGGGATTGCGCTGGACGACCTGCTGGCACGCCGGTTCGCCACCTTCCGCACGGTGTACCTGCCGACCGCCGGCCAGCTGGACGGACACGGGTTTGAGCTGCTGGCCACCGGCCAGGCTCCGCACTACACCGTCCGGCTGTTCCGCGCCGACGGCCAGGAGCTTGGCGAACTGCTGGCCGCGCTGGGTCCCGCCCGCGGCAACCCGCAGTACGGTAGAAGCACCATCTGGAGGGAGGAGGGCTGAGATGTACCGGGTCGACATCACCGCGGACCTTAACGACGAGGACCAGAGCGGCTACGTGTGGACCTTCCTGGACGAGGCCCGCGACCCGGCCCAGATCACTCCTGGCGCGCTGGTTGTGGCCGGCGACGAGGACGCCGCCGCAGTCTGCCAGGTCGTTGACCTGGCGCCAGCCGGTGACGGCACCATCGTGCACCTGCGGCTGCTGCCCGGGCTGGTCGATGACTACCGGGCCCTGGTTGAGAGGGCACTGGCCAGCTAGCTCCGGCCACGTGCATCCAAGACGTCTTCCGAGCCGTTCGGCAGTGCAACGCCCACGGCTGCAAGGCTGAGCAGGCCGTGAGGAATGCGACGTCGAGTCGCTCATGCGGACGCTGTCCGTGCCCGTCCCGCAAAGACCGGCCCGTACTGCCTCGCGGCTACGGACATATAGCGGACAGGCCCGCACATTCACACGATCTCTAAAGGAAATTTGGCCAGGTCAGCGGCCATTCCAACGGGCGGACGGAAGTGGTCTGTAACCCGTCGGCTCAGCCTACGTTGGTTCGAACCCAACACCTGCCACCACCAGCAGAAATGCCCCATGACCTGGGGAAACCAGGACTCGCGGGCGGTCTTGGTCTAATCCCACGGTGTGTCATGGAATACCGCCGCAGGGCATCACGTAGCGGTGTTCATGGACGTATAGCGGACGTGGTCCGGCCGCTTGAGACTTACGGGCATCCGCGCCCTGTCGCCCGCCAGCAGCGAACCCGGCTCCGCCTGCGACTGAACCCGCGCCGCGGTGTTCACCGCGTCTCCGGCGATCATGCCCTCCCGCTCGGCGCCGACCGTGACCGCGACTTCCCCGGTGACTACCCCGGTCCGCGCCGCCAGCCCCGCCACCTCGGCGTCCCGGCCCAGTTCAGCGACCGCGGCGACCAGGTCCAGGTCGGCGCGCACGGCCCGTTCCGCGTCTCCTTCGGCGGCCACCGGCGTGCCCCACACCGCCACTACGCCGTCGCCGATGAACTTCTCCACCACCCCGCCGTACCGGCCGATGATCAAACGGGCCGTCTCGAAGTCTGCGACAGCAGTTCCCTGACTGCCTCCGGATCGCGCGACTCCGACAGCGGCGTGAAGCCCACCAGATCGCAGAACAGCAGCGAGCACACCCGCCGTTTCCGCGACCAGGCCGGCAGCCCCCGCAGCACCAGGCGGCGCTGTCGCCCGCGCCGCCGGCACCGGCGCCCGGTCAGCTAGCCGCTGGCCGCACGAACGGCAGAACGGCTTGCCGGCGTGACCGGCTCGCCACATGACGGGCATCGCCCCAGGGGAGCGCCGCAGTCCTCGCAGAACCGGTCGCCATCGCCTCGGGACGCACCGCACTGCGGACAGCTCACCACGAGGCATTTATACCTTCTGGCCGCACCTGCCGGTAGAACGGCGTCATCCGTGCGCTGCGCCAAGCGCGGCAAGCGCCCGGTCCAGGACCTGGGCCCGGGGAAGCAGGGCCGCCTGATCCGCCAGCCGCTGGTGTGCATCAGGGCCGATCTGGCCGATGAGCTTGCGCTGCAGCTCGCTGTAGCGCTGGACGTCATCCCCGGTGACCGGCGGGGCGGACGGGTCGGTGCCCGCGCCGGCGAGCAGCAGCGCCGCGTCGCGGGGACGGCCGAGTGCCTCCAGCAGCTCGGCAAGGATGCGCAGGCTGGTCCACAGCTGCGGCCACCCGCCGCGGCGGCGCAGCTGATGCAGCAGCTCGGGGAGCACCCGCAGCGCCTCGTCGTGGCGGCCGAGCCGAACCAGCGCGGAGACGAGCGCGACGCGCGCGACCTCGGCGATCTGCTCGGTACGGTCGGCTTCTGCCTGGGACACGGCCAGTTCGAGGATGTCGACTGCGGTGGCGGGGTCCTCGAGCAGCCGGACCTCGCCCATCGCGTAGGTCGCGAATGCCCTGGTCGGACCGGCATCCCGGGCAGCGGCCAGGGCCTGCTCGGCGTGCTGCCGCGCGGTCGGCTGGTCGGACCGGTAGCAGGCGAGCAGCGCGATCGAGGCGTGCGCGTCGACCCGCGCCGGCGTCGGCGCGCCGGGGACAGCGAGCAACTGCCGCCAGTAGCGCTCCGACTCCGCGTGCTCGCCCTGGTAGATGCAGGCCACCCCGAGTGCGGTCAGCGCCACGCACTGCTCGCCGGGGGTGGCGGCGATCGCCAGTGCCCAGGTGCCGAGCTCGTGGGCCTCATCCAGGTCACCGAGCTGCGCCGCCTGGATCGCGCCCGACGCTCCCGCGAGCGCGGCGACCGGCGTCGCGGCCAGGCGCGGGTCGCGGGCCACGTCCCGCGCGAGCACGAGCAGCTCGCCGTCGAGCACCCAGTGCGAGCACCAGCCCAGCGCCCCGGTGATCGCGCCGGCCAGCTCGACCTCGCCGGCGTTCAGTGCCCCGCGCACCGCCGCGAGCAGATCGGCGCGG
>JASHQA010000445.1 GCA_030037785.1 Streptosporangiaceae bacterium
CCGCCCGCCGACGGCGTCTCGCGCTGCACCCCGCCCGCCGGCTCGGCGGGCACGTCGTGCACGTACTTGCCGCCGCGCAGCAGCGACGCCGCTGCGGCGACCAGGCAGGCGACGATCGCGAAGCCGAACGCGATCGACAGGCCGTGCTGGAACGGCCCGGATATCAGCGACGGGAAGAACTGGTGCCCGGTCAGGTAGGCAGCGTGGCTGGCCGGCAGCTTGCTGATCGCCGGCCCCAGCAGGGTCCGCACCGGGTTGTAGCCGAGGAGCGCGGCGAACATGATCGAGACCGGCGGCAGCGCGGCGATGCGGGCGGCGTCGGCGCGCGGCAGGCCCTGCGCCAGCAGGCCGTGGCTCAGCGCCGACGGCAGCGACGCGGCCAGGCCGAGGATGATCAGCGTGAAGAAGATGCCGATCGACAGCACCATGGCCGAGTTCTGGAACGTCGCGCTCATGCCAGCCCCGACGCCGCGGCGCTCTGGCGGCAGGCTGTTCATGATCCCGGCTCGGTTGGGCGACGCGAACAGGCCCATGCCGATGCCGTTGAGCAGCAGGATGACCGCGAACTGCCAGTAGGAGAAGTTGATCGGCAGCAACTCGAGCAGGAGGAACGAGCCGGCTGCCAGCACCATGCCGCCGGTCGCAAACGGCCGGGCGCCGAATCGGTCCGACAGCCAGCCCGACACCGGACCAGCGGCCAGGAATCCGACGGTCAGCGGCAGCATGGCGATGCCCGCCCACAGCGGCGTCTGGCTGAAGCCGTAGCCGTGGATCGGCAGGTAGATGCCCTGCAGCCAGATGATCAGGGTGAACATCAGCCCGCCGCGGCCGAGCCCGGACAGCAGGCTGGCCAGGTTTCCGGCGGTGAACGGGCGGATCCGGAACAGCCTGAGGTGGAACATGGGCTCGGCGACCCTGGTCTCGATGAGGCAGAACAGCGCGAGGACGGCCACCCCGCCGAAGATGAGGGTCAGCACGAGCGGGCTCGTCCAGCCCATCGTGTGGCCGCCGTAGGGCTGGATGCCGTAGGTGATGCCGACGAGAATCGCGATCAGGCCGGCCGCGAACGTGAGGTTCCCGGCCCAGTCCAGCCGGGCTGGCTTGCGGATGCCGCGCTCCTCGAGCTTCCGGTACGACCAGATGGTGCCGAGCACGCCGAACGGGACCGAGACCAGGAAGACGTATCGCCAGCCGAGCGGGCCGAGCACGCCGCCGAGCACGAGCCCGATGAACGAGCCAGCGATGCCGGCGACCTGGTTCAGCCCGAGGGCGAGGCCGCGCTCGTTCGGCGGGAACGCGTCGGTCAGGATCGCGCTCGAGTTCGCCATCAGCATCGCGCCGCCGACGCCCTGCATGATGCGCATGCAGATGAGCCACCACGCGGCGGCCGTGCCGTGCAGCCAGGTCAGCGACAGCAGGACGGAGAAGGCAGCGAACACCGCGAAGCCGAGGTTGAACATCCGCACCCGGCCGAACATGTCGCCCAGTCGGCCGAAGCTGACCACCAGCACGCCGGTGACGACGAGATAGCCCATCATCAGCCAGAGCAGCAGGCCGGTGTTGCCCGGCTGGAGCGGGTTCACGCCGATGCCCCGGAAGATGTCTGGCAGCGCGATCAGCATGACGGAGCTGTTGATCGTGGCCATGAGCACGCCGAGCGTGGTGTTCGACAGCGCGATCCACTTGTAGTGGACGCCAGCGAGCGCGCCGCCGGGTGCGGAGCCGGTGACGGCCGGCTCTCGAGCGAAAGTGCGCAGCAAGCCCAGCGGCATGAACAACCTCCAACGACCGGGCGCGGCGCAGGCACCGAGGCGGCCCGCGGTCTGCGGCCCTGAGATCCGGTATTTGCTTGCTGCTAACTAACTAACTGGCCGGGATATTCCCGGCTGCGCCGTGGCCTGGGCGGCCGGCCCGCCGGGACCTCGTTCCCCACGTCGCGAGCCGAACAAAACGGCCACGCTGGCACCCTCGGCCAGCGTGGCCGCTGCGCGCGGTAACCTCCCGCTACGCGGGAATCACCACCGTTCGCACGATCTTGTCGGCGATCGTCTGCCGCTTGGCATCCCAGAGCGGGAACAGCCAGCCCACGTAGCAGATCAGCGAGTCGATGATGTGGCAGATGTCGCGCACGAACGCCATGAGCATGCCGATCGGCTGCCCGGTTTCCTCGCTGACCAGGCGGATGTTCAGCGCCTTCTTGCCGAGCGACTGGCCGGTCGTGCCGCCGAGGTACCAGCGGTTGTAGATCTGCCAGCCGAGCACGAGCAGCACGCCGATGATCGCGAGTGCGACGTTGATCTCGGAAAAGATGATGATCACGATGATGGGCGGGAGCGCGTCGATGATGTATCCCAGCGCGCGCTGACCCCAGTTCGCGTACGTGATGGTGGGCGCAGCGGTGTACGGGCTGCTGTATGGATCTGCCACGAATAGCCTTTCTGTGCGGGCAGCTGCTGGTTGCGCTGACCGAGATGAATTAGAGGAAGCCGTACCGATGTAGCTGGAAAATCCAGCTCATGGCCACGATCACCAGCACGACGTTGCGAGTGCGCTGGCGCGCTCGCTCCGACCAGGGGCGTGGCGTCCCCGCGACGCCAGCCACGCGCGCGAGCAGCAGCGGGGTGGTGCCGACCACGAGGGCGGCGACGAGGTAGGCGAGCGGGCTGGTGCTCGTCGCCGTCGCCCACTGGCCGTGCGTCAGCGCGACCGTAGCGGTGGTCAGGCCGCAAAACGGGCACGGCACGCCCGTCAGCGTGCGCAGCGGGCAGGGCAGTCCCGGCCAGCCGTGCGCGGTGAGGATGGGATAGAAGGAGCCGACCACGCCGGCGCCGAGGCCGGCCATGGTGATGTGCTCGGGAACCGAGTACATCCTGCGCAGGATCACCGCGTCCCCCCTCGGCTCGTGCGGCGTCTGTGATGCAGCGAATCGTACGGGCTCAGAAACGCGCGCTGCGGGCTTTCTGGTAATTTCGCGGGACAAATCCTTGACGTTATCCGGAGGTGCATTCCGGTAGGCCTGGGCGGCTGGCGAATGCGGAAAACGTGGTCGTCAATCAGGGCCGGGAATGGCCCAGTTGCCGCGGCCGACGTGCTGCGATGCCGTGGCTCGGTTACGTCCCGAAGAAGTGCAGCCCGCCGGCGCCGGGCCGCGATGGGCACCAAGAGGCGGAAATCCGACAAGACTGCTTAGACAGGCGAAATCAATGCCTCTGCGACTGTCCGGGCAAGCGGGTCGTCTCCGCGTCAGGGGCGGCTTCGGGCACCGGACAAACCCGTATTCGTGCCGCGCCGACCACGGTGATCATCATGGTCGCGTGCAGAAGTTTGCCACTCCTTTCCGCCGGGAAGAATGCATTCAGTTATATGCTCCATACGCACGGTAATTGGTGCGTCCGTAATGCGTCTGGCACTTCCCCGCGGGTGCGCAGGCGTACGGGAGCGGAACCAGTGATAACCGCATAGCTGTTCCCGTGCGGCCGTGTGCCGATGCCGCTGCGTGGCGAGCCGTCCGGCTCTCCGCGCAGTCGGTGCGTAACGGCCCCGAGCGTGCCCGAGCCGCGGATTTTCGGCGTTTTGTGCCGGACCGCGGAGCGCGTGATGGTCACGCGGCTCGACACGAGGAGGCAGTACAGATGCGGATCGGCCTGATTGCCCCGCCTTGGGTGCCAGTGCCACCACCGGCCTATGGCGGGACCGAGGTCGTCATCGACAACCTCGCCCGGGGTTTGCAGGACCTCGGCCACGAGGTCCTGCTGTTCACAGTGGGCGAGTCCGAATGCCCGGTCCCGATCGACTTCCGCTACGCGCGGCCGATGGCGCCCATCGGCTCGGTAATACCGGAGACGGCGCACGTGCTCGCGGCGTACAAGTCCCTCGCGGACATGGACATCATCCATGACCACACGTTCCTCGGCCCCGTGATCTGCGGGCTGCGCGGGATGCGCAGGCCGCCGGTAGTCACCACCAACCATGGCCCGTTCAGCCGGGAGACGGTGCCAGTGCTGCAGGAGGTCGCGAAGCACGCAACCGTGGCGGCGATCTCGCACTCACAGGCCAGCCAGGCCCGCATGAACAGCGCGGCGATCCCGATCGCCGCGGTCATCCACCACGGCATCGACCTCGAGAAGTACAAGCCCGGCCCTGGTGGCGGCGGCTACCTGATGTTCGTCGGCCGGATGTCGGCGGACAAGGGCGTCCACCACGCCGTCCGGGTCGCGAAGCAGGCCGGCCGGAAGCTCGTGCTGTCCACCAAGATGCGGGAGGAGGCGGAGATCGCCTACTTCGAGAAGGAGGTCCGGCCACTGCTGGACGCCGACGACGAGGTGCCGTCGGAGATACCGCTGCAGCAGCGGGTCGAGCTGCTGCGCCACGCCGACGCGCTGCTCAACCCCATCACCTGGTGCGAGCCGTTCGGCCTCGTGATGGCCGAGGCGCTGGCCTGCGCGACGCCGGTCCTGGCCTTCGACAACGGGGCTGCCGGAGAAATCATAGATTCGGGCAGGACGGGGTATCTCTGCCGCGACGAGGCAGAGATGATCAGCGCGATCGACCGGGTCGGAGGGATCGACCGTGACCAGTGCCGCGAGTCAGCAGAGCGGCAGTTCTCGCTGCAGCGGATGGCCCGCGACCACGACCGGCTCTACCGCCGGGTGCTGGAGCACGAGGGCGGCTTCCTGCGCCGTGTCCCGTCGGCCGACCGTCGGCTCGTCAGCGCCTAGCACGCACGATGCGACTGCGCGCGGCCTGCAGGCCGCGCGCAGTCGCGTGCCACCGGCAAGCCCCGCGCTGTGCGAGGCGGTGAGATGACCGAGCCGTGGGCTTCTGGTGACCTGCCGGCCGCCCAGGGCGCGTGCAGCCCGGTGACGCTGATCGAGGGCTCGACGTTCTGCATCAGCGAGCGCAGCGGTGACGTGGTGCCCGACCGATCGCAGGGGCTGTTCGTGCGCGACACCCGGATGCTGTCGCGCTGGGAGCTGACCGTGGACGGCATCGAGCCGCAGCCGCTGTCGGTCCAGCAGCCCGAGCCGTACGGGGCGTCGTTCCTGGGCCGGATGCCGCCGCCGACGGGGAAGGCGGACAGCGCGCTGCTCGTCATCCGCCGCCGCTACGTCGGCGACGGCATGCGCGAGGACATCACGTTGCGGAATACCTCGGTCAAGGCGCGGCGGTTCCGGCTCACGCTGGTCGCCGAAGCGGACTTTGCCGACCTGTTCGAGGTGAAGGGCCGGTCGAAGCCCAGGCCCGCGGCCACCACGGCGCTGGCCGACTCCGGCCTGGTGATCACGAGCGGGCGCCGGGAACGCCGTCAGGAACTGCGGATCACCGGCGACCACAACCCGTCGGTCACCGACAGCGGCGCGCTGGAGTGGCGGCTTTCGGTGCCAGGGCACCGCGAGCACACCGTCACTGTCGAGGCGGTACCAGTCGACGACGGCGTCGCCATGCAGCTCAGGCATCCACGCGGGAAGACGATCGAGCGGACGCGGCCCGCCAAGCGGCTGCGCAAGTGGCGCCAGCGCGGCCCTCAGGTGCGCACGCCCGACCGGAACCTGGCCGAGCTGCTCAGCCGCACCGTCGAAGACCTCGGCGCGCTGCGCATCTTCGATCCCGAGCACCCCCGCTGGCCGGCCGTAGCCGCGGGCGCGCCCTGGTTCATGGCGCTGTTCGGTCGGGACTCGCTGCTGACCGCCTGGATGCTGCTGCCGTGGGATCCGGCGCTGGCGCTCGGCACGCTGCGCACCCTTGCGGCGTGGCAGGGCAGTGACGTTGACCCGGCGGCGGAGGAGGAGCCCGGCAAGATCCTGCACGAGGTGCGGTTCGGTCCGGCGGCGTCGTTCGCCCTGGGCGGTCGGGCCGCGTACTTCGGCAGCGCGGACGCCACGCCGCTGTTCGTCATGCTGCTCGGCGAACTGCAGCGCTGGGGCGGCAAGGACAACGCGATAGCCGCGCTGCTGCCGCACGCCGACCGCGGCCTGGAGTGGATCGAAACCTACGGCGACGCCGACGGCGACGGCTTCGTCGAGTACAGCCGCAAGACCAGCCACGGCTTGGCCAACCAGGGCTGGAAGGACTCCGTCGACGGGATCAACTTCGCCGACGGCCGCCTCGCCGAGGCGCCGATCGCGCTGGCCGAGGTGCAGGCGTACGTCTACGCGGCGTACCGGGCGCGCGCCCAGCTCGCCCGGCACACCGGTGATGAGGCCGCCGCGGCGCACTGGCGCACGAAGGCCAAGCAGCTCAAGCGCGACTTCAACGAGCGGTTCTGGCTGCCGGAGCGCGGCTGGTACGCCGTCGGCCTGGACGCGGAGAAGCGCCAGATCGACGCGCTGACCTCCAACATCGGGCACTGCCTGTGGACCGGGATCGCCGACAAGCAGAAGGCAGCGGCGGTGGCGCGGCACCTGCTGTCGCCGGAGCTGTTCAGCGGCTGGGGCATCCGCACGCTCGCCACCTCGATGGGCGCCTACAACCCGATGAGCTACCACAACGGCTCGGTGTGGCCGCACGACAACGCCATCTGCGCGGCCGGGCTCATGCGGTACGGGTACGTCGAGCCCGCGCAGCGCGTCATGGACGCGATCGTCGACGCGGCTGCCTGGTTCGGGTACCGGCTGCCGGAGCTGTACTGCGGCTTCGACCGCGCTGACTTCCCCGCGCCGGTGCCGTATCCCACCTCGTGCTCGCCGCAGGCCTGGGCGGCGGCGGCGCCGCTCCTGCTGCTGCACAGCCTGCTCCGGTTCACCCCGGACACCGACAGCGGCCGGCTGTGGTGCGCGCCGGAGGTGCCCGAGCGGTACCTGCCGCTGCGCGTCAGCGGGCTGCGGGTCGGCAAGTCCCGGCTGGCCATCGACATCGCGCACGGCGGCTTCGAGATCACCGGGATCGAGCCGGTGACCATCGACGTCATCCCGACGCCGCGACCAGCCCGGTCAGGGTAGCCGGGCACCGGCCCGGCGGGTCGCTCCGGTCAGCCGGTCACGTCCGCCACGAACATCCGCGAGCCCGGCGGGGCGATCGCGCCGTAATCGGCGGCGGTGGCCGCACCCTCGGGCGAGCCGAACGCGGCGTCCATCGCCGCCCGGTCGGCGAAGTACAGCTCGGCGAAGCGGTAGTAGGACAGCTCGCCGCCGTCGAGCGCGAGCGTGAACGTGCCGGTCTCGAACCGCTGCAGGCCGGGCAGCTTGGCGACCAGCGGCGCGTGCACGCCGGTGTAGTGCTCGTCGAAGGCTGCCGTGTCGTCCGGGCGGGTGTACAGCACTACCAGCTTGACTGTCATGGCCCCGGACGCTACCGGTCGCCGAGCTCCGACGTCCAGACGACGACCCTGGTGCGGTCGCCGCGGAACAGGTCGCGCGCGTACTCGACCGGCTGGCCCGCCGCGGCGTAGGCGGTCCGCTCGACGAGCATGAGCGGCGCTCCCTCCTCGACCTGCAGCGCCTCGGCCTCCCGGACGCCGGCGACCACCGGCTCGAGCGACTCCCGCGCCCGGTGCGGTCGCATCCCGTAGCCGGCGGCGAGCAGGTCGTACAGCGAGCCGTCGAGCCGGTGGTCCAGCAGGTCCGGAAACAGCCTGGCCGGGAACTGGGAGTGCTCGATGACGATCGGCCGGCCGTCGGCGAGCCGGATCCGCCGCACGTCGTACACCCGCTCGCCGTCGGCGAGCTCGAGCGCGGCGGCGGCTGCGGGGCTGGCGGCGATGACGGTCGCGGCGAGCACCCTGGCGCCAGCGACCTTGCCGTGCCGGCGCAACTGCTCGGAGAAGCCCGCCAGCGTGGTGAGATCCTGCTCCAGTTTCGGCTCCGCCACGAACGTGCCGCCGCTGCGGCCCACCGTCCTGGTCACGAGCCCGCGCTGGGCAAGCTCCCCGAGCGCGTGCCGCAGCGTCATGCGACTCACGCCGAGCCACGCCGCGAGGTCGCTCTCGGTCGGGAGCCGGTCGCCAGGGCTCAGCTGGCCGGCGGCGATCGCGTCGGCCAGCCAGTCCTCGATCTGGGCGTGCGCGGTGACGCCGGGCTGCCGGACGATCGTCGGCGGCTTCCTTGGCAGCGGTCGCTGCATGACCTCCGTGTCCCTCCGCGGTGCTGGTGCCCGGTCAGGTCGGCGGCGGGCCGCGCACGCACGCGGCCCGCCGCCGGTGGGATGGGGCATCGCCTCCCCGGCCCCGCTAGGTCACGCGTGACCCAGCCGGGCACCCCCGATGTCCCACCCCGGGCAAAAGCTCCGGTCCTACTCGTGTCACGTCGCGCCTCCGGCGGGCGCGGGCTCGTCGGCTGGCACCGTCACGGCGGCGAACCTCTTGCGCCGTCCCGTGATCAGGTAGTAAAGGGCGCCGATCGCGATGATGACGATGAAGACCGTCCACAGAATCGGCACGTCGTTCAGGAACCGCCAGTGGAGGTTGAGCAGCTGGCTCCCGCTGACGACGGTCTGCCTGGGCTCGGGATTGCTGGCGGCGCGCGGCCAGCCGAAGTTGACCAGCATGGCCGCGCCGTAGGCCAGCCCGAGGACGTTGACCACGGGCCCCCAGCCGCCGAGCCGGAACGGCGCCCTGGTCTTTGGCCAGCCCCGCAGCCGGGCGATCAGGATGGCGAGGTTGCCCAGGAAGTAGCTGAGGTAGATCATGCCGGTCGCGGCGATCGCGATGGTACCCGCGCCGGAGTACTGCAGGAACGGGATCGCCGCGACGACGGCCACCGCGACGCACGCCCAGATCGGCGTGTGCAGGCTCGGCGACACCCGGCACAGCGTCCTCGCGGCCGGCAGCTGATTGTCGCGGGCCATGCCGAAGCAGAGCCGGACGGTGGCAGCCATGATCGACAGGCAGCAGACGAAGATCGCAGCAGACACGACCAGCAGGTAGACGGTCGCGAACGGAGCCGAGAAGTTCGCCTCGATGATCTGCGCGGGGCCGTAGCCGTCCTTGATCGCGGTACCCAGGTTCGGGATTGCCACCAGGGTGCCCACCAGGAACACGCCGCCGATGATGAACGCGCCGACGACCGAGAACAGCACCGCCTTCGGCGCGGCCCGGCGCGGATCGCGGGTCTCCTCGGCGAGCGTGGAGGCGGTGTCGAAGCCGTAGATCACGAACAGGCTCATGAACATGGCGGCGAGGAACGTGCTCGGCTTGACCGGGAGCCCGCCGCTATTGGTCACCACGTGGAAGCCCTGGTGATTGTGGAAGGCCATGAGGATCAGCGCGAACACGAACATGCCGAGGATCTCGAACAGCACGCCGGTGTTGTTGATGATCGCCACCAGCCTGACGCCGTAGATGTTCAGCACGGTGATGACCAGAAGCGTTATCAGCGCCACGACCAGCTGGGTGTGCAGGCTGGCCGCGTTCAGCGAGTGCCAGCCGAGGCCGTTCAGCGCCGGGATCAGGGCCAGGGGCAGCGTCGCCACGACCGCGGTCACCGTGAGGATGCCGGCGAACAGGTAGATCCAGCCGGTGAACCACGAGTAGCTGCGGACGGCCAGGTACTTGGTCCACTGGAAGACCGACCCCGCGACCGGGAAGTGGCTGGAGACCTCGGCGAAGTTGAGCGCGATGATGAACTGGCCGAGTGCGACGATCGGCCAGGTCCAGACGAAGACGCCGCCGATGGTGACGAGGCCGAGCGCGAACAGCGTGAAGATGCCGGTCGACGGTGAGATGTAGCTGAAGGCCACCGCGAACGAGCTGAAGGTGCCGAGCGATCGCTTGAGTTCCTGGCGGTAGCCGAACCTGGCCAGGTCGGTGGAGTCGCGGTCGTGGCTGTTGACCTCGGGGCTCGCAGTCACCGTACCTCCCAGTCTCGGCCGGGACTCCTCCAGTGGGAGGAGCGTAGGCGTGCCGAGATTAAATGTCCAGACTCTTTAAACGGTCAGGGTCGACAAGATGCCCGATTGGCCGGATAGACACTGGGAGTCGCCGGAAAAATGGCCGCGTTACCGTCTAGACCTTTGCCGAATCGGCTCGTAGCCTGCCGGTACGGGTGAGTCCGGCTGCACCGGGAAGGGACGCGCAGGCAGGGTGGTGTCGAGCGAGCGGACTGACGCGCTGGCCGTGCTTGCCCGGCTGCCGAGCCTGGCCCGCGAGCCTCGGCAGGTGACCGAGCTGGCCGGCGGCCTGACGAACCGGAACTTCCGGGTGACGACGCCGGACGGGGTGTTCGTCGCCCGGCTCTTCGCTGCCGACGACGGGTTGCTCGCGATCGACCGCGACCACGAGTACCGCAACTCGGTGATCGCGGCGGCGGCGGGCGTGGGGGCTCCCGTGGTCGAGTACCGGCCGGCCGACCGGGTGCTCGTGCTCGGCTATCTCGACGGCAGGACGCTGACCAACGCCGATGTCGCCGATCCGGCCACGCTCGGCCGGATCGCGGTCGCGTGCCGGGCGCTGCACGCGGCTGGCCGGTTCGTCTGTGACTTCGACATGTTCGACGTGCAGGCCCGGTACTACTCGACCGCGGTGCGCAGGCAGATCGGGCTGCCGCCCGGCTACGACGCGCTGCTGCCCGCCTTCGCCGCCGCCCGCGCGGCGCTCGCGATCAGGGCCGAGGGCACCGTCCCGTGCAACAACGACCTGCTCGCCGCCAACGTCATCGACAACGGCGAGCGGGTCTGGCTGATCGACTACGAGTACGCAGGCAACAACGATCCCTGCTTCGAGCTCGGCAACCTCGCCGGGGAGTGCGGCCTGGACGCCGACGGGGTGGCCGACCTGGTCACGCGGTACTACGGCAGGCCGCGCCGCAGCCGGATCGCGCGGGCCCGGCTGTTCAGCCTGGTGTCCCGGTACGGCTGGACGCTGTGGGGAGCGATCCAGCAGGCGTCCAGCCAGCTCGACTTCGACTTCTGGTCTTGGGCGATGGACCGCTTTGAGTCGGCGGCCAGCGGCTTTACCAGCGCGACCTTCGACGACCTGCTCACCGACGTAGTAGCCGAGGACTGACCGATGACGGCGTGCCGATGACCGAGTCCGCGGGGGCAACGACGCAGACCGCGGTGCCGAGCCGGGCCCGGGTCGTGATCATCGGGGGCGGGGTGATCGGCACCAGCGTTGCCTACCACCTGGCCGCGCTGGGCTGGCGGGACGTGCTGCTGCTCGAGCAGGGCAAGCTGTCGGGCGGTACCACGTGGCACGCGGCCGGGCTGGTCGGACAGCTGCGCGCGTCCGAGGCGGTCACCCGGCTCGTGCAGTACTCCACCCGGCTCTATGAACAGCTGGAGGCCGAGACCGGGCAGGCCACTGGTTTCCGCCGGTGCGGCGCGCTGACGGTGGCCAGGACGGCCGACCGGATGGAGATGCTGCGCCGGACCGCGGCCACCGCGCAGGCTTATGGCATCGAGTGCGAGCTGCTCAGCCCGGCGGCCGCGGCCGCGCGCTACCCGATCATGACTGCCGCCGGCCTGCAGGGGGGGATCTGGCTGCCCGGCGACGGCCGGGCGGATCCGGTCGACCTGACGGCAGCGCTCGCCCGCGGCGCGCGGCGGCGCGGTGTCGTCATCGTCGAGCGGGTCCGGGTGACCGGGATCATCGTCGCGGCCGGCCGGGTGGCCGGCGTCCGCACCGATCACGGTGACATCGACGCGGAGATCGTCGTGAACTGCGCCGGGCAGTGGGCCAAGCAGGTCGGCGCCATGGCGGGCGTCACCGTGCCGCTGCACTCGGCCGAGCACTTCTACGTGGTCACCGAGCAGCTCGCTGGCGTGCATCCGGACCTGCCGGTGTTGCGGGATCCGGATGGTTACACCTACTTCAAGGAGGAAACGGGCGGCCTGGTGGTTGGCGGCTTCGAGCCGGTTGCCAAGCCGTGGGCGTCACCCGACGCCCTGCCGTACCCGTTCGAGTTCCAGCTGCTCGAGGAGGACTGGGAGCACTTCAGCGTGCTGATGGACAGCGCGCTGCAGCGGATCCCGGCGCTCGCGACGGCAGGCATCCGCAAGTTCTACAACGGCCCGGAGAGCTTCACGCCGGACAACCAGTTCATCCTGGGCGAGGCCGCCGAGCTCCGCGGCTTCTTCGTGGCGGCCGGGCTCAACTCGGTCGGCATCGCCTCGGCCGGCGGGGTCGGCATGGCGCTGGCGCGGTGGATCGCCGACGGCGAGCCGCACATGGACCTGACCGCCGTGGACATCCGCAGGTTCGCCGCGTTCAACGGCAACACCCGCTGGCTGCGCGACCGGGTCGGCGAGGTGCTCGGGCTGCACTACGCGATCGCGTGGCCGAACCGGGAACTGGAGACCGCGCGGCCGTTCCGCCGGTCCCCCGTCTACCACGTGCTCCGCGCCGCCAACGCCTGCTTCGGCGCCAAGATGGGCTGGGAACGGGCCAACTTTTTCGCGCCGCCCGGCGAGCAGCCGGTCATCGAGTACTCCTGGGGCAAGCAGAACTGGCAGCCGTGGTCGTCGGCTGAGCAGCTCGCCACCCGGCGGCGCGTCGCGGTGTTCGACCAGACCTCGTTCGCCAAGTACCTGGTCGCCGGGCCCGACGCCGAAGCTGTGCTGCAGTGGTTGTGCACCAACGACGTGGCTGTGCGGCCCGGTCGCACGGTCTACACCGGGATGCTCAACACCCGCGGGACCTACGAGTCGGACGTGACCGTCACGCGGGTGTCGGCGACGGAGTTCCTGGTGGTGGCCAGCGCGGCGGCGGCCGAGCGGGACGCCGACCACATCCGCCGCCAGCTGCCGGCCGGCTGCCAGGTCAGCCTGACGGACGTGACGTCGGCGTACGCGGTCTACGGCGTCATGGGTCCGGCCTCCCGGCAGTTGCTGAGCCGGCTCACCGGCACCGACCTGGCCAACGGCGCGTTCCCGTTCGGAACCAGCAGGATGGTCGATCTCGGCTACGCCACGGTGCGAGCGACGCGGATCACCTACGTCGGGGAGCTCGGCTGGGAGCTGTATGTGCCGGCGGAGTTCGCGGCCGGGGTGTACGACGACCTCATGGCCGCCGGCGCGGACCTCGGTGTCGCCAACGCTGGCTACTACGCGATCGAGTCGCTGCGGCTGGAGAAGGGGTACCGCGCCTTCGGCCGAGAGCTGACGCCCGATTACAACCCGGTGGAGGCGGGCCTGCTGTTCGCCTGCAAGCTGGGCGGCAGCGCGCGTTTCCGCGGGCGCGATGCGGTCGAGAAGGCCAGCGCGGACGGGCCGCGGCGGCGCCTGGTCTCGGTGGTCCTCGCCGACGCCGACGCCCTGGCCTGGGGCGGCGAGCTGCTGCTCCGCGATGGCCTGCCAGCCGGCGAGGTCACGTCAGCGGCGTGGGGCGAGTCCGTCGGCGGCACGGTCGGGCTGGCGTACCTGCGTGACCCCGCTGGTGGTCTGGTGACGCCCGGTTTCGTCCGGGCTGGCCGGTACGAGGTCAACGTCGGCGGCCGCCTGGTGCCGGCGGGCGTGGGGCTCCGGCCGCCCTTCGACCCGGACGGCAGGAAGATCAAAGCCGGGTAGCGCGGCAGGTGTCCTGGCTACCCCTGCTGCCGGACCGGGCTGGGACCCTCGTTCGGGCCGGACCGGGCGACGGGCCCGGCGTCGGTCGTCGGCGCGACCGGGGGCAGCCGCCGCGCGGCGCGGCGTTCCCGCAGGTAGGTCCCGGCGATGACCCTGCCATAGCGGAGCCCGTAGGCGACGTTATGGCCCTTCCGGCTGGTGCCGGAGAGTCGTCGGCGCATGACCGTCGGCACCTCGGCCACCCGATAGCCCTGCAGCAGCGCCCCGATCAGCAGTTCGGAGGTCTGGTACTGGGGCTGGGTCTGGGTGACAGTGCCGGTGAGCCCGGCTCGCATGAGCCGCAGCCCGCTGGAGGTGTCGGTCAGGTGCGTGCGGGTGAGCCAGCTCACCACCGTGGCGAAGAACCGGACACCCGTATTGCGCAGCAGCGCCTCGGTGTTCTCGGTCTGGCCGAGCTGGCGGGAGCCGATCACGAAGTCCGCGTCGCCGGACTCCAGCAGTTCCACCATGGCAGGCAGGTCGGCCGGGTCCCACTGGCCATCGCCGTCCAGGGTCGCGATGTACTGCGCGCCGCCCTCGCGGGCGATGCGGTAGCCGAGGCGCAGGGCCACGCCGTGGCCGCGGTTGGCCCGCAGGGTGCAGACCAGCGCGCCGTGCCGCGCGGCCACCTGCGTGGTGTCATCCGTGCTGCCGTCGTCGATGACCAGCAACGACACCCGGACGTCGGCGATCTGCAGCGGCACTTCGTCCAGCACCGTGCCGATGTTGTCCGCCTCGTTGTAGGCCGCGATGACGATGACCAGCGGCTGCAGCTTGAGGTCGGGGTGAGCGGCCACGAAGGCCGCGCGCGCGTGCGCCGTGACGGCTGCGGTGTCGGGAGCCTCCCGCAGCCCGTGGTAGGTAATGGCCGCTGGACGCTGTCGCCTCGGCATAAGCTCTGTCTTCTCCCGGTCAGGCCAGCAGTCGTGACGGCCCACAATAGCCGCAACCTGGACTCGCCGACATCTTTCTCTAGTTTGCCCACCGTCTCGGGGGCGGGCCGAGCCGGCTTTCCCGATGCAGCCTGCCCGGCCTGGCTGACCCCCAGCCGCGAGTTGCCTACACATCCGCTGCGCGATCGCTGTGCGGAGGCCTCGACGGTGCGATGCGCTGAATCTACCCCCAATGGTGACGCAGGGTAGCAGGAGTACGCGCCAACCGCCGGATCGAAGTCCCGGCGCTTTCCCGGTAAGCTTAGTCAGCCCCCGGGCCGTGGCCGGGATCTGGTCAGGGCGGAGTAGCTCAGTCAGGCAGAGCAAGCGGCTCATAATCGCTGTGTCGCCGGTTCAAGTCCGGCCTCCGCTACGAAGCAATGCCGGCCCCCGGCGCGCTCGCGCCTGGACGGCTGCTTTTCACTGCTCTATGAGTGAACACAGCTCCATGAGTGAACACAGCTCGACGAGAGAAAGGCGCGCCTCGTGGCCGCGACTGACGTGAGGCCCAAGATCACGCTGGCCTGCCAGGAATGCAAGCACCGCAACTACATCACCCGGAAGAACCGGCGGAACGACCCGGACCGGCTCGAGCTGAGCAAGTACTGCCCGTTCTGCCGCAAGCACCAGCCGCACCGCGAGACGCGCTAGCGACCGCATGGCGATCAACCGTGACTACGCCGGGCGCACCTTCGCGGCGTCCGAGCCGTACGAGGTGTCGCGCGTCAAGATCGCGGAGTTTGCGGCGGCCATCGGCGATCCGAATCCGGTGTACCGGGACACCGCAGCCGCTCAGGCGGCGGGGTATCCGGACGTCATCGCGCCGCCCACGTTTGCGATCGTCATCAGCATGAGCGCGGCAGGCACGGCGATGGCCGATCCCGGCCTCGGCCTGAACTACGCCATGGTCGTCCACGGCGAGCAGCGGTTCGACTACGCCCGGCCGCTGGTGGCCGGTGACGTGGTGACCGCGCGGCCCACGATCACCGAGATCAGGGACGCGGGCCGCAACGTCATGCTGACCACCAGCACCGAGATCAGGACGACGGCCGGCGAGCTGGTCTGCACGGCCACCGCTACCCTGGTCGAGCGCGCCGGTTAGCGGAGAGGTTCGATCACGTGAGCGAGCAGGTCCGGTACGACAGCGTGGCGATCGGGGCCGAGTTGCCACCCGTCAGCTACCCCGTCACGAGGCTGAGCCTGGTCAAGTACTGCGGTGCCGCCGGCGATTTCAACGTCATCCACTGGAACGAGCGGATCGCCAGATCCGTCGGCCTGCCCGACGTCATCGCGCACGGCATGTTCACGATGGCCCAGGCCGGCCGGTTCGTCACCGACTGGGCCGGCCCGGCGGCCACCGTGACGGAGTTCGGCGTCCGGTTCTCGGCCATGGTGGTCGTGCCCGACGACGACATCGGCGCCGTGATCGACGTCAGCGGCCAGGTGGCAGACAAGCTCGAGGGGAACCGGGTCGCGATCGCCCTCACCGCCAGGTCAGGCGACACCAAGGTGCTCACCAGGGCTCGCGCCGTCGTCCGGCTGCCCTGAGCGAGCCGCCCGCCGGCGTCGCCGGCGTCCGGCTGGCCGGGCCGGGCTGCGGTCGGGCGGCCGGGGCCTTGCTGGGGTCGGTGGGTGGCCGGAGTCGCGTGTTTGCCGCCGCGTAGCGTGGTGAGTTAGCGCGAGGCAAGCCTTACTGCGCACGCCGGAAGGCAGGTGCCCAGACATGACTACGGCTCCGATGCCTCAGGATCCGCGCGGACCCCGCGCGGACCGACCTGGCTACGATCCGCCCGGATATGACGAACGACGTTATGGTTCGCCTGGGTATGACCAGCGGGGCTACTACCGAACCGGCTACGATCGCCCTGGTTACGACCAGGGCGGGCCGAGCAGGCCGCCGACGGGCCGGCTGCACGTCGCCGCCGGTCAGCTGTGGGGTGGCGGGGTCGCGACGGCGATCGTCGCCGCACTGGTGGCGCTCGTCGGGGTGGTGGTGGCCCGGTGGCTGGCCGCGATCCCGCTGCTGGCGCCGATGCGGGACGGTGCCTATGGCGATGTGCACACGACCAGCCTGGTGCTGCTGGTGGCCGCGGCGGCGCTGATCGCGACCGCCCTGCTGCACCTGCTGCTGCTCAGCACGCCGCGGCCGACCCTGTTTTTCGGCTGGATCATCGCGCTGGCGACAGTGCTCGCGGTCGTCGTGCCGTTCACCACCGCAGCCCCGCTGGCTCAGAAGGCCGCTACCGCGGTCGTCTTCCTGGTCATCGGTGTCGCGATCGGCACGCTACTGACCGGAGTCGGCGCGCGGTCGGTCCGGCTGCCAGCCACCGCTCCGCCGCATGGCGCGCCCGCTCCGGGCTACGACGACAGCGAGTACCGGCCGCGGTAGCGCGGCGAGGTCCGTCAGCCAGCTGAGCTCGGCAGCTTGACGAGGCCGAGAAAGAAGTCGTCGATCTGGCCGATGACGGCGATGAACCGGTCGAAGTCCACCGGCTTGCTGATGTAGGCGTTCGCGTGCAGCGAGTAGCTGCGGACGATGTCCTCCTCCGCCTGCGACGTGGTCAGCACCACCACCGGGATCCAGAGCAGCCGGCTGTCCGCCTTCAGTTCGGCGAGCACCTCCAGCCCGTTCCGTCGCGGCAGGTTGAGGTCGAGCAGGATCAGTCCCGGTGTTGGCACGTCGGGGTAGTTGCCGGACTTGCGCAGAAAGTGCAGGGCCTGCTCGCCGTCGCTGACCACGTGCAGCCTGCCCCGGATCTGGTACTGCTCGAATGCTTCCCTGGTCATGAGCACGTCGCCGGGGTCGTCCTCCACCAGCAGGACGTCGACGACGTCGAGGCCGGCCCGCTGTGCTGACCCCGGGGGACGACCCCCCGTACCCGCCCGCGGTGTCATCGCGATGGCTCCTCGTCGTCGATGGGCGCGGCCGGCAGGGTGAAGCAGAAGTTCGCCCCGCCCTCATGCGTGGTGTCCAGCCAGATGCGCCCGCCATAGTGCTCGACGATCTTGCGGCACATGGCCAGGCCGATGCCCGTTCCCTCGTAATCCGATCGGCTGTGCAGCCGCTGGAAGATCACGAAGATCCGCTCAGCGTACTCGGGCTCCACGCCGATCCCGTTGTCGGCCACCTGCAGCAGCCAGAAGGTCTCGTCCTGCCGGGTGGCGGATACCCGGACGCGCGGCGGCTGCTGCGAGCGGAACTTGATCGCGTTGCCGATCAGGTTCTGGAACAGGGAGGTGAGCAGCGAGAACTCGGCCCGGACCGCGGGCAGTTCGGTGGTCTCGATGACCGCCTTCGTGCCGCGGATCTCGGCGGTCAGGTTGACCCTGGCCTGGGACAGGGCGCTGGCGCAGGACACCAGGACCGGATCTCGTTCCAGCCGCCCGACGCGGCTGAACGCCAGCAGGTCGTCGATCAGGGCCTGCATCCGCTTGGCACCGTCGACGGCGAACTCGATGTACTGGTCGGCTCTGGCGTCCAGCTGGCCGATGTAGCGCCGCTGCAGCAGCTGGCAGAAGCTGGCTACCTTGCGCAGCGGTTCCTGCAGGTCGTGCGACGCCACGTAGGCGAACTGCTCGAGCTCGGTGTTGGACCGCTCCAGCTCGTGCGCCCTCGCCTCGAGGGCGACGTTGGCGGCCCGGACGGTCGACAGTTCCCGCAGGATGCGCCGCCGGATCCGGTCCACGTCGGCGGCGAGCGCGTGCACTTCCCGCGGGCCGCCAGGCTCCACCTGGTGCTCGAAGTCGCCGTCGGCCACCTGGCGCGCATCCTTAGCCAGCCGGGCAAGTGGCCGGATGGCGGTCACCCGCAGGCTCAATGCGAGGCCCGCGAGGACCACGAGCAGGGCGAGCGCGCTGGCGATGGCGATGGCCTCGAGCTCGTCGGAGGCGTCGCGCAACTGCGCCATGGCGGCCGCGCGCCGACCGGCGATGGCGCGCTGGAACGCCGCGAGTGGCGCCCGGACGGCGTCGAACTCGGACTTGCCCGCAGCGACGTCGCCGCCGGGTAGCGGCGCCCCGGTGGCGCTGACCTGCTTTATCTTCGGGATCGCGTACGCGGACCGCCAGCGGCTGGCCTGCGCAACCGCGGCGGCGAGGTCGGCTCGCGCGCCAGGGAAGCCCGCGACCAGCGGACGTAGGGTGCGCAGCTGGGCGCGCTCGGCGCCCAGCCCGGCCGTGTACGGCTGCAGGAACGGCCGCTGCCCGCTCAGCAGGTAGCCGCGCAGGCCGGTTTCCTGGTTCAGCAGGGCGGCATACAGCTGCGAGCCGTGCAGCGCTGCCGGGTCGAGGACGTTCACCACGCGACCGCGGGCGTTGTCGAGACCGCCGATCGCGACGGAGCCGAGCGCGATCGCGGCGATGAGCACGCCACCCACCAGGGCCACCGCCACCGCGATGATGCGGCCGAGCGGCCACCGGTGGCGGCCCGGCGCCGCCGTCTCGACGCCGGCTGTCATGGGTCTGCTGGCAGCGTGCAACTGAGGAGCAGGACAGCCAGGTCATCGTCGAGGTCGCCACCATTCAGCTCCCTGGCCCGGCTGATGGTGGCGTCGACCAGCCGCTCGCCGACCGGCGGAACGCGCTGCTGGCCGGCCGGATCCGGCACTTGCTCCTTCTCGATGAGCCGGACCAGGCCGTCGCTGCCGAGCCGCTCCGGGCCGGGGCCGACCTTGCCTTCGACAAGGCCATCGGTGTACAGCAGGACGGACCAGGTGTCGCCGAGCGCGACGGGCGCGCTGGGCCAGTCGGTAATCCTGGTGATGCCTGGCGGCAGGCTGATCGGTGCCTGCAGCTCCCGCACGCCATCCCCGCTGATCAGCAGCGGCTGGGGATGACCCGCCAGGTACAGGCGCCCTTGGCTGCGATCAGGCGCGACCGAGAGCATGCACATCGTCGCGAACAGCCGGTCCTGGTGCCGCTCGTGCTCCAGCACCTCCTGCACGGCGGTGAGCGTCTCGCCCGCTGGCCTGCCCGCGAGAATCATGGTGCGCCAGGCCACCCGCAGGCACACGCCGAGCGCCGCCTCGTCAGGCCCGCGCCCGCAGACATCGCCGACCATCGCGTGCACCCAGCCGTCCGGCGCCTCGACCACGTCATAGAAGTCGCCGCCGAGCAGCATCTGCTGCCCGCCCGACCGGTAGCGCGAAATGACCGACAGCCGCTCGTCGGACAGCAGCGGCGACGGCAGCAGGCCGCGCTCGAGCCTGGCGTTTTCGGCCGCGTACAGGCGCGCCTCGCTGAGCTGGCGCTGGGTCTCCTCCGCCTTCCGCCGTTCGATGGCGTACCGGACCACGCGCTGCAGCAGGAACCCGTCGACCTGTCCCTTGACCAGGTAATCCTGCGCTCCGGCGGCGACGGCCTGCTCACCCAGGTGCTCGTCCGAGATGCCGGTGAGAACGACGACGGCCAGGTCAGGCCTGATCTCCTGGAGCATCCGCACGCCCTGCAGGCCGCGCGAGTCAGGCAGTTCCAGATCGAGCAGGACACACCCGGTGCCGGCCAGCACGCCCCTGGCCTCGGCCATCGATCGCGCGCGCCGCACGCTGAACGGCGCACCGGCGTCCAGGAGCAGCTCGTCTACCAGCAGCGCGTCACCGTCGTCGTCTTCGATGAGCAGGACCCTGGTGCGCTCGGATCCGGACGTGCGAGCCTGGCCACCGTGGCTGACGTGCTCTGCAACCATCTCGACCCGCTCGTTCCCGTCCGCCGTACCACCCCGGTCATGATCACGGCCCGAGCCAGCATACGGCCCGTAGCCCCGCTGCCGCCCGCGTCGCCGACACCAGGTCTCCCCCGGTCCGAGCGCAGGGTGATCAAGCTGCCCGCGGCCGTGGCGGTCAAACGACCGTGGGTGGCTACGGCAGCGGTAGTCGGCGAGCGTCCCGGCGCACGGGCTGCAGGCGCCGCTGGGACGCCGCGCTTGCTGCGTTAGCGGCTGCCGGAGTGAACGGCCCCGATAGGGTGTGCCTGACACATCGGCCCTCGTCCGTTGGCGGACCCAGGTGAGTGACCCGAGCTTTCCTGTTTGCGTGCGCGACGGCCTCGCCGTGGTTACCACGCCAGCGGAGATCGACATTTCCAACGCGGGTCCGCTGCGGGAGGCGCTGCTGGCGGCCGCCGCGACGGGGCAGCGGGTCATCGTCGTCGACATGTCAGGCACGGAGTACTGCGACTCGACCGGTCTCAACGTGCTGGTACGCGCGCACGCGCGGGCCGACGAAGACGGTGCCGAGTTGCGGCTCGTGATGGGCGGAACCGGGCTGCAGCGGATCCTCGCCGTCACGGGCGTCGCCGGCCTGTTCCGCATCTTTCCGACGCTGGGCCAGGCACTCGAGGCGGCCTGACCAGGGTCGGAGAGCCTGCGACACCGCCGGCGCCTGCTACGGCGATGACGCTGACGTCGAGGTAGGCGCAGACGTCGAGGTAGGCGCAGACGTCGAGGTAGGCGCTGGTGACGGGGCGGGCGTGCTGGCTGGCGTGGGCGTGGGCGTCGGCGTGGTGGTTCGCGGCGCCGGGCTGGTGGGAGCGGGACTGGGCGAACTGGTCTGAGCGCGCGCCGGGCTGCCCGGCCTCGACGAGTGCGCGCCGCCAGCCGGGGTGCCCAGCAGGCCGGGCGGCTGAACGGGTTTGCTCGGCGCCAGCATCAGCGCGATGGCCGCGACGATGACCGCGCCGACCGTGACCAGCCCACCGGTCGCGGCGCCGCGAACGAACGCGCGCCGGTCCCTGGTCCGGCGCCACTCGGTGGTGCGCCAGCGGCGCATGTCGGCC
>JASHQA010000446.1 GCA_030037785.1 Streptosporangiaceae bacterium
CTTGCGCAGCACGTCGAACACCGACGGGTCGCAGACGTAGCGGCCGACGACGATCCAGTTGGACGGCGCGTCGGCCGGGGCGGGCTTTTCCACCAGGTCGGTGACCGTGACCACGTCTGCCTCGCCGGTCGGCTTGATCGTGGCGACGCCGTAAGCCGCCACCTGCGCCGGCTCTACTTCCATCAGCGCGATGACGCTGCCGCCGTGCTGGTGCCGCACTCCGAGCATGCGCTGCAGCAGCCGGTCCCTGGCGTCGATGATGTCGTCGCCGAGCAGGACCGCGAATGGCTCATCGCCGACGTGGTCAGCCGCGCACAGCACCGCGTGCCCGAGGCCCAGCGGCTGGCTCTGCCGAACGTAGTGCATCGACGCGATCTGCGCGGACTCGCGCACCCGCCGCAGCCCGGCTGTGTCGCCCTTGGCGGCCAGGACCTCCTCAAGCTCGATGTTCCGATCGAAGTGGTCCTCGATGTTGGTCTTGCTGCGGGCCGTCACCATCAGCACGTCGGTCAGCCCCGCGGCGGCTGCCTCCTCGACGACGTACTGAATCGCGGGCGTGTCGATGACGGGCAGCATCTCCTTCGGCATGGCCTTGGTCGCGGGGACGAACCTGGTGCCCAGGCCCGCTGCCGGGATCACGGCCTTGGTGACCGATCGAGTATGAGCCATGCTGAGAACCTTAGCTAGCCATCGGAGGACCCTTGAAACGTACAGCCCGCGATGGCACCGGGACCGGCGGATCGGCTGGGCCCTCGCGGTCGGCGGCGGCTGGTGACGCGGAGCTGGCCCGGCAGAAGGCGGGATTGCGCGCACGGCTGCTGACGGCGCGGCGAGCCATGTCTGGTGAGCAGCGCGCAGCCGCCGGACGGCAGCTCCGCGACGCCGTGCTCGGGACGCCGGAAGTACAGATGGCCGGCACGGTGGCCGCCTACGTCTCGGTCGGAACCGAGCCGGACAGCCGGGGCCTGATCTTCGCGCTGTGGAAGCGCGGTACGTACGTCCTGCTGCCCGTGCTGCTCCCCGACGGCGACCTCGACTGGGCGAGCTACGAGGGACCCGACTCCCTCGTGCCGGGTCCGCGCGGGCTGCTGCAGCCGGGTGAGCAGCGCCGCGGTGTGACGGCGATCACCAGCGCGGACCTGGTGATCGTGCCAGCGCTGGCGGTCGACCCGGCGGGACACCGCCTCGGTCGCGGCGGTGGCAGCTATGACCGCGCGCTGGCCAGGGTCGGGGCGGCGGTGCTCACGATCGCGCTGCTGTACGACGACGAGCTCGTGCGCCAGGTGCCGACGGGGGAGCACGACCGGCCGGTTCGCGCCGTGGCACGCCCCGGTGAAGGAATCAGCAGGCTCGGCTAGCCGTTGCTACCATTTGGCAGTTGACCGCGGCGAGTGCTAAACGCCGCAGAGGGAGGAAACGTGCCGACGTACGAGTACGCCTGCACCGATTGCGGAGATAGATCCGAGGTCGTGCAGCGGTTCTCAGACGACCCGCTGACGGTCTGCGCCGAGTGTGGCGGCAGGCTCCGCAAGGTCTTCTCGCCGGTTGGCATCGTGTTCAAGGGCTCCGGCTTCTACCGCACCGACAGCCGCAACGGCTCAGCTGCTGCCGCTGCTTCCGCTGCCAAGGACGGCGCCGCGAAGGACTCGAAGGACTCGAAGGGGTCGAGCGCGGACGGTTCGGGCGGCTCGGGCGGCGGCTCGTCATCGGAGTCGGCGAAGAACGGCTCGTCGGGGGGCGAGTCGTCGACTGGCAAGAGCGGCGGCTCGGCTGGCTCGTCTGGGTCGGCTGGCTCGTCTGGGTCGGCTCGCGCGTCGGGCGAGAAGAAGTCGTCGGTAGCCGCCGGCAGCTGACGGAGCCGGTACGTTAGCGCCGTGAGCGACCTGGCGGAGATCGGCGTCATCGGTGGGTCGGGGTTTTATGAGTTCTTCGACTCTGCCGACGAGGTGGCGGTCGAGACGCCGTTCGGGCCGCCCAGTGACCCGCTGGTGGTGGGCGACGTCGGCGGCAGGCGAGTGGCGTTCCTGCCGCGGCATGGCCGTGATCACCGCTTCACTCCGCACAAGATCCCCTACCGCGCCAACCTGTGGGCGCTTCGGTCGGTGGGCGTCCGGCAGGTGCTGGCGCCGAGCGCCGTTGGTTCGCTGACGCCCGCCTATGGTCCGGGCACGCTGGCTGTGCCCGATCAGCTCGTGGACTGCACGACCGGTCGCGCGCAGACGTTTTACGAAACGGGCACGGCCGTGCACGTGCAGTTCGCCGACCCCTATTGCCCGGCCCTGCGGGCCAGCGTCATCGATGCGGCGCAGGCCGGCGCCTGGGAGCCAGTGCCGTCCGGCACGCTGGTCGTCATCGACGGCCCGCGGTTCTCCACCAGGGCCGAGTCCCGCTGGTACGCGGCGCAGGGCTGGACGCTGATCGGCATGACGGGGCATCCCGAGGCGATCCTGGCCCGCGAGCTGGCGCTGTGTTACACGACGATTGCACTGGTCACCGACACCGACGCCGGTGTCGAAGAGGGCGATGGCGTGACGCACGCCGAGGTGTTCCGGGTGTTCGCGGCCAACGTGACCAGGCTGCGTGAGCTGGTAGCCCAGGTCATCCCGAAGATGCCGGTCGAGCGGACGTGCTCGTGCCCGCACGCGCTGGACGGGCTCAAGCTCCCGTTCGAGCTGCCGGGCTGATAGCGCTCGACCTCATCAGCTGGCCTCGTCGCCTGACCTGGCATCGTTAGCAAGGGCGTCGTCGGTGGGCGGGTTAGGTGTCCGACTATTGCTGCAGCAGGCGATGTCCGGGTTGACGCGAGGCCGTCGGGTGTGCCCCGTCAGGGCGGTCAGCGGTTAGGCTTAGTGCGGCCCTGGGGAGCCAGCCCCGCCTGCGGAGCGGTGCGGCCTCAGTACAGCACGGCCCCGATAGCTCAGGCGGATAGAGCGACTGCCTCCTAAGCAGTAGGCCGCAGGTTCGAGTCCTGCTCGGGGCGCAGGTCAGCCTATACTTTTGCTAAAAAGATTTCGAACG
>JASHQA010000447.1 GCA_030037785.1 Streptosporangiaceae bacterium
ACGCAGGTGATCCACCATGGCAGCTCGCCGAGAAAGGACAGCGTGACCAGGGCGGATCCGGTCAGTGCCTTGTCGGCGATCGGATCGGCGATCTTCCCAAAGTCCGTGATCAGGCTGCGCCGCCTGGCCAGCTCGCCGTCCAGCAAGTCGGTGACCGACGCCACGGCAAACGCGACAAACGCGATCGCTCGGTCGCCGGTGCCGCCCGCGAGCAGGAACCAGATGAACACTGGCACCAACACGAGGCGCCCGACGGTCAGCGCGTTCGCGATGTTGGCTATGCCCGGCTGCGCCAGCCTGCCCGGCTCCGTGCTCCGGGTCACCGCGGTCACGGCTCGCTTGTCACCGCCGGGCGGCGCGCCCGCCCCCGCCGGCACCGCGCCGTCGCCGTTGGTATCCGGTGCCGCCCAGCTCACCGCTCGCCCGCGCCTCCCGCCGTGGCGGCGTGCCGGTCCGGCTGGCCGAGCCGCCGGTCAGCCTCGCCGCGCCGCCGGTCAGCGACGGCGGTCGCGGTCAGGTCGACCCCGTCGCTGTCGGTGACGACGGCCGGCAGCAGGTCGCCGACCGCGAGCCGCCGCTCGCTGTGCACCTCGGTGGCACCGTCGACCTCGGGCGCCTGGTGCTCCGCGCGGCCCAGATAGCTGCCGTCCGCCAGCACCTCGTCGATGAGTACGTCCACGCGGCTGCCGATGCGGGCTGAGGCGCGCTCGGCCATCAGCTCGTCCGCCAGCGCGGCCAGCTCGTCAACCCTGGTGGCGATCTCATCCTCCGGTAGCTGCCCGCCCAGCCTGGCCGCTTCCGTGCCGTCCTCGTCGGAGTAGCCGAACACGCCGATGGCGTCGAGCTGTGCGACCGCCAGGAAGTCGTGCAGCTCGGCCACGTCCGCTTCGCTTTCACCAGGGAAGCCCACGATGAAATTCGACCGGATGCCAGCGTCCGGCGCGAGCGCCCTGATCTGGTCGATGAGCTGCAGGAACCGGTCCCCGTCACCGAACCTGCGCATGGACCGCAGCACGGTGGCGCTGGCGTGCTGAAAAGACAGGTCGAAGTAGCTCGCCACCCCCGGCGTTCCGGCGAGCACCGCCACCAGGCCCGGCCGTACCTCGGCGGGCTGCAGGTAGCTGACCCGGACGCGGCAGATGCCCGGCACGGCGGCGAGCCGCGGCAGCAGCGACTCCAGCAGCCTCAGGTCACCGAGATCCTTGCCATAGGACGTGGAGTTCTCGCTGACGAGCAGCAGCTCACGCGCGCCGTGCTCAGCCAGCCAGCTGGCCTCGGCGAGCAGGTCGGCCGGCCGCCGGGACACGAACGCACCGCGAAATGCCGGGATTGCGCAGAACGTGCAGCGCCGATCGCAACCGGAGGCGATCTTGAGCGGGGCCACCGGACCGCCCCCCAGCCTGCGACGCAGCACGCGCGGTCCCGATGCCGGGGCGATTCCCGGCGGCAGATCGGGAACGACGCCAAGATCTGGAACGACGTCAAGATCCGAACCGGCGCCAAGATCGGGAACGGGCCCGGCTTGCTGGCCATGACCAGGCAGTTGCGCCGCGCTACCTGGCCGGTCTGCCGGAGCCAGCGGCAGCAGCCTGCGCCGGTCCCGCGGCTCGTGCGCGGGCCAGCGCACCCCCGCCGCGACCGCGTCCAGCCGCGCTGCTATGTCCTCGTAGTCGTCGAACCCCAGCACCTGGGCCTCCGGCATCGCCTCGGCCAGCCCGGCCCCGTACCGCTCCGCCAGGCAGCCGGCAGCCACCACCGGGGCTCCGCCCGCGGCCGCCGCCAGCAGGACGTCGATGGACTCCTGCTTGGCGGCCTGGATGAAGCCACAGGTGTTGACCAGGACCACGGCGGCGTCGTCGGCCTCGTCGGCGAGCTGCCAGCCGCCTTCGGCCAGCCGCGCCGCCAGCTCCTCAGAGTCGACCTCGTTCCGCGCGCAGCCCAGCGTCACCATCCTGACGCGGCGGGCGACAGCACCGGAATTTCGCTGGCTGGACGACACACCGGCAGACTACGGTAACCGGCCTGATGCCAGCGCACCCGCCGCTGGGCTCCAGCCTCCGGCTAGGTGCACGTCGTCCTGGTGCAGCTCAGCGTCACCGGGTGCGTGGTGGCGTAGGTCTGTAGCTTGCCATTGAGGTAAACCGCCGCGCCGGCCGGGTTTCCGAGCTGCACCGTCATGCCGTAGACGGCCGTCGACGTCTGCTGGGTCACCGCGGCTCCGGCGCCGATGTCCCCCTGGAAGAGGACCTTGCCGTCCAGCGCGGTGAGCTCGGCCCAGGTCACCTGTCCCGGCTTGGCGGTGATGGTGATCTGAACCTGCGTGGCCGCAGGCGAGGCCGCAGCCGACGAGGCAGAGACCGTCGGCCGGGTCGCGCTGTGCGCCGGGCTGTGGCGCGCCGAGTGGTGCGTCGATGCGGCCTGCCTCGCCGGTGACGCCGGGCTCCCGTGCGAGAAGTACCGGAAGCCGACGATGCCGGCCACCACGACCAGCCCGGCTAGCAGTACCACGGTCCAGTTCGGCCGCCGGCGCTCCCTGAGCCTGACCGGCTTGACCGGCTGAAACACGTCCGCGGCCGTGATCGGCTGTGGCGGCGCCTGGCTGGCGTCGTACTCCCGGACCATCTGGTCCGGATCGAGCCCGACCGCGCGAGCGATGCTGCGCACGTGCCCCCGCGCGTAGAAGTCCCCACCGCAGGCCGAGTAGTCCCCCCGCTCGATGCCACGGACGATGGTCTCCCTGATGCACGTCCGCTGGCTGACCTGCGTGATGGTGAGTCCGGCCTGGCGGCGCGCAGCCGCGAGGGCATCACCAACGCTCACCGCCGTGTCTTCGTCAATCATGCTTTCGTCCCGCCTTCCGGGCAGCTGACTGTGGCCCGCGCGCCCGATACTGGTCTTCCCCCGAATCCCACTGGCTTGAGACGGTCACCCAGTGTAGACAGACAGACACGCTCCGGTATGAGGCCGGGCCGATTTTGCGCCAGGCCGACGGGACCTACCTGCTCCCGGGCTGCGGTCCAGTGCGACAAGCCGCCGCGAAGCCGGCGGGCTCAGTCCTCGCCCCGCAGCGACGCGAGCAGGCCCGGCAGGTCGTCCGGCCGGATGAGCACGTCCCGCGCCTTCGAGCCCTCGCTCGGACCGACCACGCCCCTGGTCTCCAGCAGATCCATCAGCCGACCCGCCTTCGCGAAGCCAACCCGGAGCTTCCGCTGCAGCATCGACGTCGAGCCGAACTGGGTGCTGACGATCAACTCGGCGGCCTGCACGAGCAGATCCAGGTCGTCCCCGATGTTCGCCTCGATCTCGCGCTGCTTGGCCTCCGCTGCGACCACGTCATCGCGGTAGACCGGCTGCGCCTGCTTCTTGCAGTGGGCGACGATCTCGCGGATCTCCCGCTCGGTGACGTAGGCGTTCTGCAGCCGGATCGGCTTGCTCGTCCCCATCGGCAGGAACAGCGCGTCGCCCTGGCCAACCAGCTTCTCCGCGCCAGGCTGGTCCAGGATCACCCTGCTGTCGGTCAGGCTGGAGGTGGCGAACGCTAGCCGGGACGGCACGTTCGCCTTGATCAAGCCCGTGACCACGTCCACGCTCGGCCGCTGCGTCGCGAGCACCAGGTGGATGCCAGCCGCCCTGGCGAGCTGGGTTATCCGCACCACCGCGTCCTCGACGTCCCTGGGCGCGACGATCATCAGGTCGGCGAGCTCGTCGACGATGACGAGCAGATAGGGGTACGGCGCATAACTGCGCTCCGAGCCCGGCGGAGCGGTTACCCGCCCGGCGCGGACGGCCTTGTTGAAGTCCTCGATGTTCCGGAAGCCGGTCGCGGCCAGGTCGTCGTATCGGCGTTCCATCTCGCCGACCACCCACTGCAGCGCGTCCGACGCCTTCTTGGGATTGGTGATGATCTGCGTGATCAGGTGCGGGATCCCGGCATAACCGGCCAGCTCCACCCGCTTGGGATCCATGAGCACCATGCGGACTTCATCCGGGGTTGCCCGCAGCAGGATCGACGTGATCAACCCGTTGATGCAGGTGCTCTTGCCGCTCCCGGTAGCCCCGGCGATGAGCATGTGTGGCATCTTTGCGAGGTTTGCGACCACGCTCCGGCCCTCGACGTCCTTGCCGAGTCCGACCAGCATCGGATGCTGGTCGGACGCCGCCACCGGCGCCCGCAGCACGTCCCCGAGGCTGACCACGTCCCGGTCGGAGTTGGGGATCTCGATGCCGATTGCCGACTTGCCGGGAATCGGGGAGAGGATCCGGACGTCCGCGCTCTTGACCGCGTAGGCGATGTTCCTGGACAGCTGGGTGACGCGTTCCACCTTGACCGCGGGTGCCAGTTCGATCTCGTACCGCGTCACCGTGGGGCCGCGGGTGAAGTTGGTGACCTGAGCGTCCACGTCGAATTGCTCCAGCACGCCGGTGAGCGCCTCGACCATGAGCTCAGTCGCCTTCGTCCGCGGCCGGTGCACGGTGCCGGGCTTCAGCAACGCGACCGGCGGCAGCGTGTAGCTCCCGTCGGTCACCGCGGCCAGCGTCAGCTGTTCCGGCTTGCTCGTGGCACCGGTACGCGGCGCAGGCGTCACGTTCTCGCTGTCGGCCAGGCCCGACACCTCGCGCCAGCCGTCGTCGGTGCCGACCGCACCGCCCGCGAGCACGCCCTGCGCATGCGCCGCGGCGGCAGCGGCGCTAACCCCGGCGTCGGCGTCCGCGCGGTCGGCGGACGGCTGGCCGTCTCGGCGGTTGAACAGGCTGTCCAGCAGCGGCGTGTCGTATGCGCGGTCGCGCAAGCCGACCTCGAGCGCATCGGTCCGGCGCCGGGCTAGCTTCGCGCGCGGACGGCTCGCCGCGGCCGCGTCGCCAGGTTCCGACGGGTCGGCGCCGGCCTCCGCACCACGGCGCAGCAGCAGGCGGCGGCCCTCGGCGACTCGGTCCGGGACTCGGTGCAGCGGCGTGCCTGTGATCACCAGCAGCCCGAATCCCGCGATCAGGACCAGGATCGGGATCGCGGCCCACTGGGTGACGACCGTGACCAGCGGGGCAGAGATCGCGTAGCCGATCAGGCCGCCAGCGGACCGGATCGCTGGCAGCCCGGCCGACAGGCCGGGCGTGCCCGACGCCACGTGAATCAGGCCTAGCGCACCTATGAGCAGCGCGCCCCAGCCGATCACCATCCGGGCCGTGTCCGCGTTCCTGTCGGGGTGCCGCAGGTACCGCCACGCGAGCAGCGCGAGCAGCAAGGGCACCGCCCAGGTCCCGGCGCCGAACAGGCCGCGGATCGCCATGGCCACCGGGCGCAGCGCCCCGGAGGCGTCCCACCAGACGGCCACCGCGCAGGCGATGGCGGCGCAGAGTGCCGCGAGGCCCACGCCGTCGCGACGGTGCAGCGGGTCTAGCTCGCGGGCGTGCTGGCCCACTGCCCGGCAGGCGGCGCCCACGGTGTGAGCGAGCACCATCCACGCCGCGGCGATCAGCGCGATAGTCCAGCCCGCCAGGATTACGAAGGGGTTCGTGGACGGCTCCGGCCGTGCATAGCGCCGACCTGACTGGCGACCACGGCGCGCCGTGGTCGCGCGAGATCCCGAGCGAGGCCGACCCGACGCGCCGGATCGGCCGCGAGCCGAGGACGCCGTGCGGCTTGCCGTGCCGCCACGAGGGCGCGCTGAGCCCTTGGACGCACGTGTCGCCATGATCCCACCGTAACGACCAGGAGTTACAACGGCCCGGATCGGTCACGGCGTGTCGCGAGATGGTGACGGCGCAGTCGCAGTAGCCGACCCCGGTCGGCTACTGCGACTGCGCGATGTACTGCGTGGTATCCCTTCGCCACAGGAAGATCAGGGCGGCGAGCCCGACCAGCCACTCAAGGCCGGTGAAGACCAGCGTGGCCGAGGTGCGGGCGCCGCTGAAGACCAGCAGGATCGTGTTGAGCCCGAAGAACACCGTGGCCACGATCCGGGCCCAGCCCCTGCCGCGGCCGTTCGCCCACGCCATCCACACCCAGAGGGCGATGGCGATCACCAGCACCACCACGACGAACACGAGGTAGATGTTCTCTGCGGCGTGTATATCGGCGAGTGTCAGCGGCTTGCTTGTCCTGGCTTTGCGCAGCGCCGTGCCCACGGCCTTCTTGATCCGGCCGCTGAGGGCCAGCGTCCCGATCAGCGAGAGGACGGACAGGCCGGCCCCGACGTACATGAGGATCACCGCGGTCCGCACGCTGGTGGGCTGTGGCCCCCGCTGCACGATGTTGCTGCTGCTGCCACCGCCGGTCGGATACGGCTGGTAGGTCATGGCGACTCCTTGTCTCCGGCTTACCGTACCGTGTCGGCACCGCTCCAGGGGCCAGCAGGCCAGCCGACTCAGGCGCCTCGCGGCCGCCAGGGATCAAGCGCCCGAGTGCTCATTCGTCGCTCGCCGATGGCGGCTCGATGATGCCTGCGGCCGAGATCTGAACCGCCCCGTTCCCCCCGAAATCGTCCTGGGAGAGCGAGTTGATGGTAGTGATGGCCGCGCCCGTTGGATCCGGTTCTGGGGTGCCAGGCTCCACCAGTCGCAGCGGGGAGATGCTGCCGGACACGAACTGGCCCTGCGCACCGAGCGTGACGTGCAGGATCGCGCTGACCGAGGTGATGGAGTCCAGGCCAAGCGTGTCGTACCCGCAGAAGTTGCCGAGGCTGTACGCGATCAGGTGACCGTGGTACCACTGGAACCCGCGCAGCACGTGCGGACCGGAGCCAACGACCAGGTCCGCGCCCGCGTCGATGACGCCGTGCGTGAACGCGATCGAGTTGCCCCGGTCCTCGCCGAGGTAGTACTCCTCGGAGTCGGTGACGTGCTGGGCGCTGTCGCCCTCGGCTCCGAGGTGCTCCATCACGATGACCACCTGGGCGTGCTGGGCTGCTTGCTTGACCAGGGCTTCAGCCGCGGGGATGTCGAGCGCGTCCGCGTCGTACGGCCACGGCGCGAAACCCAGCAGCGCGATCTTGATGCCGTTCCGTTCCAGGTACGTGATCTGGCCGGGCCGGCCCGCATAGGCAAGCCCAGCCTGCTGCAGCACGGAGTTCGTGTTCGCCTCGCCGGCGGTGCCCGCGTCGAGCGTGTGGTTGTTCGCCACGTTCACCGCGGAGAAACCCTCCTGCTTCAGCATCTGCGCCGTACTGTCCGGCGCCTCGAACGCATAGCACTCGGTGTCGCCGGGCGCGCACTTGGACAACGGCAAGTCGCCCAGGGCGCTCTCCAGGTTGCCCATGGTGAGGTCGCTGTGCAGGTCAGCCGGCGGCACCGCGGTCAGCAGCGACCCGGTGCCGTCCGGGGGCCACGCGCCGGGCGAGCCGAACGTCATGTCGCCCACCCAGTCGATGCTGAAGGTCGCGCCGGAGGCCGCGCTCGGTGAAGGGCCGCCGGACGGGTGCGCCGCAGACGGGCCGGCCGTGGGCGACTTCGCGCCCGCGACCGACTGCGTGCCGTTTCCGGACAACCGGTCGCGGCCGGTACGCGCGGCCACGAGCTGCCAGCTACCGAGTGCGATCACCGCGACGGCAGCGACGACGGCCAGCAGCAGGCGATTGCGTGGGGTCGAGAGGAAGCGTGCGTGGTGGCGGCGGCGTTCGGCCTGGGCGGACGTCGGCCGACCTGCCGGGGGATGGCCGCGATAGCTGTCACGCTCGTGCCACTGGCTGCCATAGCCGGAGCGGGGACCGTCCGCGTCACGGTAAAGCTGCTCGTAGCCGTCCTCGAGACGGTAGCCCGAGTCCTGGCTGCTGCCTTCGGGGTATGCGGGGCCATCGCCGCGCGGATCCCGGCCGCGCGGGTCGCTCCGCCGGTGCGCCGCGCCGTGGCGTCCCCGACGCCGCTGACCGGGGTCGTCCGAATAGCTCGCTGGCATGGCAAAACCGGCCCCTCATTGCTCCCGCGCTGGCGCCAGGATAGGCCCGCGGCAGTGCAAAGAGGGCGACTTACCGATATGGCCGACCAGCCGACCAGCCGGACCGCCCGCCGGACCGCCCGCCGGACCGGTGGCTGCGACGTCGCGAGGGCCGGCGTTGGCGCCGGCCGACGTCAGGTCTCGACCACGACCGGAATGATCATCGGCCGTCGCCGGTAGTTGTCGCTCACCCACCGGCCCGTGGTCCGCCGCACCAACTGCCGGAGCTGATGGATCTCGTTCACGCCCTCCCTGGCGGCGCCCGCCAGCGCCTCCTCCACCAGCGGTCCGACTTCGGCCAGCCCGGCGTCGTCGATCCCGGCGCCACGGGCGTGGATCTCGGGTCCGGCCACCAGCTTGCCGCTGGTGGAGTCGACCACCACCACCACCGAGATGAAGCCCTCGTCGCCGAGAATCCGCCGGTCCTTCAGCGACGTCTCGGTGATTTCGCCGACCGACAGCCCGTCCACGTACACGTATCCGCACGGCACCTTGCCCGACACCGAGATCCGGCCGTCGACCAGGTCGACCGCGACCCCGTCCTCGGCGATGACGATGCTCGCCTCCGGCACGCCGGTCAGCGCGGCGAGCTCGGCGTGCGCCTTGAGGTGCCGCCACTCGCCGTGCACCGGAACGAAGTTGCTCGGCCGGACCAGGTTCAGCACGTACAGCAGTTCCCCCGCCGGAGCGTGGCCGGAGACGTGCACGAGCGCGTTGCCCTTGTGCACGACTCGAGCGCCAAGCCGGGTCAGGTCGTTGATGATCCGGGAGACGGCCGACTCGTTACCCGGCACGAGCGAGGAGGCCAGGATGACCGTGTCGCCCTCGGCGATCCGGATCGGGTGATCGCGGCCCGCCATCCGGGACAGCGCCGACATTGGCTCGCCCTGGGAGCCGGTCGAGATCAGCACGATCTGGTCAGGCGGCATCTCCTCGGCTTCTCTGAGGTCGACGAGCAGGCCGCCGTGCACCGAGGGCACCCTCAGGTAGCCCAGCTCCCTCGCCACCCCCATGTTTCGGACCATCGAGCGGCCGACCAGCGCGACCTTGCGGCCGTGCTCGGCCGCGGCGTCCATCACCTGCTGCACCCGGTGCACGTGGCTGGCGAAGCACGACACGATGATTCGCTGTTCTGCCCCGGCGAACACGTCGGATAGCACCGGGCCGATGTCGCGCTCGGACGTGACGACGCCCGGCACCTCGGCGTTGGTCGAGTCGGCCAGCAGCAGGTCGACGCCGTCCGCGCCGAGCCGGGCGAAGCCGCCGAGATCGGTGAGCCGCCCGTCGAGCGGCAGCTGGTCCATCTTGAAGTCGCCGGTGTGCAGGATCAGGCCGGCCGGCGTCCGGATGGCGACCGCGAGCGCGTCCGGAATCGAGTGGTTGACCGCGAGGAACTCCAGCTGCCAGGGACCGAAGGAGGAGTGCGAGCCTGCTTGGACCTCCAGGTCGACCGGCGTCAGCCGGTGCTCGGTGAGTTTGCTGCGCACCAGCGCGAGCGTCAGTCGCGACCCGACGACGGGAAGGTCGGCCCGCTGCCGCAGCAGGTAGGGCACGCCGCCGATGTGGTCTTCATGGGCGTGGGTCAGGACCAGCGCGTCGACCTGGTCCATCCGGCCGTCGAGGCACGAGAAGTCCGGCAGGATCAGGTCAATGCCCGGCTGGTCTTGGTCGGGAAACAACACGCCACAATCCACCACGAGCAGGCGGTCGTCGTACTCGAAGACCGTCATGTTCCGGCCGATCTCGCCGAGCCCGCCGAGCCCCACCATGCGCAGGCCGCCGGGCGCGAGCGGCGGTGGCGGCCCCAGCTCCGGGTGCGGGTGGCTCACGGCAGCTTGACTCCGCCCGCCGTGAGATCGGCCCTGAGCTGCTCGATCTCCGCGAGGGTAGCGTCAGCCAGCGGCGGCCGGACGAAGCCGCCGGGCAGGCCGAGCATGGTCAGCGCGGCTTTGGTGGTGATCACGCCCTGGGTGCGGGTCATACCCGTGTACACCGGCAGCGCCGTCCGATGGATCGCCAGCGCTTCCTCGACCCGGCCCGCGAGGTAAGCGTCGATCATCTCGTGCAGCCGGTCCCCGATGACGTGCGCGTGCACGCTGACGTAGCCGACGGCGCCCACCGACAGCCACGGCAGGTTGACCGGATCGTCACCGCTATAGAACGCCAGATCCGTGCGCGCCATCACCCAGGACCCGGCCAACAGGTCCCCCTTGGCGTCCTTGACGGCCACGATTCGCGGGTGCTGGCCGAGTCGCACGAGCGTTTCGGTGGCGATCGGTGTCCCGGTCCGGCCGGGAATGTCGTAGAGCATGACCGGCAGCCCGGTCGCGTCGGCCGCCTTGAGGAAGTGCGCCAGCAGCCCACTCTGCGGTGGCTTGTTGTAGTACGGGGTCACCACCAGCAGGGCGTGCGCGCCGGCGGCCTCAGCCTGCCGGGCCAGCTCGCAGGTGTGCGCGGTGTCGTTGGTGCCGACGCCCGCGACGATGGTGGCACGGTCGCCGACCGCTTCTAGCACCGCGGCGAGCAACCTGGTCTTCTCTGCGTCGGACGTGGTCGGCGACTCACCAGTCGTGCCGCTGATCACCAGACCGTCGTTCCGCATGTCGGTGACCAGGTATTCGGCAAGCCGCGCGGCGCCGTCATAGTCGATGGCCCCAGCGGAGTTCATGGGCGTGACCATCGCGGTGAGCGCCCGCCCGAACGGTACGATCGCCTGCCGGCCAGCCAGCGTGTCTGTCTCGCTCATAGCCAAACGCTACCGGCTGCGGCTGCGCGAGTGCAGTGCGGCGCGGCGCTGACACGCGCGGCGGGCGGCGTGAACTCGGGGGTACTCGCGCCGCCCGCCTCTTCTTGGCTATCGGCAGCATTACACACTGCGTTACGGGACGAGTGCGATACGTGAATAGCTGATGGGACGGAACGGGCCCGTCGGGTCCTAGCCGGCGTGTCGCTCCGCGCCCCGTCGGGCTGACGGCGCAAGAATCGTGTGCAGGCCCCTCCAGGTATGGGATGGAGGGGCCAGTATCCGCTGGGGGCACCCCCGGACCGCCGCGGTGCCCGCCCCGCAGCCGCCGCGTGCACCCCACCCCGCAGCAATCGCCGTGCCTGCTTACTGATTGTGCCCGCGCGGCCGGCTCGCTGCGATAGGCTGCCGGCAGCCTGAGGGAATAGCCCTCGGGCGGTGCAGTGCGCAGCGAAGCCGGTGCGATTCCGGCGCTGTCCCGCAACGGTGATGCCTCCGGCGGAGGACGAGCCCGGACGCCTGGCCTGTGCCAACGACCTGTCCTCGGAGGAAGGGCGGCTCGTTCGATGCCCGGTCGGCGTCGCAGCGAAGCGCACTTCGTCCTCCCCTATCCCGGAGGATGATCATGCGGGCTCTCACCCGTGCGTCCGCCGTCGCAGTCGCCGCGGTCGTCGCGGCAGCTTGCGCGGCATGCAGCAGTTCCCCCGCGAGCCAGAGCGGCTCCACCGGCTCAGCGGGCGCTGGATTCCCCGTCACCGTCACCACCGCCGCGGGCAAGGTGCACCTCGCCTCGCGGCCAGACGCGATCATCTCGCTGTCCCCGACGGCGACCGAGATGCTCTACGCGATCGGCGCCGGCAAGCAGGTCAAGGCTGTCGACGACGACTCTGACTACCCGCGCGGAGCTCCGATGACCAAGCTGTCGGGCTTTGAGCCCAACGCCGAGGCGATCGCCGCCTACAAGCCCGACCTGGTCGTCATCTCGAACAACATCGACAGCATCACCGCCAAGCTCACCGCGCTGTCGATCCCGGTGCTCGACCTGCCCGCCGCGGCCGACGTGTCCGCCGTCTACAGCGAGATCACTGAGCTGGGCGAGGCCACCGGGCACGTCGCGCAGTCGCAGGCGGAGGATCACAAGATCCGCGCGGGCATCGCCGCGATCGTCGCGTCCGAGCCGAAGCACTCGGCGCCGCTGACGTACTTCTACGAGCTCGGCGCCAATCCGTACTACTCGGTGACCGACTCGACCTTCATCGGCAGTCTGCTCTCCTTGCTCGGCATGAAGAGCATCGCGGACTCCGCGACCGGCGCCGCCGCCGCTGGCGGCTACCCGGAACTGTCGCCGGAGTTCATCCTCAAGGCGAACCCGGACTACATCCTGCTCTCCGACACCGGCAGCAACGGCGGCCAGACCCCGGCGATGGTCGCCGCCCGGCCCGGCTGGGGCGCCCTGACGGCGGTGAAGGACAAGCACGTCATCGCGCTGAACGCCGACATCGCCTCGCGCTGGGGACCGCGCATCGTGCAGTTGCTGCAGACCGTCGCCAACGCGATGAAGTCCCACTCGTCGTGACAGTGACCAGGCCGAGAGCCAGCCGCGTCACCGCCGGTTCCGGACGGGCGGAGGCCGGCCGGTCTGCAGCGGCTGCCGCGGTCGAGTCGGTGCCCGGTGTCCCGGCCGGCGCGCGGCCGGCCGGGACACCGGGCCCGCACCACCAGCGCGGCGAAGCCGACAGCCCAGTCTCCGTCCGACGGACCAGGCCGGGCCGCGCGGTGACGATCGCGCTCGTCGTGCTGCTGGTCGCGGTCATCGTCGGCGCGGGTGTCGGCCCGGCTGAGCTGTCGCCGCTGCAAGTACTCGAGGCGATCGCGACGAAGCTGCCCTGGCACGGCCACCTGGCTGTCTCGGCGCTGGACAGCGCCATCGTCTGGCAGATCCGGCTGCCCAGGGTCGTGCTCGGGCTCCTCGTCGGCTCGATGCTGGCCGGCGGCGGCGCGGCGTACCAGGGCATCTTCCGGAATCCGCTGGCCGACCCGTACCTGCTCGGCGTCGCTGCCGGGGCCGGGCTCGGCGCCACCGTCGTCGTGGTCTCCGGCGGCAACCTGGCGCTCACCCCGCCTGCCGCGTTCGTCGGAGCGGTGGGCGCGGTCGCGCTCACTTACCTGCTCGGGGCCCGCGCGGGCCACGGCGGGGAGGCACCAGCGACTCACGGGAGCACGAACTCGATCCTGCTTGCCGGCATCGCGGTTGCGGCGCTGCTCACGGCGTTCCAGACCTACCTGCAGCAGCAGCACACCCAGACGCTGGCGTACGTCTACTCCTGGATCCTGGGCGGCCTGTCAGCCGCGACATGGTCGGAGGTCTGGCTGATTCTGCCGTACGTGGCCGTGGCGGCTGTCGCGCTGCTGGCCCACCGGCGGCTGCTCGACGTGCTGCGGGTCGGCGAGACCGAAGCGACCAGCCTCGGCGTGAACGTGGCGAGGCTGCGGCTGACGATCGTCATCGCCGCGACCCTGGGCGTCGCCGCGGCGGTGTCGGTCAGCGGCCTGATCGGCTTCGTCGGCATCATCGTGCCGCACGCCATCCGGCTCACCGCCGGTCCGAGCTACCGGGTGCTGATGCCGGTCTCGATGATCGGCGGTGCGGCGTTTCTCGTGCTCGCCGACGTGGTGGCGCGGACCGCGCAGGCTCCAGCCGAGGTTCCCATCGGGGTCATCACGGCGCTGGTCGGCGCGCCGTTCTTCCTGTTCGTGCTCCGGTCCCGCCGGGCCAGGCAGGCGGAGTCGTGATCGTGATCGGCTTCGAGCAGCTCACGGTCCGGTACGGCGACGCGGTGGCGCTCGAGGGCGTCGCCGGGCAGGTGGCCGACGGGGAGTGGCTGGGCCTCATCGGCCCCAACGGCGCGGGGAAGACCACCCTGCTCGGTGCCATCATCCGGCTGCTCCCCTATGAAGGCGTCGTCACCGTCGGCGGCAGACGAGTCGCCGACCTGCGCAGGCGCGAACTGGCCAAGCTGATCGCGTACGTGCCCCAGCGGCCGGTGCTGCCACCCGACATGACCGTCAGCGAGTACGTGCTCCTCGGCCGGACCGCACACATCGGCTACCTGCGCACCGAGACCGACGCTGACCGGCGGGTCTGCGCCGCCGCGATCGACCGGCTCGACCTCAGCGCGATGGCCAACCGCGTGCTGCGCGCCATGTCCGGCGGCGAACTGCAGCGGGTCGTGCTCGCCCGGGCGATCGCCCAGGAAGCGCCGGTGCTGCTGCTCGACGAGCCGACAAGTGCGCTGGACCTCGGCCGCCGGGTGGACGCGCTGGAGCTGATCGACGAGATCCGGCGGGAGCGATCCCTGACCGTGCTGTCGGCGATTCACGACCTGACCCTGGCGGGCCAGTTCGCCGACCGGCTGCTGCTGCTGTCGGCTGGCCGGATTGCCGTCAGCGGGAATCCCGCTGACGTGCTCACGGACGCGATCTTGACCGCGCACTTCGGCCCCAGCGTTCAGGTGCTGACCACTGACACCGGCGGCCTCGCTGTCATCTCCGTCCGGGCTCCTCGCAAGGGCCAGGCGTACGAGTGGGAGTGACTTTGCTATGGATCCGCCCATAGCAAACCCGCTCCCACGGCGGGCGCTTGCGGGAACGAACCGAGCGAGCCGCGAATTCAGGCGGCGGTGGGCTCCAGGTAGGCGACCCACTGCGGGTCGCCGTCGTTGATAGCACCGATAAGACGCCAATGCGGCCCACTAGGGGCCGCAGGGTCGCGCGCGAGCGTCCACCCCAGTTCTTCTATCAGGTGGTCCGCCTTCCGGTGGTTACACCGGGTGCACGACGCTACGCAGTTTTCCCAGCAGTGCTGGCCGCCCCGGCTGCGCGGGACCACATGATCGATCGTGTCGGCCTTGATCCCGCAGTAGGCGCACAGGTAGTTGTCACGCCGCATGAGGGCCGCCCTGGTCAGCGGCACGCGGCTGCGGTGCGGCACGCGCACGTACCGCCGCAGTCGGATGACCGATGGCAGGGCGAGCCGGGTCGACGCGGAGCGGAGCTCCAGGCCTGCGGTGTCGGAGTGGACGACGTCTGCCTTCTCGCCCAGGACAAGGCAGACCGCGCGATGGAGGCCGACGGTCGTCAGCGGCTCATAGGTGATGTTGAGCAGCAGCACCCGGCGCACGTGCACCTCCGTTCGGCCGCGGTCCGATCCGCACTTGGGAATGTGCGCCCGCCGTCAGCGCCGCCGGGGCACCCGTGACCAGTGTGACCGCCCACGAGTCGGATCGCCAACACCAGATGCCCTATTGCAACCGGAACCTCAGGTGAACGTCACCGAACGCCAGGACGTCCGCGCCCGGCGGGGCGCGTGCGCCGCGCCGGGCGCGGAGCGGAACCCGGCAGCACATTAGAGTGCCGGATATGACCGTGCCGGATCGCACCCAGCCAGCCACCACCGGGTCCCGCCCCACCGAGTCCGACACCACCGGGTCCCACCCCACCAGGTCCGACACCACCGGACCGGCGATACCGCCGTATCCCGCCGCGCCGCGGCAGGACAGCACCGAGTCGATCCACGGTCACCAGGTCGAGGATCCGTACCGCTGGCTCGAGGACGCCGAGAGCGACCAGACCAAGCAGTGGCTGCGGGCCCAGGCCGAGCTGTATGCCGCCTACCAGGCTGGCATTCCCGGCCGGGACGCGCTGGCGGCACGGCTCACCGAGCTACTCGCTGCGGGCGAGGTCTCACCGCCGGTGTGGCGCGGTGACCGATACTTCTTCTCCCGGCGCGAGCCAGCGCAGGAACACGCCGTGATCTACGCCGTCGACGCGGGCGGGGCCGAGCGTGCACTGATCGATCCGACTGAGATCGACCCGACCGGCGCGACGACGCTGGACAGCTGGCGCCCCGACTGGGAAGGCCGGCTCCTGGCCTATCAGCTATCCGAGGGCGGCCGGGAAGAGTCTGACCTCAGGGTGCTGGACGTCGCGACTGGCCAGCACGTCGACGGGCCGATCGACCGGTGCCGCTACACCGACGTGGCCTGGCTGCCCGGCGGCGAGGCCTTCTATTACGCGCGCAGGCTGCCGCCGGAGGCGGTCCCAGCAGGCGAGGCGCAGTTCCACCGTCGGGTCTACCTGCACCGGGTTGGCACGCCCGCGGCCGAGGACATCCTCATCCTCGGCGACGGCATGGAGAAGACGAACTACTACAGCGTCGAGGTCAGCCCGGACGGCCGCTGGCTGGTCATCACAGCGTCTGCCGGGACCGCGCCGCGCAACGACGTGTGGGTTGCCGACCTCACGACCTGCGCTCCAGCCGCGCCGGACCTGCTGGTCATGCAGCAGGGCGTCGACGCGCAGTCGTGGCCGAGGGCCGGCCGGGACGGGCGGTTCTACGTGCTGACCGACCGCGGTGCGCCGCGCGGCCGGATCATGATCGCCGATCCGGCCGATCCGGCGTTCCCCGAGTACGCGAGCTGGCAGGAACTGGTCGGCGAGGACCCAGCGTCGGTGCTGCACGGCCTGGCCATCCTGGACGGCCCAGGGCTCGGCGAGCCGGTCCTGCTCGCCGCCAGGGCGAGGCACGCGATCAGTGAGATCACCATCCACGATCTGGCCTTCGGCGACCGCCTCGGCCAGCTAGAACTGCCGGGTCTCGGCACCGTGAGCGCGCTGCACGAGCGCCCGGAAGGCGGCCACGAGGCCTGGTTCAGCTACACCGACTACGTCACGCCAGGCGTCGTGCTCCGCTACGACGCTGCCGAGGGCGGCACCCACGTGTGGCAGCAGGCACCGGGCACCGTGGCAGTTCCCGCCGTCCGGGCGGAGCAAGTGGCATACGCCTCGGCCGATGGCACCACGATTCGCATGGTGGTCATCTCGGCCGGCCCGGCCGACCGCGAGGATACGAGCGCGGCAGCGGGGAGCGGCCCCGTTCCCACCCGCAGGCCTGCCATCCTCTACGGCTACGGAGGCTTCAACATCAGCCTGACGCCTGCCTTCTCCGCATCCATCCTCGCCTGGGTCGAGGCCGGCGGCGTGTATGCGATCGCTGGCCTGCGTGGCGGCAGCGAGGAGGGTGAGGAGTGGCACCGGGCCGGCATGCGCGAGCGCAAGCAGCGCGTGTTCGACGACTTCCACGCGGCCGCCGAGAAGCTCGTCACCGACGGCTGGACCAGCAGCGGGCAGCTCACGGTGTCGGGCGGGTCCAACGGCGGACTGCTGGTCGGCGCGTCGGTAACGCAGCGGCCGGATCTCAGCGCGGCTGCCGTGTGCTCGGCACCGCTGCTGGACATGGTGCGTTATGAGAAGTTCGGGCTCGGCGAGAGCTGGAACGACGAGTACGGCACGGTCGCGGACCCGACCGAATTCAGCTGGCTGATCTCCTATTCGCCCTACCACCACGTACGGCCGGGGACCCGGTACCCTGCGGTGCTATTCACGATCTTCGACGGTGACACCCGGGTCGACACCATGCACGCGCGGAAGATGTGCGCCGCCCTGCAGAACGCGACGAGCTCCCCGGCCAGCGACCGGCCGGTGCTGCTGCGCACCGAGGGTGAAGTCGGGCACGGAGCCCGGGCGCTCAGCCGGACGATCGGCCTGTCGGCCGAGTCCCTGGCCTTCGCCGCCGCGCAGACCGGCCTGCGGCTGAGCTAGCCGGTGGCCGATCGGCCGGTGGCCGGCTGGTGGCCGGCCGGTGGCCGGTCGGCTGGCGTGATCATCAGGGCGATCGCACCGGATACCCTGGAGCCGCTATGAGCGAGACGACTGCCAGCCTGTACGAGGCCATCGGCGGGGAACCGGCCTTTCATCGCCTGGTGCACCGGTTCTACCAGGGCGTTGCCGCCGACCCCGAGCTGCGGCGCGTCTACCCGAGCCGCAGCCTGCAGGCGGCCGAGGGGCACCTGCGGCTGTTCCTGATTCAGTACTGGGGCGGGCCCGCGACCTACAACGAACTGCGTGGCCATCCGCGGCTGCGGATGCGGCACGCGCGGTTCGCGATCGGTCCGGCCGAGCGCGATGCCTGGCTCCGGCACATGCGGGCGGCGCTGGACGAACTCGAGCTTGACCCCAGCTACGACACGCAGCTGTGGGACTACCTCGTCATGGCCGCGCAGAGCCTGGTGAACGAGCCTGGCGAGCGGGCCGGCGGCCCCGATCTCGGGCTGACGCCAGCCTGACCGCGCGCCTGGGCGCGAGCGCGACTCCGCGCCGGGCGGCGAGATGCATTCTGCAAGAACATTTGCGGCAGCCAGGCGGGGCCAAGATACTGGAAGGCACTCGTTCGCTCCTGGCACGACCCAGATGGCGCGGCCAGCGCTAGGTCCAGGGCGCCGATCAGCCCTGCCGCCGGAGGCTTGCAGTGACACAGGGGGTCCGCTCAGGGCCGGGAGACCTCGCTCCCGGGGACCAGATCGCGGGCTACGAGATTCAGGAGCAGATCGGCCGCGGCGGCATGGCCGTCGTGTACCGCGCGCTTGACCTGCGGCTCGGCCGCACGGTCGCGCTGAAGGTGCTCGCCCCGGAACTCGGCGAGGATGGGGCCTTCCGGCAGCGCTTCATCCGCGAGTCGCGCGCCGCTGCTGGCGTGGACCATCCGCACATCATCCCGGTGTTCGAGGCTGGCGAGTCCGCTGGCGTGCTGTTCATCGCGATGCGGTACGTCAGCGGCGGCGACGTCCGCTTGCTGGTCGAGGCAGAAGGCCGCCTCACGCCGGGCCGGGCGGCAGAGATCGCGAGCCAGGCTGCCTCGGCCCTGGACGCGGCGCACGCCCACGGCCTGGTGCACCGCGATGTCAAGCCCGGCAACATACTGCTCGGTCAGGCCAGTAGCAGCGAACACGACCACGTGTACCTGTCGGACTTCGGACTCAGCAAGGACTCGTTGAACCCGTCGACGCTCACGTCCACCGGCCAGTTCTTCGGCACGCTGGACTACGTCTCACCCGAGCAAATCCAGGGCCATCCGGTCGACGGCCGGGCCGATCAGTACGCGCTGGCCTGCGCGGTGGTGGAAATGCTGACTGGCACGCCACCCTTCGACCGGACCGACACGATGGCGCTGATGTGGGCGCAGCTCCACGCGGCGCCGCCCCGGCTGACCGAGCGGCGGCCCGAGCTTCCGCCGGTCGTGGACCAGGTGATCGCCCGGGCGCTGGCCAAGGCGCCCGGCAGCCGGTACCCGAGCTGCCGCGCCTTCGCTGACGCCCTGGGTGCGGCGTGCGCCGCGGTACCCGATCTCGCTCCGCCCACGGCGAGGTCTGACCCGGTCGCGCCGCTGCCGCCAACGGACCAGTGGCCGCGGCGACCGCAGCGGCATCGAAGCGACGGCGACTGGCTCGCCCCGGCCGGCAGCGGCGCGGACGGGACCCGGCCGGGCGGACCCGGCCGCGCACGACGGCCGGGGATCGGCGGCAGCGAGCCCGTTCCCCCCAGGTTTTCCCGGTCGCCAACGGGAGATCCCGAGCTGGCGCGGAATTTCCTGACCCCGGGGATACCGGGCGCCGACTCCTGGCCTCGGCAGCCGCAACGACCCGTTCCCGCCCCGTATCAGACCGGAACGCGGCAGCCTCCGCCCAATCGGGTTTCGCCGGACCGCGGTCGTTCGACGCGGCCGACCGGCCTCGTCGTCACCATCTCCCTGCTGGTGGCGCTGTTCGTGGCCGGTGTCGTCGGCGCGGTCGTCTACCGGCTGGAGCACCGCACCGACGCCGCGACGCCGGCGTCGGCCGCGACGAAGACCGTGACCGTGCCGCCGTCCAGCACGGACCCGGCCACGATCGTGCGCGAGTACTTCGCCGCGATCAACCACCAGCGGTACCGCGCGGCCTGGCTGCTCACGCCGAGGACAGAGCCACTGAGCAAGTTCGCCGCTGGGTTCGCCGGAACCGAGCGCGACGTGCTGACGATCCAGAGTGTGAGCGGCGACGTGGTGACGGCACGGCTGGCGGCACTCCAGACCAGCGGCAGCGTCAAGCATTACGAGGGCAAGTACGTCGTCACGAACGGCGTCATCAGCGGCGCGGACGTGCAGCAGGTCGGCTGACCGCTACCCGCGGCGGGCGGC
>JASHQA010000448.1 GCA_030037785.1 Streptosporangiaceae bacterium
GCCGGCGGCGCCGGCAGCGCGAGCGCCCGCCACAGCGCTTCCTCGACCGTCTGCTGCACGGTGGGCAGGCCCGGCTGGGTCGCCCAGCCGTGGAACGCCGCGCCGTCGTAGCGCAGGTCCAGCCGGAGCCGAAGCGGCGCGAGCCCGGCCGACGCTGGCCGGCCGGGCTCGCTGTCGGTTTCTGGGTTACTCGTCGGTGTCCTGCTCGTCGTCCGCCGAGTCGGCTGCCTCGGCGGACTCGGCTGCCTCATCGGCCGCTTCCCCAGGCGCGCCCGATTCGGTCTCGGCGAAGGCCCCGGCCGCGGCCTCCTCCTCGCCCGGAGCGGTCGACTCTGCTGTCTCGGTCGACTCTGCTGTCTCGGTCGACTCCGCCGCGGCGGTCGACTCCGCCGCAGCCGTCGACTCGGCCGTCGCGGCCCGGCCGGCCCTGGCGGCGGGTGCTGCCCGGCGAGCGCGGCGACGGCGTGTCCTCGGCTGGGCCTCTTCGCGCACCAGCTCGATCACGGCGAGGGCGGCGTTGTCACCTTTGCGCGGCCCGACCTTGGTGATGCGGGTGTAGCCGCCGTCGCGGTCCGCGAAGCTCGGCCCGATGTCGGCGAACAGCGAGTGCACGACGTTCTTGTCCGTCACCACGGTGAGCACCTGGCGCCGGGCGTGCAGGTCACCACGCTTGGCGAAAGTGATGAGCCGCTCGGCTAGCGGTCGCAGCCTGCGGGCCCTGGCTTCGGTCGTGGTGATCTTGCCATGCTCGAACAGGGCGGTGGCCAGGTTGGCCATCATGTGCCGCTGGTGGGCAGGGCTGCCGCCGAGTCGGGCACCCTTGGTGGGCGTGGGCATCGAACGATTCTCCTGGTTCAGCGCAGTCTGATGTCAGCTGCTGTGGGGTGGCTTAGCGGGCGGCTGCCCGTCAGTACTCCTCGGTCTCGACGTAGTCGTCGTCGTCGTCTGCCCCGTAGCTGTCGGCCGCCGTGCCCGGATCAAATCCGGGCGGGGAGTCCTTCAGGGACAGGCCCATGTCGTTGAGCTTCTGCTTGACTTCCTCGATCGACTTGGCGCCGAAGTTGCGGATATCCAGCAGATCCTGCTCGCTACGCGCCACGAGCTCGCCCACCGTGTGGATGCCCTCGCGCTTCAGGCAGTTGTACGAGCGGACGGTGAGGTTGAGCTCCTCGATCAGCAGCGCGAGGTCGGCGGCAAGGGCTGCGTCTGTCGGCGACGGGCCGATGTCGATGCCCTCCGCGTCCAGGTTCAGCTCCCTGGCCAGGCCGAACAGCTCGACGAGCGTCTTGCCGGCGCTCGCGACGGCATCCCGCGGGCGCAGGCACGGCTTGGTCTCGATGTCGAGGATCAGCTTGTCGAAGTCCGTCCGCTGCTCGACCCGGGTCGCTTCCACCTTGTAGGTGACGCGCAGCACCGGCGAGTAGATCGAGTCGATCGGGATGCGGCCGATCTCCTGGCCCGGCTGCTTGTTCTGCGCGGCCGACACGTAGCCACGGCCCCGCTCGACCGTCAGCTCCATCTCCAGCTTGCCTTTGCTGTTGAGCGTGGCGAGGTGCAGGTCGGGGTTGTGCACTTCGAGGCCGGCCGGCGGGGCGATGTCCGCCGCCGTGACCGGACCCGGTCCCTGCTTGCGCAGGTACATGTGCATGGGCTCGTCGTGCTCGGACGACACGACCAGGTTCTTGAGGTTCAGGATGATGTCGGTGACGTCCTCGGTGACACCCGGCACGGTGGAGAACTCGTGCAGGACACCGTCGATCCGGATGCTGGTCACGGCGGCGCCGGGGATCGACGACAGCAGCGTCCGGCGCAGCGAGTTGCCGATGGTGTACCCGAAACCCGGCTCTAGGGGCTCGATGACGAACCTCGACCGGAACTCCTCGACCTGCTCCTCTGTGAGGCTGGGGCGCTGTGCGATGAGCATGACTCTTCCTTTCCGCGCTGCCCGCTATATGACAGCGCGCCTGGCGTCGGCGGAATCCCGCCGACGGTACTTCCGCGCGGGCTATCGCCCACGGTGCTGGCCGTCAGACCGGTTTGTGGCCGTCCGGCCGGTGCAGTTACTTCGAGTAGTACTCGACGATCAGCTGTTCCTGGACGAGCGTGTCGATCTGCGCGCGGACCGGCAGCGAGTGCACCAGCACACGCATTTTGTCCGGGATCACCTCGATCCAGGCAGGCGGCGTTCGTTCGCCTGCCTCGGCCCTGGCTACCACGAACGGGGTCAGGTTCTGCGACTTCGCCGCCACGTCGACGATGTCGTTCTCCTTGACCCGGTAGGAGGGAATGTCCACCCGCTTGCCGTTGACCAGGATGTGGCCGTGCCGGACTAGCTGGCGGGCCATGTCCCGGCTCTTGGCGAACCCGGCCCGGTAGATGATGTTGTCCAGCCGGGTCTCCAGGATCTGCAGCAGCGCCTCGCCGGTCTTGCCCCGGGTGCGCGCGGCCTCTTCGTAATAGTTGCCGAACTGCTTCTCGAGCACGCCATAGATGCGGCGAGCCTTCTGCTTCTCGCGCACCTGCAGCAGGTACTCGCTCTCCTTCGGCCGGTTCCGGCCGTGCTCTCCCGGCGGGTACGGCCGGATCTCGATCGGGCACTTGGGCGAGTCACACTTGGCGCCCTTCAGGAACAGCTTGGTCTTCTCGCGGCGGCAGCGCTTGCAGTCCGCACCGGTGTATCGAGCCATCTGGGTTGCTTACTCTCCTGGTTGGCTGGCTACGTCGCTCACACCCGGCGCCGCTTGGGCGGGCGGCAGCCGTTGTGCGGGACTGGGGTGACGTCCTGGATCGACCCGACCTCCAGGCCGGTGGCCTGCAGCGACCTGATCGCCGTCTCGCGTCCCGAGCCGGGGCCCTTCACGAACACGTCTACCTTCCGCATGCCGTGCTCCATGGCACGGCGTGCGGCGGCCTCTGCGGCCATCTGAGCAGCGTACGGAGTCGACTTCCGCGACCCTTTGAACCCGACCTGTCCGGACGAGGCCCACGAGATCACGCTGCCGACCGGATCGGTGATCGAGACGATCGTGTTGTTGAACGTGCTCTTGATGTGCGCGTGGCCGTGCGCGACGTTCTTGCGTTCCTTCCGGCGGACCTTCTTTGCGCCGGCGGTACGGCTCTTGGGAGGCATCCTGCTCCTCTACCTTGCTGAGGTGGTCGGACCGACTGCTGATGCCTGCGCGTCGCGCAGGCCCGGGCAGCGGACTACTTCTTGCCGGCCTTCTTCTTGCCGGCCACTGTCTTCTTCTTGCCCTTGCGGGTGCGGGCGTTGGTCTGGGTTCGCTGGCCATGCACCGGCAACCCACGGCGGTGCCGGATGCCCTGGTAGCAGCCGATCTCGATCTTGCGTCTGATGTCGGCCTGCACCTCGCGGCGCAGGTCGCCCTCGACCTTGTAGTTGGCCTCGATCCAGTCGCGCAGCCGGATGACGTCTTCGTCGCTGAGCTGGTGCACCCTGGTGTCGCCGCTGACCCCCGTGGCGGCCAGCGTCTCGAACGCCCGGGTGCGGCCGATGCCGTAAATGTAGGTAAGCGCGACCTCGAGCCGCTTGTCACGCGGCAGGTCGACGCCAACAAGGCGTGCCATCGCGGGCAGATCTCCTTCTCGATGGGGAGGTCCTGCGCGCCGCCCCGCGTCCCTGCCCGGACGCGCCCCGGCCTCCCCCGGGGGTGCTCCGTGGCCGGCGAGGCCCGCCACGGAGTGCGGTGCGTGCTTGCTGCCGATCGCTCGGCTGGTGCTGTCTGGTCAGCTGTCCGTCTGGTTAGCTGTCTGCTTGTTCAGTTGTCTGCCAGTGCCGGGCCGGTGCCTCAGCCCTGACGCTGCTTGTGCCGCGGGTCAGAGCAGATGACCATGACCCGGCCGTGCCTGCGGATGATCCTGCACTTGCTGCAGATCTTCTTCACACTCGGCTTGACCTTCATGGCTGGTCGCTCTCTCTTGCTTGTAGCGTGCGCATAGGGGTTACGTGCTCGGTGCCGGACGCTCCCGGCTCGGGCCGGTCGCGCTGCCGACGGCTTACTTGTACCGGTAGACGATGCGCCCGCGACTGAGGTCGTACGGGCTCAGCTCGACGACGACCCGGTCATCGGGCAGGATTCGAATGTAGTGCATCCGCATCTTGCCGCTGATGTGGGCTAGGACTTTGTGCCCGTTGTCCAGCTCCACTCTGAAGAAGGCGTTCGGGAGCGACTCCACGACCGTTCCCTCGATCTCGATGGCGCCGTCTTTCTTGGCCATGCCCTCCGCGCTTCGCTGCTTGTTGGTGACCCAGCTCGCACGCGGGCGAGCTGGCATTGCTGGTTGCTGGTCCTTGCCGACAGGCCCACGCGGACTCAGGCAGCCCCGCTGCCCGACGGTGCTGTCTAACAGCCGGCAAGCGCGAACTTCCGCACGCCGACAACAGCTCATGGGCCGTAGCAAGTGTACGTCAGCTCCGCAGCCAACGCGAACCCGGCCGTGAGCAGGTGCTCCCCCTGCACAACAGATAGCCCCGGCCGGGTATTCCGCGGATCAGGCGCCAGGCCGGCCGGGCAGATCCTCGTCACCCCTGGGGAGCTGACCCGGATCCTGACCCGTCGAGGAGTCGAGCCGGCGCTGGCTGCCCTGCGGGTGCGTGCCAGTCACCCAGCGCCCTAGCAGGATGGCACCCCACGGCCCGACGATCCACAGCGGCCACGGGTAGCCACGGCCGGCGAGTGCCCAGATCACGAAGAACAGCAGGGCGCAGCTGATCCAGCTCCCCCACGCCGCCCGCCAGGCGTTCCCGTGCCTCCTGGGCTGGGACTGCCGGGGCTGGCGGGTCAGCTGCGCGTCCGGCAGCCGGTACAGGTCGATGCCGGGCAGGTCACGCAGCAGGCTGTCGATCTCCCCGACGGTCTTGGCGGCAAAGGCGCGGTCGAGCCGCTCGCTGAATTCCTCGGGCGTCAGCCGGCCGGCCGCGTGGTGCTCACGCAGCAGCGAAGCCGCCCTGTCCCGGTCTGCGTCGGATGCGCGGATATTGGGGTCATAGGCCATACCGCACCTCCGCACGGGCGCCAGCCTCCGGCCCGACGGCCAGCCAGGCAAGACCACTCACCCGGATGAGCTCGCCCTGGCTTAGCCGCATAACGCCTCCCTGCGATGACTTCAACTTACCGCGCGGGCTGACAGGGCAGTCCCCGGCAGCGGCGCCCCTAGGTCATGAACCTGCGCAGCGCCGTCATGGCGCGGGCCGTAATCTCCTCGACCGGACCGGTCGCGTCGATGCCGAGGAGGATGCCGTCGTCGGCGTAGAAGGCAATCAACGGCTGCGTCTGTTTTGCGTAGACGTCCAGCCGGTGCCTGATCGTCTCCTCCCGGTCGTCGTCGCGCTGAAACAGGTCGCCGCCGCAGTCGTCGCATCGGCCCGGTCGGGCCGGAGGCTCGAACAGCACGTGCCAGATGCGTCCGCAGACCCGGCACGTCCGGCGGCCCGACAGCCGCCTGACCACCTCGTCGTCCTCGACCACGAGCTCCAGCACGACGTCCAGCCTGGTGTCCCAGTCCGCGAGCAGCTTGCGGAGCGTCTCGGCCTGCGGCACGGTGCGCGGGAATCCGTCGAGCAGGAAGCCGCTCTGCGCGTCGTCCTCGGCCAGCCGCGCTTCCACCATGGCGATGGTGAGCTCGTCCGGGACCAGGTCCCCGCGCTCCATGTAGGCCTGGGCCTGCTGACCAAGCTCGGTGCCGTTGCTCACGTTGAAGCGGAAGATGTCACCTGTCGAGATCTTCGGGATCGACAGATGCGAGGAGATGAACTGGGCCTGTGTCCCCTTGCCCGCACCGGGGGGCCCGACGAGGACGACTCGCACTACCGCAGGAAGCCCTCATAGTTGCGCTGCTGCAACTGGCTCTCGATCTGCTTCACCGTGTCGAGACCGACGCCGACCATGATCAGGATGCTGGTGCCGCCCAGGGGGAACTGCGCGGTCGCGTCGAGCAGGCCGATGGCAATGACGGGGATGAGCGCGACGAGCGCCAGGTACAGCGAGCCGGCCGCCGTCAGCCTGCTGACCACGTGGCTGAGATAGCCGGCCGTCGGACCACCAGGTCTGATGCCGGGAATGAATCCGCCGCCCTTCTTCATCCCGTCGGCGACCTCGTCGGGCGGGAAGGTGATCGACACGTAGAAGTAAGTGAAGAACACGATCAGCACGAAGTACGACACCGCGTACGCGGGGCGGTCGCTGAAGACCAGGTTGTTCTCCACCCAGTTCGACCAGCCCGACGTGGCGTTATGGCCGAATAGCTGGGCCGCGAGCTGCGGGATGTACAGCAGCGACGAAGCGAAGATGACCGGAATGACGCCCGCCAGGTTGATCTTCAGCGGGATATAGGTGGACGTGCCGCCGTACATCCGGCGACCGACCATCCGCTTGGCGTACTGGATCGGGATCCGGCGCTGGGCCTGCTCCATCAGCGCGACGAACGCGATGATCGCCACCGCCATGATCAGCACGAGCGCGAAGACGAACTTGGCCTTGTTCTCGTAGATGAGCTGCAGCTGGCCGGGGACGACGGCGATGATCTGAATGAAGATCACGAACGACATGCCGTTGCCGACGCCCTTGTCGGTGATCAGCTCGGCGAGCCACATGATCACCGCGGTGCCCGACGTCATGATGATGACCATCGTCGCGATCGTGAAGATCGACGGGTTGGGGATCAGCGTCGCGCTGCAGTTGGGGATCAGCTCCTTGGCCCTGGCCAGCGCGATGATGCCGGTCGACTGCAGGACCGCGAGGCCCACGGTGAGATACCGGGTGTACTGGGTAATCTTGGCCTGGCCGGTCTGGCCCTCCTTGCGCAGCGTCTCGAGCCGCGGGATCACGACGGCGAGCAGCTGCAGGATGATGCTGGACGTGATGTACGGCATGATGCCGAGCGCGAAGATGGTCAGCTTGCTGATGGAGCCGCCGCTGAACAGGTTGAGCAGCTGGAACAGGCTGGTCTTGGACGCGCTGGAGGCGAGGCAGCTATCCACCGCCGACTGGGACACACCTGGCGTCGGAAGCTGCTGGCCGAGCCGGAAGATAGCGATGATGAACAGCGTGAACAGCAGCTTCTTGCGCAGGTCAGGCGTCCGGAACGCCCTGAGGAACGCGGTCAGCATTCGCTATCCCCTAAGTCGATCGTTGAATGTCATCTGCCGCTCCTGTGCCGGGACAGCGCCGCGGTCGCCTTCGCGGCACGGGCAGCCGTCCGCAAGCGCGACGTCGCTCGCCGAAGTCTAACGTGCTGCTAGCAGTCCGACAGCCACGCGTCACGCCAGGTACCGGCCGCGCGGGGCACGGCCAAGCCGTCAGGCTGGCCCGCCGCCCTGGGGCGGCTAAGCCGCCGGATCCCGCGCCGGAGCCGGTCATCTCACAGCTCGGTAACCGAACCACCCGCGGCAGTGATCTTTGCGCGCGCCGTCGCCGAGAAGGCATGCGCTCTGACCTGCAGCGCGACACTAATCTCGCCCTGGCCGAGGATCTTGACAAGCTCGCCGGGCCGGACCGTCCCGGCCGCCACCAGGCTCTCCGGCGACACCTCGCCCCCGGCCGGATACAGGCTGGCCAGCCGGTCCACGTTGATCACCTGATAGCTGGTCTTGAACTGGGCGTTCGAGAAGCCCTTGAGCTTCGGCAGCCGACGGTGCAGGGGCATCTGCCCACCCTCGAAGAACTCCGGGATGGTGCGCCGTGCCTTGCTGCCCTTGGTGCCACGCCCGGCCGTCTTGCCCTTCGAGGCCCCGCCGCGCCCGACCCTGGTCCGCGGCGTGTGGGCGCCGGGAGCCGGGCGCAGGTGGTGGATCCGCAGCCCGGCACGGCCGCCGGCTGACCTTGGGGACTGCGCCTCCGCCGCCTCCGGGGTTTCGCTGTCAGCCATCGTCTATTCGACCTCCTCCACGGTGACCAGGTGGCGCACCGCCTTGATCATGCCGCGGATCTCGGGGCGGTCCTGCTTGACGACCACGTCGCCGATGTGATGCAGGCCGAGCGAGCGCAGCGAGTTGCGCTGCTCGGAGTTCCCGCCGATCTTCGAGCGGATCTGGGTTACCTTCAGCTCTGCCATCTGACCGCTCCGCTCAGCTGCTCTCGGCCGGGCTCGCGCCCACGCCCGCGGGCGCGCTCGCCGCGGCCGCTCTGGCCCGGAGCATGGCGGCGGGGGCCACCTGCTCGATTGGCAGGCCGCGCCGGGCCGCGATTTCCTCCGGCCGGTTCAGGCTCTTCAGCGCGGCCACCGTGGCGTGCACGACGTTGATGGGATTCGACGAGCCCAGCGACCTCGACAGCACGTCGTGGATGCCGGCGCACTCGAGCACCGCCCGCACCGGGCCTCCGGCGATGACACCGGTACCAGGGCTGGCCGGCTTGAGCAGCACGACGCCCGCCGACTCCTCGCCCTGCACGGTGTGCGGAATGGTGCCGCCGATTCGCGGCACCCGGAAGAACGCCTTCTTGGCCGCCTCGACGCCCTTGGCGATCGCAGCCGGAACTTCCTTGGCCTTGCCATAGCCGACGCCCACCATGCCGTTGCCGTCGCCGACCACCACCAGTGCGGTGAAGCTGAACCGGCGACCGCCTTGCACGACCTTGGCCACCCGGTTGATGGTGACGACGCGCTCGGTGTATGCGGTGCCCTTCTCCGGCCCGGCCCCGCGCCGGTCGTCGCGGCGCTCCCGCCGTTCGCCGCCGCCTCCGGCGCCGCGCCGCGGTGTTGCTGCCATCAGATCGTCCTCTTCTGTCGTTGGGTGCGGGACCGCGGTGCGCTGTCGATCGCGGTGCCCGGCGCGAAACTCGCCCGCATCACAGGGTCAGCCCGCCCTCGCGGGCGCCGTCGGCCAGGGCTGCGATCCGGCCGTGATAGGCGTAGCCGCCCCGGTCGAACACCGCGGAGCTGATACCGACCTTGGCCGCCCGCTCGGCGAGCAGGGCGCCCACCTGCTTCGCCTTGGCCGTCTTGTCGCCGTCGGCGGCCCGGATTGTCGTTTCCAGGGTAGAGGCTGACGCCAGCGTGTTGCCCACCGTGTCGTCAACGAGCTGGGCAAACGTATTCCGCGCCGAGCGAGTTACGACAAGCCGTGGTCGCGCCGCGCTGCCCTCGATCTTCTTGCGGACCCGCAGGTGACGCCGCTGGCGAGCGGCGACGCGCGGCGCGGACCGGCCGCTGATCCGGATGTGTGCCCTGGTCTTGGTGCCAGACATGACCTACTTACCAGCCTTTCCGACCTTGCGGCGGATCTGCTCACCCTGGTATCGCACGCCCTTGCCCTTGTAGGGGTCGGGCTTGCGCAGCTTCCGGATGTTGGCCGCGACTTCGCCTACCTGCTGCTTGTCGATGCCCTCCACCACGAACCGGGTCTGCGTCTCGACCCGGAAGGTGATCCCCTCCGGAGCCGACACCGGTACCGGGTGACTGAAGCCCAGCGCGAACTCCAGGTCGCGGCCCTTGGCCTGGACTCGGTAGCCGACCCCGACGATCTCCAGTGTCTTGCTGTAGCCCTGAGTGACACCGGTCACCATGTTGGCGATCAGCGACCGGGACAGGCCGTGCAGCGCCCGGATCTCTCCCTCGTCACTGGGCCTGGCCACGGTGATGACGCCGTCCTGCTGGCTGACCCCGATGGGCTCTTTCACCGCGAGGCTGAGCTCGCCCTTAGGACCCCGGACCGTCACCAGGCGGCCATCGATCGTGACGTCGACGCCACTCGGGATGGCGATCGGCATCCGCCCGATACGCGACATGGCTGGCTCCCTACCAGACGTAGGCGAGGACTTCCCCGCCCACGCCCTGCTTCTTTGCCTGCCTGTCGGTCATCAGGCCGGACGACGTCGAGATGATCGCGACGCCGAGGCCGCCGAGCACGCGGGGCAGATTGTCCTTGCGCGCGTACACCCGCAGGCCCGGCTTGGATACCCGCTTGAGGCCGGCGATGGAGCGCTCCCGGGTCGGTCCGAACTTCAGCGTGATCACCAGATTCTTGCCAACCTGGGCGTCCTCCACCTTCCAGCTGGCGATGTAGCCCTCCTGCTGGAGGATCTCCGCGATGTGCAGCTTGATCTTGGAGTGCGGCATGGACACGGTGTCGTGGTACGCCGAGTTCGCATTGCGCAGCCGGGTCAGCATGTCTGCGACCGGGTCGGTCATTGTCATGGCCTGATGGCCCTCCTCGCCGTGGTTTCCAGCGGTGCTGCGGCACCTGTTGGCACTGCGGTGCTTGCCATCCCGCACGGACCTTCGGCGTGGTCGGTGGGCGCCGGGGCGCCCAGGTTGGTTGTTACTGCGTGTCGCACTGCCGGAACGGCAGCGACGGTTGGGTTACCAGCTGGACTTGGTGATGCCGGGCAGCTCGCCGCGGTGCGCCATCGACCGGAAGCAGATCCGGCACAGGCCGAACCGCTTGTAGACGGCGCGCGGGCGACCGCACCGGGAGCACCGGGTGTAGGCGCGAACCGCGAACTTGGGCTTGCGCCCGGCTTTGGCGATGAGACTCTTCTTCGCCACTGCTTAGTTCTCCTTGAATGGGAAGCCGAGTCGCCGCAGCAGGGCGCGGCCCTCGGCGTCGGTGGTCGCGGACGTGACGACGGTGACGTCCATGCCGCGCTGCCGGTCGACCTGATCGGGGTTGATCTCGTGGAACATCAGCTGCTCGGTCAAGCCGAAGGTGTAGTTGCCGCGGCCGTCGAACTGCCGGTCGGACAGCCCGCGGAAGTCACGGATCCGGGGCAGCGCGATCGACAGCAGCCGGTCGAGGAACTCCCACATCCGGTCGCCGCGGAGCGTGACGTGGGCCCCGATCGGCATGCCCTCGCGCAGCTTGAACTGGGCGACGGACTTGCGCGCCCTGGCGACGGCCGGCTTCTGGCCGGTGATGATCGACAGGTCCCTGACCGCTCCGTCGATGAGCTTCGCGTCCCTGGCCGCCTCGCCGACGCCCATGTTCACGACGATCTTCGTAACCGTGGGGATCTGCATGACGTTGGCGTAGCCGAACTCCGTGCGCATCGCGCCGGCGATCTCGGCGTGATACCGCTCCTTCAGCCGCGGTGCCGGGCGATCGGCGACCGCCTGCGCGGTGCCGTTCGCGGCCGGGCTGGCCTTCGCTGCCGTCTTAGGCATCAGATGTCCTTACCGCTGGCCCGGGACACCCGAACCTTCGTGTCCCCGTCGGTCCGGTACCCGGCCCTGGCCGGCTTCTTGCTGTCGGGGTCGATCAGCGCCACGTTGCTCACGTGGATCAGGGCCTCCTGGGTCACGATGCCGCCTTCCTTGGCGCCTCGCTGGCCCTGGTAGCTGACCTTCGTGTTCTTCCTGATCAAGTTCACGCCCTGGACGAGCACGCGCTGGCGGTCCGGGTGGACGGCGATGACGGTGCCCTCGCGGCCGCGGTCCTTGCCCGCGATCACGATGACCTTGTCACCCTTCTTGATCTTCATCTTCTTCGGTCCAGTCATCAGAGCACCTCCGGAGCGAGTGAGATGATCCGCATGAAGCGCTTCTCCCGCAGCTCGCGGCCCACCGGGCCGAAGATGCGGGTACCGCGGGGGTCGCCGCCGTCCCTGATGAGCACGGCCGCGTTCTCGTCGAAGCGGATGTAGGAGCCGTCACCGCGGCGCCGCTCCTTGCGGGTGCGCACCACGACGGCCTTGACGACATCGCCCTTCTTCACCCCGGCACCGGGGAGGGCATCCTTGACGGTGGCGACGATGATGTCGCCGATGCCCGCGTATCGCCTGCTCGAGCCGCCGAGCACGCGGATACACAAGATCTCCTTGGCTCCGGTGTTGTCGGCGACCTTGAGCCGCGACTCCTGCTGGATCACGTCAACTCCTGCTTCTTCACCCGTCCGCCCCGACGACGCGAGGCCGGCGGTCCTGGGCTACTTGGCCTTCTCGAGGATCTCCGCCACGCGCCAGCGCTTGGACGCCGACAGCGGGCGGGTCTCCATCAGCAGCACCCGGTCGCCGACGCCGCAGGCGTTCTCGCCATCGTGTGCCTTGTACTTCTTTGTCCGGCGGAGGACCTTGCCGTACTTGGGGTGCTTGACCCGATCCTCAACCTCGACGACGACGGTCTTGTCCATCTTGTCGCTCACCACGTAGCCCTCGCGGACCTTGCGGTAGCCCCTGGCCACGGCCCCGGTGCTCGTCTCACTCATCGACCGCATCCTCACTCTCGACGACCACGATGCCGAGCTCGCGCTCTCGCTTCACGGTGTAGATGCGCGCGATCTCCTTGCGGACCGCGCGCAGCCGGCCATGGCTCTCCAGCTGGCCGGTGGCGGCCTGGAAGCGGAGGTTGAACAGCTCGATCTTCGCCTCGGTCAGCTTCAGGTTCAGCTCTTCCTCGGTCGCGGTCCGC
>JASHQA010000449.1 GCA_030037785.1 Streptosporangiaceae bacterium
CCGTCGCGCGACTGCATGCCGGTGAGCCAGGTCAGCGCCCTGGCTGCCGCGGCGCCTGCCGCGGCAGCCAGGGCGTCGTCAGGCTGCTCGACCCGGCCGAGCGCCAGCACGACTTCGGCCGTGTCGTCTATGTCCGGGTAGCCGTCGTTGTCGAATTCGAACGCCCAGCCGCCCGGTGCCAGACCAGGACGCTGCACCTGCCAGTCACCAGGCCCGCGGATTTCCTCGGCCAGCACCCAGCGCGCCGCCGCCTGCAGCGCCGGGTGATCGGCTGGCAGTTCGGCATCCGCCAGCGCCACCATGGCCAGTACCGTGTCCCAGACCGGCGACTGGCAGGCTTCGAGGCGGCGCATCTTGCCCTCGGGCGCGTCCTCGATGATGGTGAACCGCTGCAGGCCCTCGAGCCCGCGCACGATGACGGGATGGTCGAGCCCGTAGCCGAGCAGGTGCAGCGCGAGCAGCGAGTACACCCAGGGCGGCTGGATGCCGCCCCAGCAGCCGTCGCGCTCTTGTCGCGCGATGATCCAGTCAGCGCACCGACGGTAAGCGGCCGCCCGCACCGCGGCCTTTGCCCTGGTCCGGCCGAGCCTGTGCTCCACCACGTGCAGCGCACGGTCCAGGCTGCCGAAGATCGTGGTCCACGGGTCGTCCAGCCAGCTGCCCGCGCCACGGGCGGCCGGGCCCGCGCTTTCGGACCGAGTTGCAGCGGGCACCGTGAGCTCGGCAAGGGTGAACGGCAGCGGACGGACCGGCCGGAGCGTGCAGACGACGGTCAGCGGCACGATCGTCTGGCGTGCCCAGCACGCCCAGTCGTACACATTGAGCGGAACCCAGCGCGGCAGGTAAATCAGCTCGGGCGGAATGACCGGCAGCCGGTCCCACGGCCACTCCCCGAACAGCGCCAGCCAGATACGAGTGAACACCCTCGTTGCCGGGATGCCGCCGTGCCTGGCGATCCAGTCGGCCGCGCGCGTCATGTGGTCGTCCGTGACCGGGTCGCCCGCAAGCCGCAATGCTACGTACGCCTCAACGGTGGTCGACAGGTTGGCTTCTCCACCGTGAAAGTTCGCCCACGTTCCGTCGGGGCGCTGCTGCGACCTGATCCAGCGCGCCGCCGCCTCGGTCTCCTCGGCGGTGCGGATGCCCAGGAACTCGCGCAGCAGCAGGTCCTCGGCATCCATGGTGACGTTGGTTTCCAGCTCGCCCTGCCACCAGCCAGCCTGATCCTGCAGCCCGGTCAGATGGTGGACCGCCCGGTCCAGCGCAGCCCGGACCGCCCGCCGGTCGGCGGCCCCTGGGCCGCTGCTGCGGCCCGGGGGTCCCGGCACGCCCTCGGCAGCGGGCCGGACGGCTCCGCGAGTCACCATTGGCGGGCCGTGATGAACTCGGCGATCGCTCCGAACTCGGCCCGCACATCCTCGGGCATGTCCGCCTCGGCGAGACAGCTCAAGGCCGCGGCCAGTTCCGTGTCGGCCATCTTCTCGATCTGTTCCTTGCCGCCGGCCGCCTCGACCAGGGCGGTGGCGCGGCTCACCTCGTCCTCGGTCAGCGGCTCGGACGTCGCGAGCAGCGCCGCCAGCTCGCGGCCGGCCGAGGTGCCGCTGGTGAGCGCGGCCACCACCGGTACCGACTTCTTGCGGGTCCGCAAGTCGGATCCGACCGGCTTGCCGGTGATCTGCGGCGCGCCCCAGATGCCGAGCAGGTCGTCCACGAGCTGGAAGGACAGCCCCGCGTGAGCGCCGAAGCCGCTCAGGTTCATGGCCAGGTTCGCCGATCCGCCGACGTAAACCACGCCGATGCTGCAGGCGCAGGCCATCAGTGCTGCCGTCTTGTCCCCCGCCATGTCCAGGCACTCCTCGACGGCGACGTCGTCGCGCCGCTCGAACGCCAGGTCTGCCCCCTGTCCGGCGATCAGGCGCTGCACGGCCGCCGACAGGCAGCGTGCCGCCCACACGCCGTACGGCGGGTTCTCCAGCAGCACGTCCTGGGCCAGAGCCAGCAGCGCGTCACCGGCCAGGATGGCCGCGCCCACCCCGTACACCGTCCACGCCGTGGGCTGGTGCCGGCGCTCGGTGTCGCCGTCCATGATGTCGTCGTGCAGGAGTGAGAAGTTGTGCACCAGCTCGACCGCCGCGGCGGGTACGACGCCGCGCTCCGGGGCGGCCCCGGCCGCCCGCGCCGACAGCAGCGCGAGGGCGGGCCGCAGCGCCTTGCCGGTCGAGCCGCCAGCGACGGGGGTGCCGCTGGCATCGGCGAGGCCGAGATGGTAGGCAGCGACAGCGCGGACTGCCGGGCTGAGCCTGCCGACCGCGTCCGCGATCGCGGGCCCGGTCAGGTCGCGCGCCGTCTGCACACCGGCCGGCATGGTGACCGTCATGAGGCACCCGACCAGGCAGAGTCGAGCTCAGTGGTGACGCGGGAGGACGACCCCCCGGATCCGCCAGCCGCGCTGGGCCGCGGGAACGACGTCTCCGCCAGCCCTGACGCTGGCAGCGAGGCCAGCGCGCGGGTCAGCTCCCGCGCTGCACCGTGTCCGCTTCGCACCGCACCCTCCATGGTGTCCGGCCAGCCGGTGGCGGTCCACGCGCCGGCCAGCGCAAGTCCCGGCACCGAGGTTCGGGCACCGGGTCGCAGCGCCCCAGCTCCTGGGCCCTGCCTGAACGTCGCGCGACGCTCCCGCGTCACGAAAAAGTCCCTGATAGATGCGCTCGCAGCGGCTGGGAAGAGCCGCGCGAGCTCAGGTTCAAACAGCTCGCGGATCGCCGCGGTCGGCACCTCGACAAGATCGTCGGCGGCGGATACCGAAACCGCGAGGTACTGGCCGTCGGGCACGCCAGCCTGCCTGGTCTTGTCGAATACCCACTGGACGGGCGAGTCTACGGCCGCGACGAAAGGCAGGTTCATGACCGTGCGGTCGTACCTGACGTGCACGTTGACGATCGGCGAGTGGCCGAGGTCCGCCCAGGCTGCGGCGCCGGACACGCCAGCGGTAGCAGCAAGCCGGGCCGCCTGGTCGGCCGGAACGGCCAGCACGACGCCGTCGGCCGACAGCGACTGGCTGGTCGCCGGCGCCACGGCGTCGGCGTCGGTCGCGGCGATCTCACCACGACCGAGACGCACCAGGAACCGGCCGTCGGCCTGCGGCTCGACTGCGACCGCGCGCGCTCCGAGCCGGACCTCAGCCCCGAGCCGCGCGAGCAGACTCGCGGTCGCCTCCGCGTGCAGTCGCCCGAGCGGCACCGTCGCCATGCCGATATCGGCGGCGTCATTGCGCCCGAGCAGCGCCGTCTTGATGACCTTAGCGGCGAGTGCGGTGCTGGCTTGGTCTCCGTTGATGTTCAGCGCCGAGATGATGAACAGGTCCCAGAGCCGCCGCCGGGCGCGCTCTGTCTGGCCGCGGGCCGCCAGCCAGTCACCGAGGGGCACGCGATCAAGCACGAAGCTGGCCGGGTCGGCGTGCCGGAACGCCAGCGCCGCCTGACCGACCCTGGCGCGCTCGGCCAGCGACAGCAGCGGGTACCCGAGCAGCGTCCTCGCCAGGTGCAGCGGGCTGGGCAGCGCGCTGCGGCGAAGCCTGGCCGGGCCGTCCGGGCCGAGCACGGTCACGTCGAATCGGTCCTGGATGGTCACCGAGTCCGTCATGCCCAGCCTGGACAGCAGCTCCTGGTAGCTGGTGCAGCAGCGGAGGAACACGTGCTGGCCGTTGTCGATCATCAGCCCGGCGCGCGGGTAGGAGGTTGCCGCTCCGCCTAGCCGCGGGCGCGACTCGAGCAGCGTGACGTCCAGGCCGGCGTCGCGCAACTGGATCGCGGCCGTGATGCCAGCCAGGCCACCGCCGATCACGACTACCCGGCACCCGGTCACGGCCGGACTCCCGCCGCGCGGCCGCCCGGCCGGATCCTGCCGATGCCGGTCAGCGCGGTGGCAGCGATCACCGCCTTCTCCCGGCCCGGCAGGGACATGCGCGCGGCCAGCGCGTCCGTTGGGCGGGCCGCGATGTGCTCGAGCAGTCGCCGGTAGATCCCTGCCATGGCCCCTGTGCAGGCCGCGCTACGGCGGTCGAGCAGCGGCAGAAGCTGCAGGCCGACGTCGTACCAGCGCCGGGCGCGATCCGCCTCGAACCGGATCAGGTCAGCCATCGGCCCGTCGATCTTGCCCTCGTCCGACGCGGCGCCCGCGCCGTCCTGCTGGGCAGGGATCAGGACACAGCCGAACTGCGCCAGATCCTCGGCGGGCAAGTAGACCCGGCCGTTGCCGAGATCCTCGCGCACGTCGCGCAGGATGTTCGTGAGCTGCAGCGCTACTCCGAGAGAGTCGGCCAGCGACTCGGCGGCACCCGGTTCGCGGCTCCCGAACACACCGAGCGACAGTCGGCCTATCGACCCCGCCACGCAGCGGCAATAGTGCTTGAGCTGGTCGAACGTGTCGTACTGGTCACCACGGACGTCCGCTTCGCAGCCCTCGATCAGTTCGCCGAAGGCGGCAAGCGGGACGGGGAAGCGGCTGGCGGCGTCGTGCAGCGCGATCAGCACCGGGTCACCGGTGGCCGCAGCGTCGGCGGCCGTCCCGGCCGCGAGCGCGGTGAGTGCCGTCCTGGCGGCACCCAGTTCGGCGAGCTTCTGCGCGGTCGGCAGCGTGCCATCGCCGATGTCGTCGATCCTGCGGGCGAGGGCGTAGACCGCCGACAGGGCCCGCCTCTTGTCGCCGGGAAGCAGCGCGATGCCATAGGCGAAGTTCTTGGCCTGCTGCCGGGTGATGGTCTCGCAACGGCGATAGGCGGCACTGACGTCCGCGGTGTGCGGTGCGCTGAGCGTCACTGGCTCACCGACCTCGCACCAGCGCGCTCGCGAACGCCGCAGCCGTGCGGCCCTTCGACGGCCAGGGGGTGACCGCCAGCACGTCATAGCGGGCGTCCGCGAGAGCGGCGAGCGCCGCCCTGCCGCCGGCCAGGTAGCCGGCCACTGCGAGCCGGGCCGCTCCGCGGAGCTGACCGACCAGCGGCGCCCCCGCCGCGAGCAGCGTGGCTGTCCGCCCGGCCTCGGCCGCGATCAGCGTCCGGAGCTGCGGTGACGCAGTGGAGCAGGCCAGGTCCTGCTCGCTGCAGCCGTGGCCGTGCAGGTCGTCTAGCGGGAGGTAGACGCGCCCGGCCCGGTAGTCCTCGGCGACGTCCTGCAGGTGCTCGACGACCTGCAGTGCGCTGCAGACCGCATCAGAGAGCTCGGCTCGCTCCGGCGTGTAGCAGCCGAACACGTACAACACGATCCGACCGACTGGGTTAGCCGACAGCTGACAGTAGCCGAGCAGGTCATCGAAGGTCTGATACCGGAACACGACCTGGTCCTGCTCATTGGCCGCGATGAGATCGCGAAAGGGCCGCATCGGGACGGCACAGTCGGTCACCACGCCAGCGAGGCCGCGCACAGCCGGATGGGCGGGCGGCGGACGCTGCGACGGACCGGCGTACAGCCGCTCCACGTCCTCGCGCAGGCCAGCCAGCAGGCCCAGCCGCTCGTCGGGCGGTGCCTCGTCGCCGATGTCATCCACCGTCCTGGCGAAGGCGTAGACGGCCATCAGATGGTTCCGGTACCGGCGCGGAAGCATCCGCAGCGCGACCGGGAAGTTCTCGGCGGCAGCCTTCGCCGCCATCGCGCCGGCCGGGGTGACGGCGGCCTGCGGCTGGGCAGGCTGCTGCCCGAGCACGGTTCCACCCCCAGTCCGGTCGCGAATCATGGTCTCTATTTCCGCACGGTCTGCTAATTCGATGCAAACAATGACGCTTGCGTCACCTGATACGGCTGTCAGCTTCGGCGCCTGCCCGGCAGCCGCGAACAGCCCTTCTAGCTGCGGCGTTACCGTGTGCTCAGGAGCTTTCCCCCGTAATAGGCGGCCCACCGGCGTGTCATCTGCTTAACTGGTCGGCGGAAGGAAGATGGCCGCGCGCGGTACCCTGTCGACCACCATCGACCCCCCGCCGTGGCTGCAAGGCCGATTACGGGCTACTCTCCGGACATGTGTCGGACCCGCACGGCAGCGAGCGCGACGCGGAGCCGCGCGGCGCAGCGCGGCCGGACGCGTTAGGAAGCGCACCCGGCGTGCGGGCAGTCCCACCAGGGCCGGAAGCAAGCCGAGTCGGCCAGCAAGGCGACGCGTCGGCGGATGCTGGTGGGCACAAAAGGGGCGGACAGCTGAGTAATCGCGCTGCCGGCGGAGCGCGGCCGCTGCGACCGTCGGTCGACGGTGGCGTGCCGGCGCTGCAGCGCGAACTGGGCGTGCACGGCCGTGAGACCGTGCGCAGGCTGCTAGAGGCGGGCCTGGCCGAGTTCGGGGAAGCTGGCTTTCAGGGGGCGAGGGTCGAGGACATCGTCCGCCGCGCCAAGACCTCGCACGGCACCTTCTATCTGTACTTCGCCAACAAGGACGACCTCTTCCGGACGCTGCTCCGCGACGCCCTGGTCGACATGGCCGAGATCACGGACGAGTTTCCCGTCGTCACGAGCAATGAGGCCGGGCGGGCGGCGTTGCGGCAGTGGGTCGAGCGCTTCTGCGACACCTATGGCGCCCACGCGACCGTGATCCGGATCCTCAGCCAGGCTGAGATTGTCGGCGAGAGCGTGTTCAGCGACGGACTGCAGGTGCTGTTCCGGCTGTCTGAGGTCATGACGCAAGGCATGACCGCCGCCGACGGCGGGCCGGCCGGCGATGGACTGCGCACTGAGCACGCCGAACTCACGGCCGTCGCCTGCCTGATGATGCTCGAGCGGATCAACTACCTGATGGGAACCGAGGTCCGGCTGCCCAGGGACGAGATGATCGACCGGCTGGCCGCGATCATCTACGCCGCGTTCCGGTCTTAGGGCTGTTGTCGGCGCGCTGCGCGGTCGGGTATTCGGCAAGATCCGGCGGTGCCCGGGCATGATGCCGAAGTCATGAGGGGGTCGGCGCCCGTGCAGACAGTGACAGTGGAGTTCGGCTATGTGGGACCGCACCCGCAGTCGGTGACGGTGCCGGCCGGGGCGATCTACGCCGACGTTCGGGTGATCGGCGGGCACGGCGGCGCGGCTGAGGCCGGGACGTGCTGCGTCTATGTCGGCGGTGACGGCGCCCAGATCAGCGGGCGGCTGCCGGTGACCGGCGGGGAGGTACTGCAGCTCAATGTAGCGCAGTGCCGCCATGGGCACGGCGTCAACAATCGGCGGGCGCATCTGGGTGCGCGCACGAATACGCGGCCGTTGTCGCCGATCACAATCTGAGCGGCCATCTGTCCATTTCGCGGGAGACATCCATGGGCGCACTGACGAGGGTCCTGGCCGCGGGCACGGCTCTACTGGCTGCCGCGGCCCTGACCGCGGGCACGGCAGGCCAGGTCGCCGCTGCCCCGGCCGCCCGCGGCGCGGCGATATCCCAGCACTCCGCCGCCGAGGTCCCCAGATCGGCGACCGACACGGCGGATGTCTGGACCGGATACGTCGACACAGCGTGCTCGACGTGCCACCTCCGCTACGTCAACGCGAACTTCAAGGTGCCCACCATCAGCTGCCCAGATTCCGGCAAGGGGGAGAACGGGGCCTGGGTGTCGATGTGGGCGGGCCTGGACGGCGCCCATAGCAGCGATCAGACCGTCGAGCAGGTGGGGGCCGAGGGCTGGTGCGTGACAGGCCAGTCCGGGCCGGGGTACGAGGCCTTCTGGGACATATACACCTCCTCCTCGACCGTGCAGCATGAGGTGCCGCTCGCCATCCCCGTCAGCCCAGGTGACTCGATCAGCGTGTCGGTGTACTACGACCAAAGCACCAGCACGTACTCGTTCCTCCTGGAAGACAACACCACGGGGGCCGGCTGGATATCTCCGCCCGAGAGCTGTCCGTCTGGCTACACGTGCGAGAACACGACCGCCGAGGTGGTCGCCGAGGCCCCGGGCGGCGGCCCGAAGTACGGCTACAACCTGGCCGACTTCGGCAGCGACACCTTCAGCGGCACGACGGTCACCTCCTATGACGGCACGAAGGGCGATCTGTGCGGTAGCTCAAGCGACGGGCTGTGGTCGAGCGCATACGTATACGAGGTCTATGCAGGGCAGCAGCTTGCCGAGGCCGGCTCACTGAGCACCTGCTCAGGACCGGACGGATTCACCGTCAAGTACCTGGCGAGCGGGCCCGTCTATACCCCCTGATCATGAGCGTCGCGCACGAGTCCAGTGCCCTCAGAGCGCCCTGACGAGGTGGCCCGCTGACGCGCCTGCAGGTCAGCGAGGGGCGGCGGGTGAGTCGACCTGTAGGCCGGGTTCTGTCAGCCCGCTTTCCGGGCGCAACACGCGGAGGGTTCAGCCGGAGACCGGGCGCCCCGAGGTCGATGGCGCCGTAAACCTTCCGGGCGTGCCGGGCGTCCTTGACGGCATGGGGCTGGCTCGGCGGGTTGCGCGCAAATCAGTGCGGAAGGTGACGCCGCGGCCGGTGCGACGAGCGATGCATCCGGCGCGGACGGTTAAGCACGCAGTGACGCCCAGGCCGGTTAGGCAGGCCAGCCGTGCGGCGTACACCATGAGGCACCCTGTCGGCGCGGCGGAGAACAAGGTCATCGGCGCTGCGCTGAACGGCGGGCCCAGGCGCAGGCGCGGTTTCTTCGCCAGGCTGTTCGGCCGCAGATAGAGGCCGAGGCGCCCGCTACTCACATCCAGGACAGCGCAGCGCGGCTATCCGAGCACGTTTCCGCAGGTTCAGATCGCCGGTATCGCGCCGGGCCTTCGAACCGGGGCGCGAACAGGCCGCCGGAACGAGTTGTGTATGCGTGTGTACTGCGAGGCGGATTTGATCTTGAGGAGCCGCAGGCCCTCGCAGGTGAGTGAGGGGGCGGCGGGTGAGTCGACCTGTAGGCCGGGTTCTGTGCGCCCGCTTGCGCGGGCCGACGGCCATCCATCTAGGGCTGCCGTTGCCGACAGCCTCGAGCGGTCTACCCGCGAGCTCGGGCGGGCAGCCCTCGATCGCTCGCGCAGGAGCTGCACCGCTGGGTGCGCTCCCTCTTGACCTTGCTCCGGGTGGGGTTTACCGAGCCGCCCAGGTCACCCTGGGCGCTGGTGGTCTCTTACACCACCGTTTCACCCTTACCCCCGGACGAATCCGGGGGCGGTTTGCTTTCTGTGGCACTGTCCCGCGGGTCACCCCGGGTCGGCGTTACCGACCACCCTGCCCTGCGGAGCCCGGACCTTCCT
>JASHQA010000450.1 GCA_030037785.1 Streptosporangiaceae bacterium
GGCAATGTCGCCTGGCTGCAGCCGTTTGGTCAGGTTCTTCGTGCGCCGGTCCAGGCGAGCGGTCGCCTGCGCCCCGCCCAGGTCCGGCGACCTAGTGCGGCGCGCTGCCGTGAAGCCTCGGTTCGCCGCCTTCATTGGCTTGCCATTTTGCCAGATCTGGCCAGGTCCTAGCGCCATGCGGCCCATCAGGGCCCGGCTGGAGCCCGTCGGCTGCTAGCGAGCGGCGCTTCTGAGCGCGGCCCGTTCGGCCGCCGCGGCCGCGAGCAGCTCACCCGCGTGCGCACGGCCGTGCTCGGAGTCCTCGAGCCCGGCCAGCATGCGGGACAGCTCGCGAACGCGGCCGGCGTCGTCGAGCCTGCTGATGCCGCTGTGCACGACGGAGCCGTCGCTGGCCTTCTCCACCACTAGGTGAGTGTCCGCGAACGCGGCGACCTGTGGGAGATGCGTCACGACGATGACCTGGGCGAGCCGTGCTAGCCGGGCTAGTCGCCGACCCACCTCCACCGCGGCCTTGCCGCCCACGCCTGCGTCCACCTCATCGAACACGAAGGTCGGCACCGGGTCAGCGCCAGCGAACACCACCTCGATGGCCAGCATGACCCTGGACAGCTCGCCGCCTGACGCGCCCTTGTGTAGCGGTAGCGCCGGGGCACCCGGATGGGCGGACAGCCTGATCTCGACGTCATCCGCGCCGTGCGGACCGAGCCCCTGGGTCGGCGTGACCGCTACCGAGACCGTGGCGTGCGGCATCGCCAGCGCGGTCAGCTCCGCGGTCACGTCCGCAGCGAACCGGGCGGCCGTCGCCGTCCTGGCGGCCGTCAGCCGCGCGGCCAGCTCGGTGACCGCGACGGCGAGCTCAGCTTCCTGCTCGGTAAGCGCGCCGATGGTGTCGTCGTCGGCGTCGAGCTCAGTCAGCCGCATTCCCGCCGCCTTGGCCCAGGCGAGGACGCCGGCCAGGTCGCCTGCCGACTGGCCGCCTGAGCCCGCTGCGCCCGCCGAACCCGCTGCGCCCGCCGAGCCCGCCGAGCCCGCCGAGCCGTAGGCGCGGACCAGCCGGGTCAGCTCGGCACGCCGCTCCTGCACCGCGGCCAGCCGGGCCGGGTCGGCCTCGACGTTCTGCACGTAGGACGCAAGGTCAGCGGCGACGTCGGCGAGCAGATAGGCGGCCTCGCTGACGCGGCCCGCCAGGGCGGCCAGCTGCGGATCGTGGTGCGCCGCCGACTCCAGCGCGGACCGGGCCGCCGCGAGCAGGCTTGTCACGTCTGCGGTCTCGTAGCTCCCGCTCGCCGGGTCGCCAACCAGCGCCTCGTGCGCGGTCGACGCGGCGGCGTGCAGCGCGTCTGCGTTCGACAGCCGCTCGTCCTCGGCCATCAGCTCCATGTCTTCGCCCTCGGCAGGCTCGACACGCTCGATCTCTGCCAGACCACGGCGCAGATCCTCGGCTTCCCGAGCCCGGTTGGCCGCCGATGTGGTCAGCTCGTCCAGCTGCGCGCGTACCTGGGCGTGCTGGTGATAGGCACGCTGATACGTGGCGAGCAGCTCCGCGAACTCCGGACCGCTGAACCGGTCGAGCGCCTCGCGCTGCCGTCCTGGCCGTAGCAGCTGCTGCTGGTCGGCTTGACCGTGCACGGCGACCAGGTCATCGGACAGGTAGGTGAGCAGGGACACTGGCACGGAGCGGCCGCCAGCCGTGGCCCTCGACCGGCCCTCGGCGCTGACCGAGCGCACCAGGAGGAGTGTGCAGCCGTCGTCGTCCAGATCGCCGCCGGCGTCCTTAACCTGGCGGGCGATCGGGCCGTCCGGCGCGACCCGCAGCCTGCCCTCCACCACGGCGCGATCGGCGCCCGGCCGTACCCGGGTCGGATCAGCGCGGCCGCCGAACAGCAGACCGAGGCCGGACACGACCATGGTCTTGCCCGCGCCGGTCTCGCCGGTGACCACGTTAAGACCTGGCGACAACTCCAGCATGGCCTCGTCGATGACACCGAGGCCGCTGATGCGCACTTCCTCAAGCATGGCCCGATGGCTCCTCGTCCGCCCGCTGCGCAGCCACCTCCTGATGTGCCGCGGCGTTCGCCGACCGCTCGGTGCTGCGGTCGGGCCGACCGCGCCAGCCCGCTACAGGCAGGCCGAACTTGGCAACCAGACGGTCAGTGAACGGCGCCCCGACCCTGGCCCAGGCGCCGGTCACTGCGGGCAGCCGCGCCAGCAGCACCGGCAGGTCGCCGCGCCGCACCTCTACCCGCGATCCCGGCGGAAGCTCGACCATACGACGTCCATCGCACCACAGAACGGCGCCTGCCGTGTCAGATTGGCTGCCAGCCACGCCGATGACCTCAGCCGCGAGCACCGACTGGGGCGAGACGACCATCGGCCGGGCAAACAGTGCATGCGCCGAGATCGGCACCATCAGCAGCGCGTCCACCTCGGGCCACACCACCGGGCCGCCCGCCGAGAAAGCGTAGGCAGTCGAGCCAGTCGGCGTCGCGAACACCACGCCGTCGCAGCCCCAGCGCGACAGCGGGCGACCGTCGACCTCGATGACGAGGTCGAGCATGCGTTCCCTGGCAGCCTTCTCCACGCTCGCTTCGTTCAGCGCCCAGGTCGAGGCGAGTTGCGCGCCGTTGCTGCGAACGGTGACGTCGACGGTCATCCGCTGCTCGACCGAGTACTGCCGGGCCGCTAGGCCACTGACGGCGGCAGACAAGTCTTCGGGCTCGGCCTCGGCGAGGAACCCAATGTGACCGAGGTTCACGCCGAGCAGCGGGACGCGAGCCGGGCGGGCCAGTTCGGCCGCGCGCAGCAGCGTCCCGTCGCCACCCACGACCAGCACCACCTCAGCCCCGACGGCGGCCGCCGACGATCCCGGGGCCACCTCGGCCGCAGGGCTGGCGAGCGCGGTGGCCTCGGGTTCCAGGACGCGGACCGCGAGGCCCAGCTCGGACAGCCTGGTGATCAGCGCCCGCGACACGCGCAGCGCCTCGGGCCTGCCGGTGTGCGCGACGAGCAGCACGACCCGGCCGCCGGCGGGAACATCGGGCCAGCCGGTCACTGCGGGCCCGCCGCAATGGCGCGCGCGAGCAGGCCCGCGTCCAGCGCGGCCGCGCCGCGACGCAGCCACAGGAAGTACTCCACGTTCCCGGCCGGGCCGGGGAGTGGGCTGGCGGTGATGCCCGCCACGCCAAGGCCAAGATCGGCGGCCGCCCCCGCGACGTCCGATACGGCCTGAGATCGCAGCGCCGGGTCCTTGACCACGCCGCCGCGGACCAGTTCCCGGCCCACCTCGAACTGGGGCTTGACCATGAGCACGAAGTCGGCTCCCGGTGCGGCGCAGTCGATCAGCGCGGGCAGCACCAGTCGCAGCGAGATAAAGGACAGGTCGGCCACCACCAGCTCCGGAGCGGGCGCCACCTGTTCGGGCGTCAGGCTCCGGACGTTGACCCGGTCTAGGACGGTGACCCGGTCATCGCTGCGCAGCGACCAGGCAAGCTGGCCGTAGCCCACGTCGACGGCCACGACGTGGCGCGCTCCGGCCCGCAGCAGCACGTCGGTGAAGCCACCGGTGGACGCGCCGGCATCCAGGCAGCGCTTGCCCGCAACGGCGAGACCGTCGAACGCTGCCAGCGCGCCGGCCAGCTTGTAGCCAGCCCGGGACGCGTATTCCGGCCCCTGTCCAGGCTGCGCGACGGTGATCGCTGCATCGGTGCTCACCTGGGACGCCGGCTTCGCCGCCTGCTGGCCGCCGACTGCCACCCGGCCGGCGGCGATGAGATCAGCCGCCTGGTCACGCGATCTGGCCAGGCCTCGCCGTACCAGCTCTGCATCGAGCCGCAGCCTCCTGCTCATCGAACGGTCGGTGTGATCAGTCGTCCGAGCCAGCGGACTCGGGGTCGAGCTGGCCTAGGACGGCGATGAGCTCAGCATGCACCCGCTCGAAAACCGCCGCGTGCTCGGTCACCGGCAGCTCGGTCAGCCGATCGAGGAGTGTCAGCGCCGCATCGACTCGTGTCTCGCCGGTCTCGGGCCGCCCGGGTTCTGAGTGCATCGAGGCAGCCTCACCCACCGCAGGCTCGCCTGCCGTGGCATCAGCCTCGCCCGGCCCGGCGTCGGCGTCGGCCACACCAGGCTCGACCGCTTCGGCGGTGCCTTCCTCGGCCCTGCCTTCCTCGGCCCTGCCTTCCTCAGCCCTGCTGTTCCCCGCAACGCCTTCCGCCGCAACGCTGTTCGCGGCGGTGCTGTCCGTGCCGTCGGTTTCGGGCCCAGGCTGGTGATTCATCCGCCCCACCATTCTCGACGCGGCCCACCGGGCCGCGCTTCGCTTGCATCCGCCGCCAACCTGCACGCTACCGCTCAGGCGCCCGAGGCCGGAGTACCTCTCCTGCCCGGCGGCGTGCCCAGGCAGCGCGAGGGCGCACAATGACGGTGACTGCGGAAGGGAACCTATGGCAACAGCCGAGGAGTGCCGGGCAGCGCTCGAGAGCCTGACCGGCCGCATCGCGCAGATGGATGCCAAAGACCGGGCAGCCCACCTGCTTGACCGCACGCTGAGCTGCCGCGTTCCCGACCTGGGGGTCACGTTCTTGACCCGGCTCAGCCCGGACGGCGCCGAGCCGGTCAGGCTGGCCGAGAACGGCGCTTCCGCAGCCCAGGTTCGGTTCATCGCCGACAGCGATGTCGTCGTCGCGATCGGCGCGGATCCGGGCAGCTTCATGCGCGCCTGGCTGACCGGCAAGCTCAAGGTCCAGGGGAGCGTGTTCGACCTGCTGCACCTTCGCAAGCTGATCTAGCACGCTACGTACCAAGTGGTCACGCTCGCGGTCCAAGCGTCGCCCGAGGCTTGGCAGCAGGGGTGGATCGGCGGTGCGTGGTCGCCGTCCCGAGCAGGTCGTCGTGGCCGTCGACTGATGGCAGCGGCGGTCATCAGCGGGCAGCCGGGCGAGTCGCCGTTTCGGGGCAGCGGAGGCCAGCGCCGACTGGTCCCGTTGATGCCGAGCGCCTCCGCAATGGCGACCACTCGGTGGAGTGATGGCGACCGTAAGCGCGCGACCGCGACCGCTCAGCGGGGGCAAAATTCGCAAACCGGTCAGAATTTCCCTGTATGCGGTCGCTATGACTCCGCAACGGTCGGCATCGCCGCGCAACGGTCGGCATCGCCGCGCAACGGTCGGCATCAGCCCGCCGAGCGGTCACCCCCGACTCCCAACGGTCGGCACCACCCCGCCGAGCGGTCACCGTCCGATGCGCAACCGATCCGCAAGCCATGCGGCGGATCGCCTCGCCCACTAGCCCGCTCCCGGCGACGTGTCGCCAGCGCACGCCACGGTGACCGGGGTCGGCGACTACCGGAGCGATGGCATGCTGGCGTCATGCCGGAGGGTGACGTGGTGTGGCGCGCGGCCAGCCAGTTGCACGACGCGCTGGCTGGCCGACTGCTGGTGAGCAGCGACTTCCGGGTGCCGCGCTACGCCACCATGAACCTGGCCGGCCGGGCCGTGACCGAGACGGTGTCCCGCGGCAAACACGTGCTCACCAGGGTCGACGGGAACGTCACCGTGCACACGCACCTGAAGATGGACGGCTCCTGGCGGGTCAGCGCGGCGGGTGGGTGCCCGCTGCGCGATCACCGGATCCGGCTGATCCTCGCCAACGAGCAGTGGCAGGCCGTCGGAAGCCTGCTCGGAGTCGTCGAGGTGATCCGCACCAGCAGAGAGGACACGGTAGTCGGCCACCTCGGTCCGGACCTGCTCGGTCCCGCCTTCGACGCGGACGAGGCGGTTCGCAGGCTCCGGGCCGAGCCCGACCGCAGCATCGGCGAGGCGCTGCTCAATCAGCGGAACCTGGCCGGCATCGGCACCATCTACCGGGCCGAGACCCTGTTCCTGCGCGGGATCAGCCCGTGGCGGCCGGTGGGTCAGATCGATGATCTGCGCGGAGTGGTCGAGCTCGCCCGGCGGCTGCTGGACGCGAACAAGAACCGGATCGGGACTGTCACCACCGGCAACCCGGCGCGCGGCGCGCGGCTGTGGGTCTACGGCCGGGCCGGCCAGCCGTGCCGCCGCTGCGGCACCATGATCCGGCGCGCCGAACTCGGGCCCGCGCTGGAAGAGCGCCTCGCCCTGTGGTGTCCGCGCTGCCAGCCGGCCTGACCAGCGTGAGGTGGTGGACGCGGCACCCGCTCGCGGGCAGGATGACGACACATGACGCTGTTTGCCAGGCAAGTCGCTGACGAGCGCGACGGTCTGCTGACCTTCCTCGCGCAGCAGCGTGACGCGCTCCGCGCCGCGGTGCTCGGACTCACCGACGCGCAGGCCCGCCTGACGCCGACGGCGAGCACGCTGTCGCTCGGCGGTCTGATCAAGCACTGCGCGCGAACCGAGCGGCGCTGGGCGGTGGCCGGCATCGCGGGCCAGCCGCTGCCGGGACTGTGGCCACCCGAGGACTGGCCGGCTGACTTCCGGCTCGAACCCGACGAGACGCTCGCCGGGATGCTCGGCTACTACGCCGAGACGGCGGAACTGACCGGGCAGATCGTCGGCGCCACCGCCGACCTAGGCGCGCCGACAGCCAACGACGAGCAGGTATCGGTGCGCTGGGTGCTGCTGCACCTGATCAAGGAAACCGCCAGGCACGCCGGCCACGCCGACATCATCCGAGAGAGCCTGGACGGCCGGCGGGCCGGGCAACTCGACGAGGCGTACGAGTCGAGCCGGGCACGCTAGCGCCGGGCCGCCCAGCCGGACACTGGCGGGCAGACCCGGCGCCCCGAGCGGCCGAGACCCCCGCACCCCGAGCCGACCGGGGCCCCCGCACCCCGAGTGGCCGGGGCCCCCGTGCCCGGCCGCTCGTCGCCCAGCGGGCTACGCGTCCCGCTTGCGGAACAGGAGCACGGCCGACACCAGCGCCAGCGCCGCCCAGCCGCAGAGCACAGCGAAGCTTGGCCACGGCCCGAACATCGGCGTCGCGCCCGGCGGCTGGGCCCGCACCTGCCAGAGCATGCCGCCAGCCAGGGCCGGGACCCACTCGTTGACGTGGTTCTGCCACCCCTGCGGCAGGAAGTTGACCAGGATTGTCACCACGAACAGCAGCCCCACCACGGCGCCGATGGCCGCCGCCGTGTGCCGCAGCAACAGCCCGAGGCCGAAGGCCAGCACCCCGCACGCCGTCAGGAACAGCGCGCCGCCGATCACCGCGCGCAGCACGCCAGGGCTGCTGAGGGTGGTGCTGATGTGGTGCGAGGACATGATCGCCTGGCCGAGGAAGAACGCCGCAAAGCTGGTGATCAGGGCGGCGATGAACGCGATGACCGTGAAGGCGACTGCCTTGGCCGCGATCATCACCCCGCGGTGCGGGTTCGTCGTCAGCGTGGTCCGGATCATTCCGGTGCCGTATTCGGAGCTGATGACCAGCACACCGAGCACACCGATGATGAGCTGCCCGATGTACAGCCCGGCGAGGCTCTGCCGGGTCGGGTCCCAGCCCGGGCCGGTCGGCGGGTGTGGCTGCGAGGCGACGCCGAAGCTGGCCAGCGCGCCGAAGCCGACCACGACGATGAACATGGCGATCAGGGTCCAGTAGGTAGACCGAACCGAGCGGATCTTGGTGAACTCGGAGCGCAGGGCTCCCGCGAAGCTCACCCGGCCAGCGGAGCGGGGCAGGTCAAGCCCGACGCCGGCGGTCGGCCGCGGTGTTGTCGTCGTCGCCATCTCAGGCCACCTCTCCGGCCAGCACCGGCAGCTCGGGCACGCCCGCGTGGAATTGGACGCTGGACGCGGTCAGTTCCATGAACGCCTGCTCAAGGGACGCGTGCACCGGCGCCAGTTCGTGCAGCCGGACTGCGTTCTCGTAGGCCAGGTCGCCGACCTCGGCCTGGTCGAGTCCGGTGACGACCATCGCGCCGTCGCCGTCCTCGCGCACAGTGCCGCCCACGGCCGCGACGAGCTTCGCCAGCAGGTCGGGCTGCGGTGTTCGCACCCGGACCGTCTGCCGGGAGTTGGCCCTGATGAATTCGTCGACCGTGCAGTCGGCGATGAGCCGTCCGCGGCCGATGACCAGCAGGTGGTCCGCCGTATTCTCCATCTCCGACATCAAGTGACTGGACACGAAGACCGTCCGGCCCTCGGCAGCCAGGGCCTTCATCAGGTTCCGGATCCAGAGAATGCCCTCGGGGTCCAGGCCATTGACCGGCTCGTCGAACATGAGGATCTGCGGGTCGCCGAGCAGGGCCGCGGCGATGCCGAGCCGCTGTCCCATGCCGAGCGAAAACCCCTTGGACCGCTTACTCGCCACGTCGGTCAGTCCGACCAGGCCGAGAACCTCGTCGACCCGGCGCCGCGGCAGGTTGTTCGACTGTGCCAGGCAGAGCAAGTGGTTGTACGCGCTCCGGCCCCCGTGCAGAGCCTTCGCGTCAAGAAGCGCGCCGACGAGGCGCATCGGCTGGTCCGCCTGCTCGAATGCCGTTCCGTTGATGGTGACCTGACCGGCGGTCGGCCGGTCGAGGCCGAGGATCAGCCGCATCGTCGTGGTCTTCCCGGCGCCGTTCGGGCCAAGGAAGCCGGTGATCTTGCCAGGCGCCACGCTAAACGACAGGTCGTCCACCGCCAGCGTGTCCCCGTACCGCTTGGTGAGGCCCCGTGCCTCGATCATGTCGGTCAGTCCCCTCAGCAGACACGTGCCAGTCGGTCTGACTGGCGACATCAGTGTCTCGGGGAAACGCGATAGCTCGCGTCGGCCGCGGGGCTGATTGCCGTCGCCCCGCAGGGTGATATCAGCGCAGCTATCCGATAGCCGCGAGGGCGAGCCCGGCGGCCCGGCGCTGCTCCTCAGGGCTGCCGGGCGGCAGACCCGCCGACCAGGCAGCGCTGCACAGCGCCCGCAGGCCGTCGATCCAGGCACCCGAGCCGGACACGGCCAGCCAGGCTTCGCCAGGTCCCCCGGCCGCCGCGGTCCAGCCGCCGCAACCGAACCGGCCGTCGGCCGCAGTGACCTGCGGATGGCTCGCGTTCAGGCCGGCCAGGTCGGTGGCGACATAGCTGGGCCGGTGCTCGGCGGGCGCCAGCAGCAGGTCCGCCGGCCGGGTGACGCCGGTCAGCACGAGCAGGCTGTCGGCTCCACCGCGGAACGCGCCCTCGATGTCGGTATCCAGCCGGTCGCCGACCACGAGCGGCCGCTTCGCTCCGACACGCTCGACGGACTCGGCGTGCAGCGGCGGCTCGGGCTTGCCGGCGACCACCGGTTGCCGGCCAGTCGCGTGGATCAGGACCTGAGCGAGCGAGCCGTTCCCTGGCTGCGGGCCGCGCGGAGTGGGCAGGGTGGGGTCGGCGTTCGACAGCACGTACCAGGCACCCGCGTTGATGGCGAGGGCGGCCTCGGCCAGCAGCCCGTAGTCGATGTGCGGCGAATAGCCTTGCACGACCGCGAGCGGCCCGGCGGCCGCGGAAGTCACCGGCCGCAGGCCCCGCTCCCGCACCGCGAGACGCAGCCCGGCAGCGCCCACGACCAGGACCGCTGAGCCGGCCCCCAGCCGGTCGGCCAGCAGGTGCGCGGCCGCCTGGGCCGAGGTGACGATGTCGGTCGCTGTCGCTGGCACGCCCATCGCCGACAGCTGCGCCGCGATCGCGTGCGGAGTCCGGGATGCGTTGTTGGTGACGTAGGCCAGCTTCATGCCCCTGGCGGACGCGGCGGCGAGCGCGGGGGCCGCGCCGGGGATCGGCGTCCCGCCGAGGTAGACAACGCCGTCAAGGTCGAGCAGCGCGGCGTCGTAGTGATCGCTGAGCGGACCCGCGCAAGACTGCGGGGCGGTGCGCGGAGCAGTGCGCGAGCCGGTGCGTGGAGCAGTGCGCGAGGCGGTGCGCGGAGCAGTGCGCGGGGCAGTGCACGGGCCGCGGCCAGCCGAGCCGTGATCGGCCCCGCCGAGCCCGTTCCCCCCGCTCAATCGGAATTCCCTGGAGCTTCGCGGCGAGCCTGCAGCGTCGCCCGCACGCTCCGCAGGGCGTCGGTGTAGTGCCGCAGGTTGGGCCGCATCGCCGCGGCCAGCGCCAGGTGCTCGGCCGCGCCGCCGTGATCGCCCGTGCGGGCCAGCGCCAGGCCGAGGCCGAACTGGGCGTAGTCGTCGCTCGGGCTGGCTTCGACGATGCGCCGGAAGTTGCGGGCCGCTTCCGCGTAGTGGCCCGTGTCGAACTGCGCCCTGGCCAGGGCCTCCAGGATGCTCCGGGACCTCGGCTCGGCGGCGGCGGCCCGCTGCAGGAGCTGCGCGGCAGCGGCCGGGCTGCCGCGGCCGAGCAGGTCAAGGCCGCGCTGATACAGCTGGTGAGTGTCGGCGGTGCGCGCAGGCTCGGCAGCAGTCTGGTCAGGAGGAGGCGGCGGATCGGCAGGCTGCTCGCGCGGATTCTCGGGGCGGGAATCAGGCCCGCCCGCCGGTCCTTCTGACATACGTGCCAACCCTTCCGACCGGCCTGGCGCCGGCCCCACGGCAGCCGCCGGGCCTCGTGCTCGCGCCATTCCGCGGCGTGCGCTACGCCGAGAACCGGGTGAGCGACCTCGCCCAGGTAACTTCCCCACCGTACGACGTGATCGCCGCAGATAACGAGACCCGGCTGATGGCCGCCGATCCGCACAATGTGGTCAGGCTCATCCTGCCCCGGCATCCGGCGGACCAGCCGGGCAGCCCGTTCCAGGATGCCGCCGCCGATCTTGCGCGCTGGATCGCCGACGGGATCCTGCTCCCGGATCCGGTGCCGACGCTGTACGTCTATGAGCAGGCCGCGGCCGGCCGCGGCGTGGTGCTCCAGCGCGGGCTGATCGGCGCCCTCGGGCTGGCGCCGTATGCCGCCGGCATCGTGCAGCCGCACGAGAACGTGATGCCCGGACCGGTGGCCGGCCGACGCCAACTCATGGAGGCCACGCAGGCGAACCTCGAGCCGATTTTCCTCCTCTATCAAAACGGGAACGGGCTGGCCACGGGGCTGGTCGACTCCGTCGCGGACCGCCGTCCGCCGCTGGCCGAGGCCGCCACCGCGGACGGCCTGCGGCACCGGCTCTGGGCGATCACCGACCCGGCGCAGCTAGCGGCCATCGCGGCCGACCTCGCGCCGCGGACCGCGCTGATCGCTGACGGTCACCACCGCTACGCCGCCTACCTCGAGGTGCAGCGACGGCTATGGCGGGCTGGCGCGGGGCCGGGCCCGTGGGACCGCGGGCTGGCCCTGCTCGTGGACTCGGCCGCGTACCCACCGCAGGTCGGGGCCATCCACCGGGTCGTCGAAGGGCTGGTTCCCGAGACTGCGGCGCGGCTGGCTGCGGCCGCGTTCGAGGTGAGTGAGCTGCCTGGCGGCACCCGAGACGTGCCGGAGATCCTCGCGCAACTCACCGGGGCGGGCGCTCGCGGCGTGGCGTTCGCGCTGGCCGGGCACGGCCGGGCCTGGCTGCTCAGCGACCCGGACCCGGCGATACTGCGCACGGCCGTGCCAGACCAGCCCGCCGAACTGTGGCAGCGGGTCGGCGGCACGGTAATGGCCGACCTGCTGTTCGCGCGGATCTGGGGAGTGGCCGACGACGAGCGGAGCGTCCGGGCCTTCCACGACCCGGCTGACGCCATTGCGACCGCGGACTGCGACCCGCGCGGACCGACCGGAGCGACCGACTCGGGCGGCGCGGGCGGGTCCGGCGGCGCGGGCGGGTCCGGCGGCTCGAGCGGCCCAGGCATGGCCGGGACCGCGGTGCTCTGCTGCCCCATGTCGGCGGCGCAGGTGTATGAGGTCGCCGCGCTGGGGCGGCGGGTGCCGCGCAAGTCGACATCGTTCGGCCCCAAGCCCCGGACGGGCCTCGTCATGCGTCTGTTCGCTCAGGGCTGAACAAGTCTCTGGCCCGCAGCGCCCGCCGCTTACGCGCGCCGGGCCAGGTAGTCCGCGATGATCTCGTGCGCCCGCTGGCGGCCGAACGCCGGACCGTGGCCGGCGTATACGGTCCGCACCGGAACGTCTGCCAGGCGGCGCAGGCTGGCGGCAAAGTCGGCCGGGCTGGACCTCGGCAACTGGTCGAGCAGCGGCTCACCGTCGACGAGGACGTCGCCAGACACCAGCGTCTGCGATCCCGCTTCCCACAGACAGATGCTGCCGGGCGAGTGACCGGGCGCGTGCAGGACCGAGAAGCTGCGGTCACCCAGGTCGATCACGTCGCCGTCGGCCAGCCAGCGGGTGATGCCGACGGGTGGTGTGCGGAACCGCGCGAGGTCGAACCCCTCGGCGGGGAGCGCGTCGACCAGCAGGTCAGGCACCGGCTCGCCGGCCGCCTCGAACTCGTCGAGGAGCGCTGCGGGGTACGTCGCCGCGCGGAGCGTCACATAGTCGCCGGCCGCCTCGATGACGTCGCCGTCGTCGGGATGCGCGGCTCGCTCTGCGAACTCCCCCAGCCCGCCGAAGTGATCGAAGTGGCCGTGCGTGGCGACCGCGATCACGGGCCGGTCGAGCAGGCCAGCTAGTTCGTCCGCCAGCTTGCCGACGCCGAGGCCGGTGTCCACGATGAGGTGCGCGGCGCTGCCGCGGACCAGCCAGGCGTTGGACCGGACATACGCGTGTACGTGCGGCTCGGTGATGCGGTAGATCCCGTCCCCCACCTCGGTAGCGTCGAACCAGCGCTCAGCCACCGGCAGCAGCGGGTGCCGGCCCCCATCGGTCATGATCACGGAGACTTAGCGTTCCGCGGAGAGTTGGCGTCCGCATAGGACGCCAGGTTTCCACGATCACCGAACCGGTGCCACAATCGCCTGGTCGCGATGCGCGCCCCCTCGGCGAGCGCCGCAAACTTGGCCCAGGCCACATTCGGATCGATCTCCCGGCTCCCAGCTTGAGAGGCGAAGCCGCAGTCGTTGCCGATCATCACGTTCTCGCGCCCGACTAGGTCGGCGTAGCGCACGGTGAACTCCGCGATCAGCTCCGGGTGCTCCACCCAGTTGGCGCCGTTGCTCAGCATGCCCGGAATGATGATCTTGCCGTCCGGCAGCTTCACGTCTTCGAAGGCGTGGTAGTCGTGCAGGTGCCGGAGATTCATCACCTCGAACGACACCGCCTGGGCGTTGACCTTCAGCATCGGCTCGATGAAGTCGCGCAGGTGGAGATCGTGGATGTGCGGGCCCTGATTGATGCCGTAACAGGTGTGATACCGGACCTTCTCGGCCGGGATGTCGCGGAGCGTGTAGTTGATGAGATCGACCATCGCACCGACGCGCCTGGCTCGTTCCGGCGGCTCGGCGCCGGCGTGGCCCCAGAGCTGGGACGCGGCCGGGTCGTCGAGCTGGATCAGGAACCCGGCGTCGATGATCGCCCGGTACTCCTCGTGCACCGCATCGGCGAGGGCAGTGAGAAAGTCGTCGCGCGAGGAGTAGTACTCGTTCTGCTGCTCGGCCAGGCCGGTCGGCAAGGCAGCGGACATGAACGCCTCGGTGTACTGCCGGCCGGCGAGCGCGGACTTCAGGTTCGCGATGTCGGTCGCGATCGCCTCCTGCCCGGTGTAGGTGACCGGACCCCGGCACACCAGCCGTCGCTGCGGGCTCAGCATCGCGCCAAACATGGCGACCTTGAAGTAGCGCTCGTAGTACGCGGGGAACTCGCTGACCTCCCGCCACTGGCTCCCCGGTGACTCGCCCGCTCCGGGCAGCTCCTCGAACCCACCGATCCGCTCCGTCAGGTACGTGGCGAACCCGCTCTTGCGCTGTTCCCCGTCGTTGATGACGTCAAGGCCGGCCTCGACCTGATGGCGTACGCAGTCCTCGACGGCCGCGGTCACGCGCGCCTCGAACGCCTGTCGGTCGTACGGCCGGCCGTTCTCCTTGGCCCGCATGAGCTCGATGAGGTCGTCTGGTCTGGCGATGCTTCCGGTGTGGGTTGTCAGAATGCGATCCGTGCTGGTCTTCATCGGCAAGCCCTTCTCGACGCTCGCTCTATGAAATCCGACACCGGCCGGCGGCCGTCAAGACCACAGACCATAGCAACGGAACGGGCTCGTTGGGGGCGTCATCGGACCTGGCCGGCGTCATCGGAGATAGCCGGCATCGTCGAGAACGTTGCGGCCGATGGCTATACGGCTCGACCTTCGCCGGGGCATGGTCCTCCAGTAGTACCAGATCATGAGCGTGATGGAGAGAGCCCAGGCTCTGCCTCGCAGCCACGTTGCGTCGTCGACTCCGAGCTCTTCCCGGAAGATCTCTCTGGCAGGCGGATCCAGGACTTCCCAGGCGACTGCCAGGTCGACGGCAGGATCGCCGATCGCCAGTCCGCCGAAGTCCAGAACCGCAGCCAGCCGCCCGTTCCGCACCAGCAGGTTCTCCGCGGCCAAGTCGCCGTGGTACCACTGCGGCGGCGGCCGGTCGGCCGTGCCGGGCAACCTCATGGCTTCGTCCCACAGCCGTTCGGCGGCGTCGAGGTCGAGGTCGAAGTCACCCAGAGCCCGGCAGCGCTCGATGTTCTGCCTCGTCACC
>JASHQA010000451.1 GCA_030037785.1 Streptosporangiaceae bacterium
AGCACCGCGCCGGAGGGCGCGCCAGCCAGCACCGCGCCGGAGGGCGCGCCAGCCAGCACCGCGCCGGAGGGCGCGCCAGCCAGCACCGCGCCGGAGGGCGCGCCAGCCAGCACGCCGCCGATGTTCCATCCGTTCCGCCTCGGCAGCCTCGCGCTGCCCAACCGGGTGGTCGTCTCGCCGATGGACATGTACTCCGCCCGCGACGGGCTACCCGGCGACTTTCATCTGGTTCACCTCGGTGCTCGCGCGCTCGGCGGCGCCGGCCTGGTGCTGACCGAGATGGTGTGCGTTTCCGCGGCGGGTCGCATCACGCCCGGCTGCGCCGGCATCTACGCGCCGGAGCAGGAGCGCGGCTGGGCACGGATCGTGGACTTCGTGCACCGGCACAGCGCCGCGAAGGTCGGCATTCAGCTCGGCCACTCCGGGCGCAAAGGGTCGACGAAGCTCATGTGGGAGGGCATGGACGAGCCGCTCGCGGACGGCAACTGGGAGGTGGCCGGGCCATCTGCGATCCCTTATTCGCCGGCTAGTCAGGTCCCGCGCGAGCTCAGCCGCGCCGAGCTAGACGAGATCACCGGCCAGTTCGTGACCGCCACCCGCGCGGCGGCGCGGGCCGGCTTTGACCTGCTCGAACTGCACTGCGCGCACGGGTACCTGCTGTCGTCCTTCCTGTCGCCGCTGGCCAATCACCGCCATGACGCCTTCGGCGGTCCGCTGGGCAACAGGCTGCGCTACCCGCTGCAGGTGTTCGACGCGGTGCGGACGGCATGGCCTGCGGAGCGGCCGATCAGCGTGCGGATCTCGGCGACCGACTGGCACGAGGGCGGCAACGACGTCGAGGACGCCGTGCAGATAGCGGCGGCGTTTGGCGAGCACGGCGCGGACGCCATTCACGTGTCCACCGGACAGGTGGTCAAGGACGAGCAGCCAGAGTTCGGGCGTAGCTACCAGACCCCCTACGCCGACCGCATCCGCAACGACCTGGCGGGCCGCTACCGGGTCGCGGTCATCGCCGTCGGGGCCATCTCGTCCTATGACGACGTCAACTCGTTGCTGCTGGCCGGCCGCGCGGACCTCGTCGCGGTCGGGCGACCGCACTTGTACGACCCGCACTGGACTCTGCATGCTGCCGCCGACCAGGGCTACCACGGGCCGGGCGCGGGCTGGCCCGCGCCCTACCAGGCCGGCAGCCGCAAGCCGCCTGCCGGGCGCACCGACGGTCCCAGGCCGCGTCTTACCGTGCTCCGCGAGCCAGCTACCGGCACCCGGCACGCTCGCTGGCGCCCGGCCATCCCGGCGGAGGTCCACTCGTGAGCCCTGCCGCACCGATAACTGCAGCCGCCGTCCGGGTGCGCAGGGTCCGGTATGGCAGGCTGGAGCGGCGGTACCGGCTTCGGTTCGGGAGGTCGTCGACTCGGTGCAACTCGGCTGCGACTGGGACCTGATTCTGCGCGAGCGCGCCGCCGGATACGCGCGGGTCGCGAGCGCCAACATCGAGCGGGAGTTTCCCTCGCACATCCTCCACACGATGAGCGGGCCAGGCGACTTTCCGCACCGGCCCGCCGACCGGACGCCGGTGTTCTTCGGCAGCCTGGACTGGCATTCCTGCGTGGAGATGCACTGGCTGCTCGTCCGGCTGCTGCGTATCGCGCCAGACGCGGTTCCAGCGGACGAGATCCGGGCGCTGCTGCGTGCGCAGTTCACCGCGGAGAAGCTGCGAGCCGAGGCCGAGTTCGTCACGGGCCGGAGCGGTCGAAGCGAGCGGCCCTATGGCTGGGCGTGGGCGCTGGCGCTCGTTCACGAGCTATCCGAACTCGGCGACGCCGACGCGACGCGGTGGCTGACCGCGATGGCGCCGCTCGAGGCGGCACTCAGCCGCGGATTCCTGGCGTGGCTGCCCAAGGCGACCTATCCGGTCCGCTACGGGGTCCATCCCAACAGCGCATTTGCCTTCTCCATCGTGCTGCCGTATGCGCAGCGGAGGTCGCCCGAACTCGCCAACGCGGTGACAGCCAGGGCACTCGAGTGGTTCAGCAGCGACACCGGCTGGCCCGCGCGGTTCGAGCCCTCGGGCCACGACTTCTTGTCTCCCGCGCTCACCGAGGCCGAGCTGATGACGCGGCTGCTGCCGGCCGACGAATTCGGCACCTGGCTGGGCGCGTTCCTGCCGGGCATCGAAGGTCGTGAGCCGGCGACGCTGTTCACGCCCGCAGTCGTCTCCGATGCCAGCGAGGGTCAGATCGCGCACCTGCACGGTCTGAATGCGAGCCGGGCCTGGTGCTGGCGACGGCTGGCCGAGAGCCTGCCGTCGGGCGACGCGAGGGTCAGCCCGGCGGCCGAGGCGGCCTCGACGCACCTGGCCGCCGCGCTGCCGCACGTGACCGGCAGCGACTACATGGTCGAGCACTGGCTGGCGGCTTACGCTGTCCTGGCCATGACCTGACCGCCGCTGCGATCCCTGGCACGCGGGACACCCGGCGCAGCTCAACTCCGAGGGCCGGCCGACCGTGGCGGACATCGCTGCGCAGATACGCGCAGCGCGTGCGGAGCCGGGCCCTGGGATTCTGGCGGTGGAGCGGAAGGGCACGGCCGACGTCATCGGGTATTGCGGGCTGACCACTCATGGGAACGGCTCGCCCGACGAGCCTGAGCTGGCCTACGAGTTGCTGCGCGCGGCTCACGGCTGCGGTTACGCGACTGAGGCAGGTCGGGCCGTGGTCAC